>CADCWG010000056.1 GCA_902806335.1 uncultured Thermomicrobiales bacterium | reverse complement strand
CGCCTCGTGCCCGGCCAGGGCCGATCGCCGGACCGGCTCCTCGGCGGCCGCCGCGGCGAGCCCGAGCCGCTCGCGCGCGGCGGCGTCGAGCCGGTCAAGCTCGGTTACGGCGCCGTCGCGCCGGGCCGCTGCGGCCCGCTCGTCGCCGCCGATCCGCTCCAGCTCGACCCGGATCTCGCCGTCGCGCCGCTCGAGGACCCGGTGGCGATCGAGTGTCTCCTCGGCCGCCCGGGTCGCCCGCGCGGCGATGGTCACCCCCGCGACCGCCGCCTCGACCGCCCCCTGCGCCGCCTCGCTCGCCGCCCGCGCCGCCATCGCCTCGGCGGCGAAGTCGCGCCCGGCCGACTGCTCTTCGAACTGCCGGCGCAGGGCGTGGGAGGCCGCGCGGGCCTCGGCGCGGGCCTCCCCGATCGCCTCCTGCGCCTGCCGGATCGTCTCCAGCCCCAGCAGCCGGGCGACCTCCCGCCGCCGGTCGGTCTCGCCCATCCCGGCGAAGAAGCCGAGCTCCTTCTGGCGCGTGAAGAACGTCGAGACGAAGGCGCGGTGGCCGAGCCCGATCAGCCGGGACGCGACGTAGTTCGTGACCTGCTGCGGCCCGGTGACGATCCGCTCCTCCGGCCGGTCCTCTCGCCACAGCTCGGCGCTCGCCGAGCGTCCGGCCTTCACCGACCGCCGGACCACGTAGCGCAGCCCGTCGCGCGGGTCTTCGAGCGTGACCTGGACGGCGGTCGGGCCGCCCCCGGTGCGGGGCGGGATCTCGGCGTTGCGGATCTCGCGCGGCGCGTAGAGGCACCACTCGATCGCCTCGAACAGCGTCGTCTTGCCGACCCCGTTGTCGCCGATCACCGCCACCACGCCGGCCGACGGGAAGACGATCCGGTGGCTGCCGGCGAACTGCTTGTAGTGCTCCATCTCGAGCTCGGCTACGATCACGCCGCCCCGTCCTCCGTGGTCGCCACCGCCTCGGCGGCCGCGATCGCCTCCGACAGCACGGCGCCTCCCCGCTCCCGGAACGCGGCCACGAACGCGGCGTCGTGGCGAGCGGTCACCTCCTCCTCGACGAAGGCGTCGAACAGCGCCCGCAGGTCGGGCGCCGCGCCGTCGGTCGGCCGCTCGCCGAAGATGGTCAGCACGCCCTCGGTCGGCGCCCGCACCTCCAGCGACCAGACGACCGATGCCGCCTCCCGCCGCACGATCGCCTCGACCTCCCGCCGGGTCGGCCGCGCCGCCCCGTCGACGCGGACCCGGACCATCGCGTCCGGCAGCCGCAGCGCCGCCGCCTGGCCGAGGATCAGGTCCGCCAGCTCGCGGGCCTCCATCCCCTCGGCCGGCACCGGCGCCAGCAGGCGCATCGGGCGGGTCGCGATCGGCCGGTGCTCGACCCGCGGCGTCTCGCCGGGCGCGCCGAGGGTCGTCACCACGTAGCCCGGGGTGGCGTCGAGATCGCCCCAGCCGGTCCGCTCGGTCGACCCGCTGTACCAGGCGTTGTGGCCCTGGGCGCCCCAGACGTGGTAGTGGCCGAGGGCGACGTAGTCGAAGTTGGGGTCGAGCAGGGCGCCGCTCAGCTCCTCCTCGCCGGGCTCGTTGCGGCGCTTGATCGCGCCCGGCACCAGGCCGTGGGTGAGCAGCAGGTTGCGGCGGTCGGCCTGCGGGTACGGGGTTGGAGGGTTGGGGTTGGTCAGCGCCCCGTGGGGCACCGCCGTCACCAGCAGGTCGAGGTCCGGGTAGGGCACCTCCTCCAGGTCGTACTCGGTCACGAGGCGCACATCCGGCAGCGCCAGCTGGAGCACCGAGAAGGCCGAGCCGCTGGTCCGCAGCCGCGGCGTGTCGTGGTTGCCGGCGATCACCACCGTCGGCAGCCCGGCTTCGACCAGGCGACGCGTCTGGCGGACGAAGTGGCCGAGCGAGCCCCACGACGGGCGGGTGTGGTGGAAGACGTCGCCGCCGTGGACGACGAGGTCGACCTCCTGGCGGAGGATGTCGTCGACGACGGCGGTGTAGGCCGCCTCGACGTCGAGCGCCCGCTGGTTGCGACCGGTCGCGGGGTCGATGCGGTGGAGGGCGCGGTAGCCGAGATGGGTGTCGGCCAGGTGGGCGATCCGGATCGGACGGGTCATCGGGGGTCCCTGGTGGCGGCGGGGGCGCGATGGGCGGCGGGGGCGCGATGAATCGCGCCCCTACGGGGGATGGGGGGGCGGTTCATCGCGGTGCCGGTGCCGGCTCTGGCAACGCGTCGCGCCCGCGGCTCATCGTCCCCGGGCCTTCGCCCGGGACAGATCGCTCTGGACGATTCGCCACGGGTTGTAGCCGACCTTGCCCCGGCTCGCCAGGGTCGTCTGGTCGACCTTGGAGCAGATCTCGTTGAGCGTCGCCGGGTCCAGCCCGTCGGCCAGGGTCCGCACCTCGGCCTTGCGCGGCGCCCGGTCCTCGCCGAGGTGGCGCACCAGCATCTTCCAGATCCCGTCGGCCGGGTGGCCGTGGCCGTTGGCGCTCGCGATCGGCACGACCGCACGGGTACCCACCACGGGGCCGTCGCCATTGCCGCTGCCGCTGCCACCGCTGGCGCTGTTGCCCGCCGTGGCGACGGCGCGGCCGCCGTTGAAGACGCGCTGGCCGGCCATCCCGGCGACCGTCGGCGGGAACGGGAACGTCCCGAACAGGGGCGCCCGGAAGTGCGCGTGGCGGACCAGCAGCCTCCCCTTCGGCAGCCCAAGCAGCTCGGCCTTCGCCGTCTCGGAGAGCGAGCGGTAGGCGCTGTTGGTGATCTCCTCGTCGCCGACCCGGCCGTAGAGCGAGGTGCCGCAGTTGCCGAGGATCTCGTCGTCGACCTTGGAGCGGAACTGCTGGGCGCCGAAGAGCACGACGTTGAGGTGCCGGCCGCGGGCGGCGATGTCGACCAGGGTGTCGCGAAGCCCACCCTCACCGCCGCCGGGCGCGTACTTGTTGAGCTCGTCGACGAAGACGATCAGCTTCTTGACCTGGAGCTTCTCCTCCTCGGCCATCTTCCAGACCTTGTTGATCACCGCGCTGACGATCAGCTCCTGCGCGACCGTGTTGCAGTTGGCGATGTCGACGACGCGCAGCTCCTGGTCCTCGAACGGGTCGTCGACCTTCGGCAGGTTGCCGTACTGGACGGCGCTCCGGGCGAGCAGGCCGCCGAGCTTGTCGGGGAGGGCGCGGATCCGGTTGCGCGCCTTGTTGATCGTGAACTTGTGGTGGCCGTGCCAGTCGCTGGCGCTCGGGTCCGCCTCGAAGTGGGCGGCGATCTCCCCGAACAGGGTGTCGAGCTGGTTCATCGACTCGATCTGCCGCTCGCGCAGCTCGTAGATGAACCCCCAGAGCTTGTCGTCGAGGTCGCCGCGGTCGAAGACCTTGTGCGGCTGCCGCAGCAGCGCCTGCACGTTCCACAGGATCGGGTAGACCACCCCCGCCGTCTCGGCCGGGGCGTCGCGGAGCGTGTTCAGCGCGCCGTGGTAGCGCTCCCGCTCCAGGTAGACCGCCGTCTGGCCCGGGCGGGAAGGGTCGTGCCCCGGCTTGAACGGCGCGAAGACGCGGAAGGGCGCGAAGGGCCGCGGCTCGAGGCCGAGCGCGGCGTAGGCGTCGCGGTCCTCCTCGCGCAGCCCGCGGGCGCCGGCCGCCGCGTAGGCGGCTTCCTCGCCCGGCCCCGGCTCGGCCGACTTGTCGAGCCAGAGCAGGTCCGGCCCCTTCACGTTGAACATCAGGGCGGCGACGGACTCGCCCTGGGCGCGCAGCTTCTGGAAGACGGCGCTGGTCAGGAACAGGGCGTGGCTGGTCTTGGTCGCCAGGCCCGACTGGCCGGTCCAGTTGGCGTGCCCGGCCTCGGGGCCGAGCAGGTAGTCGCCATCGACCCAGACCGGCGCCCGCTGGAAGACCACGTTGCCGGCCGCGTCGCGCCGCTCGGCGCCGTCCGCGTCCCGCGCGGCGTTGCCGTTGGTGTGCATCAGCGCGGGGATCGCCACGCCGCTGAAGTCCTGCCGTCCGAGCGCGTAGTCGATCGCGGCCGGGGTCGCGAAGTAGACCGCGCCGGCGACCGGCGGGCGGTGGGAGGTGACGTCGGAGCGGAGGTGCTTCGTCGCCAGCACGTCGACGCAGAAGACCAGGATCTCCGGCCGCCGCGTCGCCAACTCCTCGGCCAGCGCCCGCTCGACGTGGCGGTCGAAGTAGTCGTCGAGGAAGGTCCGCAGGTCGCTGAAGCGCCGCGGCTCGTCGACGACCCCGATCACGGCCGCCTCCTCGGAGAAGGCGACCACCACGTGGCCGACGTCCAGGGAACGCGCGTCGTCGTCGGCCCACATGCAGAAGCGGTGGGCGCCGGCGGGCTCCTTCTCGCTCCCGACGACGCGGCCGATCGCCCCGGTCCGGGTATCGACCAGGTCGCCGAAGCGCTCAAGCAGCGCCACCTCCTCGGCGGCGAGCCCCGACACCGGCCCGGTCAGCCCGTCGCCCCCCAGCCCGAGCGGCGAGAGCGTCCCCTCCGCGCCCAGCGCCCCATGCCCGTTCCGCCCCGCGATCGTGTCCGTCATCACGTCTGGCTCCTACGACCCCGGTTCGCACGGGCACCACGAGGCCGAGCGACTCGGCCACGATCCGGCGTCAGAGCGTTCGTCCCGTCGGGGCAGGGCAAACCCTGCCCGGTGACCGACCACCTGCCTCGGACACCTTCGCCCTGGGCGCCTCCCCCGTGACCGGAGAGACCGGACGACCGCCGACCACGGCCGCCCGCGCGGCACGGCACGCTCCCCAGCGCCGCCCGCCGCTCACGCCGGCCAGCCGCGGGTGTCGGCGGCGACGCGCCGCTTGAGCACCTGCTCCAGGTAGTGGACCGGGTAGAGCAGCGTCGCCCACCGGGCGTCAGCCGTCGCCCGCGGCGTCTTCTCGGCCAGCAGCCACGCCGACAGCTCGTCGATCGCCGCGGTCTCGCGGACGTCGGGCGGGGCCTCGACGCGCACCAGCGCGTGGCGGGCGTCCTGGCCCGTGGCGTCGTGCATCCGCAGGTACCATAGGGTCGGCGCGTGCTCGTCGATCGCGGCCGGGGCGAAGGTCCTCGCCCGCGCCTCGTCGGCCGCCGGCACCGGCCGCCGGCGACGGTCGCTGGGCACGAAGGCGGTGGTGCGGTGCCCCGGCGGGAGGCCGAACAACTCGATCGCTTCCAGCCCGGCCAGGTGCTGGTTGGAGAGGTCCTTGACCAGCCCGACCGCCCGCGGCACCGCGAGCCGGAGCCGGCCGTCGACCACCAGCCACCCGTCGTCGTCCCGGCCGGCGGCGCTCGCCCAGTCGTCGAGCAGCGCGATCTCGAGCTGCTCGCGGACCGCGCGCGCGGCGACGTAGGCCGCCTCGATCATCTTCCCGTAGTCGCCGGCGACGGCGGCGTACTCCTCCTCGTCCCTGGCCGCCCGGGCGACCGGGTCGATCACCCGCATCCCGTGGGCGTCCAGGCGGGCCAGCAGGTCGTCCACGGCGGGCTCGCCGGTGCCGCTCGGGATCAGCCAGGCATGCTCGAGGCGGAGGGTGCCCGGCGCGATGGCGGGGTTGCCGGCGCGGTCCCGGGTCAGCACCGCCGCCGCGGCGACCGTCGCCGCGACCGGGACCAGGCCCAGGCGCCAGACGAGGAAGGTCCGCTGGCTGCCGTCCAGGAAGGCCCGCAGCCGAGAGCCGCCCCGGGCCATCGGCGCCACCGGCCGGGCCACCACGCGGGGCTCGTCCTCCAGGCGGCGGATCGGCTGCCCGCCGGCCCGCTCCGGGGCGACGCGGCCGAGGTCGGCCGCCCCGGCGTAGAGCAGCTCCAGCGAGGCGGCACGGCGCATGTCGGCGACAGGCACCCCGTCCCGGCGCAGGTCGGCATGGAGGCGCGCCACGGCGTCGGCGAACGACGTGCCGGGCAACCTGGAACCGCCCGCGGTCGGGGCGGTGGGCGTCTGCGGTGCCACCGGGTGGCCCCTTCCCGGACCGGCCGGCCCCAAGGCCAGCAGTGTCCGGACAGCTCGAACGTCCGTGCGGGTGCGCGCAGTATAGCGCAGTCCACCGCCCGGCCCAGTGAGCCCGGGTGACCCGTTGGTCCCCTCCCCGGGCGTCGCTCCTACCCCGACGGATCCAACAGCGACTGGCCGCCCTCATGGGCACGCGGCCCGGCCCCGAGGTCGCCACCGCCTCGCCGGGGTTCCGCCTGGCGCCGGCACCTGTGAGGGGGCGGCGGACCGCCGCATGCCGGCGGCCGACCAGCACGACGCCCGACGGCACCGCACCGGGCGTGAGGCGTGTCCGGCCGTGGCCGCGCAGCGAGGTAGGGTCGACCCAAGGTCCACGCAGACCGGCACCCTCACGCGCCGGCGTCCGGTGGGCCCGTCCCGGCCGCCTCCCATCGCTCCCACTCGGCCTTCGTCAGCGCGTACTCGACGTCGCCGTGCTCGTTCCCCTCGATGGGATCGGGCCAGTCCTGCCGCCAGGCCCGCACCAGGCGCAGGCCCACCTTCTCCATCACGCGCCGGGACGGGACGTTGACCGCCATCGTCGTCGCCACGACCCGCCGCACGCCGAACTCCGTAAAGCCCTTCCGGACCAGGGCACGCGCGCCTTCGGTGGCGTAGCCCTTCCCCCACGCGTCCCGCTTGAGCCGGTAGCCGAGCTCGACGTCACCATCGGGACGGCCTCCCACTGGCCGAAACTCGAACCAGCCCACGAACTGTCCGGTCGACCGCTCGATCGCCGCCCAGTACCCGAACGCGTCCGACCGGGCGTACCACTCGCGAAACCCGGGCAGGACGACATCCTGAACGTGATCGCGAGGCGTCGACCGACCTCCGGTCAGGAATCGCATCACCGCCGGATCGGCGTCGAGCGCGACGAGATCGTCCAGGTCAGCGTCGGTGAACCGGCGCAGCACAAGGCGCCTGGTTCTGAGAAATACCTGCACCCCTGCTCCTCCCCGCCGTGGGGCGGACACCCGCCACCCTGACCCGGCACCACCGGAGCGAGGGCTCACCAGCCCTGCCCGCGTGCGCTCCGCGTCGGTCCGTACGCGGCACGGGCCGTCCGACGGTCTGAACGCCTTCCGTCGTCGCGGCGAGGGGCCTGGGCCACACCGCGGTTCCGGCCGCCCTCCGTGCCGACGGACCGCGCCACCCCGTCGACGGGGGCGACGGCCGGTGCCACGTGCGCGCATGGTCGTCGCTCGACGCCAAGGAGCGGCCGGCAGCGATCCAACGCCGGGACGCGCGCTCGGCCGCGGAGCCGGCGGGGCGCCGGGTCCGGCCGCCACCCGTCTTGACCGTCGCCGTGCATCGTCCCTCCCCCTCGCTCGGGTCGTCGGGAGCCTCCCCAACGGACGACACGCCCCGCGCTCCGACCGTGACATCGGACACGGCGAGGTGAGCCGCGTGGCCGCGCCGTGCGTCCGCCATCGCATGGAACCGGTGCAACGTGCACCGGCCAATGCCGGGTTGGGCCGTCCACGCTACGCTGAGCGGGACAGATGCCTTCGGAGATGGCGCGCGGAGTGGCGGGACGCCCCCTCGCCGCCCCGCCGCGTCCCAAGCGCTGGGGCGAGGGGATCGTACCGGGGCGGTCGGACGGACGAGGACGGGGGCGGGTGGCGGTGGGCCGGTTCGGAATCGTGGTGCCGTGGGTGCTCCGGGCGCCGGGACTGCGCGCGGTCCTCGTCGTCGCCCTGCTGGCCGGGGCGGTCGACGGGATGGTGCTGCCCTTCCTCGCCGTCACCGCCGAGGCCCGCGGCGTCTCGCTCGGGGCGATCGGCGCGATGGCGGCCGCCTTCCTGCTCACCCAGGTCGCCCTCCAGCTTCCCCTCGGCGCGCTGTCGGACCGCGCCGGGCGGGTGCCGGTCCTGGTCGGCGGGCTGGCCGTGCTGGGGGTGGCCACGGTCGGGTTCGCGGCCGCCGAGGGCACCGCCGGGTTCTTCGGCCTCCGCGTCCTCCAGGGCGCCGGCGTGGCCGCGATCCTGCCCCCGCTGCGGGCGCTGGTCGCCGACCTCTCCCCGCCCCATCGCCGTGGGGCCGCCTACGCGGGCTTCAACGCGGCCTTCTTCGGGGGGATCTTCGCCGGTCCGATCCTCGGCGGCGCCATCGTCGGCGTCGCCGGCGCCGACGCGCTCTTCGTCGTCACCGGCGCCCTCGCCGGCCTGGTCGCGCTGGGAACGCTCCGCTGGCTCCGGGGCGTCGGCGTGCCCCGGACCGCCCCCCGGCCGGGCGTGCCCGGCGAGGCCGACCCGACGGCGAGCACGCCGCTCAACCCCGCGCCGGAGCCGGTGCCGCTCCGGGCGCTGCTCGCCGCGCCCCTCGTCGGCGCCTTCCTGCTCGGCGCCGCAGCCCAGGTGCCCACCGGCCTCGTCAACTCGATCTGGGGGATCTACGTCGACGACCTCGGCGCGACCGACTTCCAGATCGGCCTCACCTTCAGCACCTTCGCGATCGCGCTACTGGTGCTGGCGCCGCTGGGAGGCAGGATCGCCGGCCGCCACCGCCGCTGGCCGATCCTGCTGGGGACCAACCTCGCGCTCGGCGGGATCATCGTCGCCTACGGGCTGGCGCCGTCCGTTGGCGCGATCCTGGCCCTCGGCGTGGTCGAGGGCCTCTTCGCGTCCGTCGCCCTGCCGACGCTGGACGCCTACCTCGCGAGCGAGGCCGACCCGCGGGTGGTCGGGCGGGTGCAGGGGGCGTTCGCCAGCGCCGGCACCCTGGGCGCCGCCACCATCGGTCTCCTCGGGTCCCCGCTCTACGGCGTCGACCCACTCCTGCCGTTCGTCCTCAGCGGCGGGGTGATCACCGTCGCCACCCTCGTGGCGGCCCCGCTGATCCGCGCCGCCGAGCGGTCCCGCGATGCGCGGGTCGCCCTCAGCGCGGCCGCCCCCCCGGCTCCCCGACCGCCCGGCACTCTTGACTCCGACGGGCAGGGGTGACCGGGCTGCCGCCCCTTCCCCAGCGGCGCGACGTTCTCCTCCGAGCGTCGGGTCGGCCTCGCGAGGAGCCCGGGATGAGCCTTACGTCGGCGACGGCCGCGCTCCACCCGTCGCCACGCCCCAGGCCGGCCCAGCGGGTCCACCATCGCGGGTCCACCATTGTGGGAGAGGCGCCCGCCGCCGACTGATCGGCGGCCACCCGATGCGCCGCGCCGTGGTGCAACCGCCGCCATGCCCCGCCCACCGGGGCCGAGGCTCGATACCGGCTTGGGCCGTCCCGTCCGTGCCGTGCCGGCACGCAGCCGACGACCCGATCGGGCTTGGGAGGGTGCCGGACGGGCGAGGGCCGCCCGGACGCGCCGGGAGGGGAGCCGGGAACCCGGCCCCCCTCCCGAGCGGTGCATCCGTCTGGTACGCGCCGGTGCGCGACCCGAAGTGGCCCTACGACGCGGCGGCCGTGGTCCGCCGGCGGCGCGTGCGCTTGGCCGGTGCCGGCGTCTCCGGGGTGGGTGCCGCCGGGGCCGGCTCCGGGGCCGCGTCCTCCTCGGCGGGGGGC
>CADCWG010000055.1 GCA_902806335.1 uncultured Thermomicrobiales bacterium | reverse complement strand
ACCGCGACCGGGCGGCCACCGCGACCGGGCGCACGGCCGCCGTGCGCCCGGCTGCACGGCCGTGCGCCCCGACGGGACACGCGGGTCCCTGCCGCCGACCGTCGGACGCCGGACCGCCGCCCGTTCCCCACGCCGCGTCGGGGCACACGGCCGTGCGCCCTGCTCCCAACCGCAATGCCCAGCGCCACGACCTCGCTCCTACCTGTGCAACATGCCCAAAATGCGCCTGGCGCCTGCGGCCGTTCGCACGATGACGTCCCCGCAACCGTCCCGCTACGCTTCCCCAGTTACCCGCGACCGGAGACCGCCGTCGGTCGCCGCCCCATGGGGGGCGGCCCCGATCGGCGCGCGCGGGCAGCGGCCGTTTGGACGAGGGAGAGGACGACGGATGGTCACCGAGGTCGAGACTCCGCGCGAGATGATCCTGGGCGCCCAGCCGAGCAAGGACGAGATCCTTCGCCAGGTCGCGGAGCAGAACGTCA
Organism: uncultured Thermomicrobiales bacterium; assembly: GCA_902806335.1. Lineage (GTDB taxonomy): Bacteria > Chloroflexota > Chloroflexia > Thermomicrobiales > UBA6265 > CADCWG01. Next base: position 9,013 of record CADCWG010000055.1, on the reverse strand, counting down.
AGTTCATCAACCTGCAGTTCACCGACGTGATGGGCATCGTCAAGAGCGTGACGATCCCCGCCACCATCTTCGACCACATCATCGACGGCGGGCAGTGGATCGACGGCTCCTCGATCGCGGGCTTCACCCGCATCGCCGAGTCCGACATGTACCTCCAGCCCGACCTCTCCACCTTCCGCGTCATCCCCTGGGAGCGCGGCGAGTTCACCACCGCCCGCGTCATCTGCTGGGTCTACAGCCCCAACGGCGACCCCTTCCCCGGCGACCCCCGCGGCGTCCTGCTGCGCCAGCTTGAGCGCCTCGCCGCCCTCGGCTACACCTACAAGGTCGGCCCCGAGCTCGAATTCTTCCTCTTCACCAAGGAGAACGGCGACATCGCGCCGCTGCCCCACGACCGCGGCGGCTACTTCGACCTCTCGACCGACCTCGCCGGCACCGTTCGCAAGGACATGGTCTCCGCCCTCGCCGACATGGGCATCGACGTCGAGGCTAGTCACCACGAGGTCGCGATCGGCCAGCACGAGATCGACTTCGAGTACGGCGACGCGATCCCGACCTCCGACCGCGCCGTCAGCTTCAAGTACATCCTCAAGGCGATCGCCCAGAAGCACGGCCTCCACGCCACCTTCATGCCGAAGCCGCTCGAAGGCGTCAACGGCTCGGGCATGCACTGCCACCAGAGCTTCGGCTTCATCGACACGGGCAAGAACGCCTTCGTCGACGAGAGCGACCCCTACGGCCTCTCCAAGGTCGCCAAGCACTTCATCGCCGGCCAACTCGCCCACGCCCGCGGCCTCTGCGGCGTGATCGCGCCCCTGGTCAACTCCTACCGCCGCCTCGTCCCCGGCTTCGAGGCCCCCGTCTACGTCGCCTGGGCCCGCACCAACCGCTCGGCCCTGATCCGCGTCCCGGCGATCCGCGGCGGCAACACCGCCGCCACCCGGATCGAGCTTCGCTGCCCGGACCCGAGCTGCAACCCCTACCTCGCCTTCGCCGCCATGCTCGCCGCCGGCATCGACGGCATCGAGAAGGAGACTCCCCTCCCCGAGCCGGTCGAGGAGAACCTCTACCACTTCACCGACGAGGACCTGAAGCGCCGCAACATCCCGACCCTGCCGGCCACGCTCGGCGAGGCCGTCGCCGCGATGGAGGCCGACGAGGTCATCCGGGCCGCCCTCGGCGACCACGTCTTCGAGCGCCTCACCGAGGCCCAGCTCGCCGAGTGGGGCGAGTTCCGCCGCCACGTCTCCTCCTGGGAGCGCGACCGCTACCTCGAGGTCTACTAGCCGGCCCCCGCGGCCGACCACGGCGAGCCACGACGAGCGCGGGGGGCGGGGCCAGTTGGCCCCGCCCCCCGCGCGTCTCCCACCCCTCTGATGCCTACTGCCCCGCGGGTGTCCGCCTCCAGTGTCTCCCAGGTAGGCGTGTTTCCCGCTCCCGGATGCCTGGTCACCCGGGTCTCGCGGCTGGGCGAGACTCCTGGCCGGGCACGCCTCCGACGTCGCCGCTCCCGCACTCCTGGCATAGCCCTGGTCGTCGGACTCCCTGGCGCTCCCTGGTGCGCGCCGGTCGCCCGGCTCGTGGGCGACGCGGGCTAGACTGTCGGCCCCGCCCGGACGGCGGTCCGCGCGGCGGACCGCCGGGAGCCGGGCGCCCCAGGAGGCGACGCGTGACCGACGGCCGATTCGACCCGATCTCCCACGACTACGTGGCGCTCGCCTTCGGGATCGAGCACCACGTGCCCGGCTTCGTCGACGCCTACACCGGCCCGCCCGCCGCCCGCGACCGGATCGCCGCCGCCGAGCCGGCCACGCCGCTCGGGCTGCTCGAGCAGGCACGGGCCCTCGCCGGCCAGGTCGCCGACGCCGACCTCCCCGCCGGCCGCCGCGCCTACCTCGCGGCCCAGGCGGCGGCGATGGTCGCCGTCTGCCGCAAGCTGGCCGGGGAGGACCTGGGCTACGCCGACGAGGTCCGCGCATGCTTCGACATCGCGCCGGAGCGCACGCCCGAGGCGACCTTCGAGGCGGCGCTCGCCGACCTCGACGCCCAGCTGCCCGGTGACGGGTCGGTCCCCGAGCGGATGGCGGCCTGGCGCCGCCGCTTCGAGGTCTCGCCCGAGACCGCCCGCCGCCTGATCGACGTGATCGTCCCCGAGATCCGCGCCCGCACCGCCGCCTTCGTCGACCTGCCCGACGGCGAGGCGGTCGAGTTCGCGCTCGTCGCGGACAAGCCGTGGAGCGGCTACAACTGGTACCTGGGTGACGCCCGCTCCCGGGTCGAGATCAACACCGACCTGCCGATCCGGGCCAACGCGCTGACGGCCCTGGTCTGCCACGAGGCCTATCCCGGCCACCACACCGAGCACGCGACCAAGGAGCGCCGCCTCTACCGCGAGCGCGGCTGGGGGGAGCACGCCGTCCAGCTGATCAGCACCCCGCAGGCGGTGATCTCCGAGGGCATCGCCACCCTCGCCGAGGGGATCGCGTTCCCGAACGACGAGGCCTACGCCTGGCAGGCCGAGACCCTCTACCCGGCGGCCGGCCTCACCGGCGACCCCGAGCGGGAAGCGGGGATCGACGCCGCCGGCCGGGCCCTGCGCGCCGTCGGCGCCAACGCCGCGTTGCTGCTGCACGAGGAGGGGCGCGGCGAGGACGAGGTCGTCGCCTACCTGGTGCGCTACGGGGCCCAGGAGGAGCGCGACGCCCGCCACCGCCTCCGCTTCCTGACCGACCCGCTCTGGCGCGCCTACGTCTTCACCTACCACGCCGGGCGTGACCTGCTCGGAGCCTGGCTCGACGCCGCACCCGCCGCCGGGCGCCAGGCCCGCTTCGCCGAGCTCCTCGCCAGCCAGGTCACCCCGTCCCGGGTAGCCGGTTGGCTCGGGGACCCCGCCGGCGGCTCGAGCGCCGAAGGCAACGCGAACGCCGACGGCGGCGTCCACCCCGCCGGTGGGTAGCGGCCGCCTCGCCACCCGGTCATCCCGCGCCTCAAGGCGACGGCAAGGCGTCCGACCCAAACATCGCATCCCCGTAGACACGGCGACGCCCCGGGCATTCCTGCCCGGGGCGTCGTCTCCCGTCGTGGGTGGCGTTGGTGCGCTCGCGTCGATGTCGAACGTGGACGTCTGACGTCGACGACTAGCGGAACCAGCCGTAGGCCTGGCTGGACCGGTCGTAGCGCTGCAGGTCCCGACGGGCCTCGTCGGCGGTCGGGTAGCCGGCGCCGGAGCGGGCGACCTCGGCGTAGTAGCGGTCGAAGCGGGATCCGCTGGGGCGATTGGTCCGGGCGAACAGGTGGCGCAGGGTCTTCATGGGTTCCTCCTCATTCCACTGACAAACCGATTGTATCACCGTATCGCGATATCGTCAAGGCCCGGGCTGTGGAGGTCAGTGTTGGTCACCGGCGCGCCCCAGCCGACCCGCCACAACGCCTGTCCAGGTCGAAAGTGGGCTACTGACCGGCTCGCATGGGGACTGTATGGCCCCGAACCTCGAGGTGGCGGCGGCCTGCCATATCACAACATTGGCATAACATCGGACGATGGCCGGCCGACCAGTACGGCCTATCGCACTCCTGATGCGCCGCCACTTCCCGTTGGAATGCACCGCCGCGACGCGATGTGGATCCCGGGAGATCGCCGCGGCTCTGCCCCGGGCCCGCGGCCGGCCTCGTCTGTGAGCCCGGGCCCTGTCCCGGACGGGCCCGTCCGCCGGCACGTCTCCCCGATACCTCCAGACAGCCGGATTCCGTATGAGGACGCTTCCCCTCTGGGACAGGTGGGCCCATCGTTCCTGGACACGGAAGCACCGACCCCGGATCCGTTCCCCCTGGTAAGCGCCCCCAGGTTGGCGCCGGCAGCCAGGCTGGGCGTCGTGCCCGGGGCAGGGCATGAGGCGCACGGGGGGCCTGGCATGAGGCTCCAGGGGCGAGCGACTCTACGGACTCCGGGCGATCGCTCGAGGATTCGCGGGCTCGGTCGGTCCCGTGCCCGCCCGGGGCTTGCCCCGAGGTCAGAGGCTCAGGGACCGACCGGTGATGGACCGTCCAAGTGAGGCGGCGACGATCGCCCGAATTCCGTATCAGCCGCCGAGCGTCCACGGACGGGTAGCCAGGTTGCCCTCGGCCTCTTCCACGCGGCGGCTGTCGGCCCCCGCCAGGACCTCGCCCAGCAGGCGGTCGATCACGGCGCGGACGGCCTGGGCGGTCTCGCCCAGTAGCCGGACGACGGCGACGTGGTCGTCGCCGTCGCCCGCCCACCAGACCGCGTCCCCGGCGGCAGACCGCCCGAGGCGCCGCCCGGCCGCGCCGAACCCGACCAGGGCCAGCGTTCCCGCGCACGGCCACGGGCCGTGGCGCCCCGGCGCGACCGCCGGCCGGGTGGTCGGGTCGAGCAGCGTCCGTTCGACCAGGACCGGACGCCCGCCACGCCCCACCCGCAGCCGCAGGTCCAGCACGGCGTAGGCGTCGACCTCGCTCATCGCCGCTCTGCCGGCCGTTAGGATCTCCGACGCCGCGAACCGCGCCCCCGGCGCGACGTCGACGAGCGTCGCCTGGCAATACGCCGCGTCCCGGTACGGGATCACCTCTCCGGGCAGGAGCACCAGTTGGCCGCCGGCCGCGACGTCGGCCACCGTGACCGCCTCGGCGGGGCGGCCGATCGGATCGGGGCAGGGATAGACCTTCGTCGCCGACTGTCCCCGGAGGGTCAGCGCCGCGCCCGGCCCGACCGTCAGCGAGGTCCGCAGCCGCTCACCCGGGAAGAGCCCGGGGCCGACCTGCTGGACGATCACGTCGGCCACCCCGTCGCCCCCGGCGCCCCGCCGGCTGGGATGGCCGAGGTGGAACGGCGCCGACCGATAGACCGCGGTCAGCGCCGACCGCCCGCCGACGCGTTCGACCCCCAGGCGAAGCTCGCCCGTCGGCCACCCGGGGCCGTCCACCGCCTCGCGCCCGACCATCGCTCCCCGTCCAGGCGTGGTCCGTCTCCCTGCCACCGAGCCACCCGGCCGGTGCCGTCAGGCCCCCCGGCCGACCAGACGCGTCGACCCGGTCCGCCCCCCGGGAGGGGCACCCCGGGGCCGGGCACCTGTCGCGCCGTGCCGGGCCCTCGGGCCCTGGCGAGACCGCTATGATGGCGCATCATTGTCGGAGAGCAGGATCGCGACGCGGCGCGCGGCGCGCCGCCATGATCGGGGAGCGACGCGGGATGGCGAGCGAGTGGCTCGGTCGCTGGGACGAGTACTGAGAGCCGGCGTCGACGGGCGGTCCGCCCGTCCGCGGTGACCTCCTGCCCTTCTGGGCGCCTGCCGGCGTGGTGTCGCCGGCCGACCACGCGCGCTGGCTGGCCGCCGCCGAGCGGATCGCGGCCGGCATCGCGGAACTGGCCCACCTCGACGCCTTCGTCGACGCCGCCGCCTACCGGGTCGGCTTCTCCTGCGACGGGGATGTCGCCCTCGCCGCCGCCTACGTCACCAGCATCGCCCGCGAGAACGTCGAGGCCCGCCGGATCGCCCCCGTGGTCGGACCGGGGAGGTCAGACCGCCCCGCCGACGAGGTCGTGCTCCCCTGCCGCCCGGACACCCCCGACGAGGAGATCCGCCACGCGGTCCTCGCGGCCCTGAAGGCGTCCCACGCCCTCGAGTTCGACCTCGAGGTCGACGACCGAGACAGCGCGGTCCTCCCGCTCCACCCGGACCGGCCGGCCTCGGCCTAGCCGTTCCTGGAGATGCGTGCCCCAGACCAGGGTTCGGCCGATTCCGGGCGAGGGCCACGGCGCGCACCTGGCCGGTCCGTCGGGTTATCCGGGATCCAGGTCACCGCCGGGGATTCGCCTGGTAGGTCCGCTGGCGGTTTGAGCCGGCCTGGTCCCTGATCCCGCGGCCCGCGTCGGAGGGAGTGGGGACGACGGCCCCCCGATTCCTCCGGCGATGTCCCGGATCCGGTCCAGGGTCGGTGGGCCCGCCTGGGTCGGATCCATGCCCGAGCCGTACTCCTTGAGGCGGTTAGGGCTGGCCCCGAGTGGGCCCGGGAACGGGCGCCCCCCGAAACCACCACCCAACCGCCGGGTTCCGCACCATCGAGCAGGACCGAGCATCTTCCGGTGAAGACCGGGCGGACCGCCCCGCACCGGCACGACCGGCTCAGAGCCCGCCGTCGCCTCGTTAGCGACTGGCGGGGCGCTCGGGGTGATCGCCGCTTGCGGGCTCCGCGAGGACGGCGCGGAGGTGGCTGACGGCGGCGGGGACGGCGGCTTCGGGGAGGCCGTGCAGGATCAGGGGACCGGAGAAGCCGGCCGACCGCAGGCCGCCCAGGAAGCGGGGCCAGGGAACGACGCCGCGGCCGGGTGGCTGCACCGCGCCGGCGGCGTCGCGGTCCTTGCCGTGGGCGAGGATGGTCCGCCGGCCCAGGAGCTGCACGCCCTCGTCGATCGCCGCGTCAACCCGGCCGGGCGCGACGCCCTCGATCAGGTTCGCCGGGTCGAGCACGATCCCGACTCGCGCCGAGCCCACCTCGTCGAGCAGGCGGCTGGCGCGCTGGGCGTCGCTGACGACGTTGCCGGGTTCGGGCTCGACCCCGAGCAGGAGGTCGTGCCGCTCCGCGGTCACGACCGCCCGACCGATCCCCGCCAGCAGGTCCTCCCAGGCCGCCGGCGCGTCGTTGTCCGGGTGGCGGCGCCACATGTCGTCCGGGTCCCGCGTGCCGGTGCAGAGGGAGAGCACCCGAGCGCCGAACTCTCCGCAGACGCCGGCGAGGACCGTGAGGCGGCGCTGGCCGGCCTCGCGGACGGCGGGGTCCGGGTGGATGAGGTTGAAGGTGGCGGAGAGGGAGACGATCTCGACCCCGTGCGCGTCCGCGGCGCGCCGGACCCGGGCGACGACGGCGGGATCGATGGCGTCCGGCATCGGGGTGAGGCCGGCGACGACGAAGTTGAACTGGAGCGCGGTCAACCCGTCCGCGGCGGCGGCCGCGAAGGCCTCCTCGACGGAGGGGCGCTCGTAGGTCTTGGCGAAGATGCCGAGTCTCACGCGGCCCCCCTGTCGCGCCGCCGACCGGCCCGACGCGGTCGGACGGCCGCGGCCCACGCGCGACGGCCAGAAGGGCCGGCCGGGCGACCAGGCCCTGGCCGAGATCGCCGATCCCGTGCGCACCGGTCGACGGGTCCCCCTCGTCGGCGATCGACCACCGGACGTGCCGGTTCGCCGTCGACGGCCTCGTGGCAACCGGCCGGGAGTATAGGGGACCGCCGCGGCACGGCCGACGGACCGTCGGCCGTGCCGCAGGGGGCGCCCCGGAGACGCCCCGAGACGCCCCGGCGCGGAGCCGCTTCGGCGCATCGGCTCCCGCTGGGATCGACCGTGGTCTGACCGCACCCGTGACGACCGCGGGCTAGGTTGGTCGTGGTCCCCGTAGGCACGCTTCGCTGCCGCCCCGAGCACCGCCGGCGCGGCGTCCAGCACCCCGGACAAGCGAGCGTGGCAACCACAACCGGTCAACCCGTCACCCAGTCGACGGGGCGGCTTCGAACGTTTGCCGGGCCTCCGCGGTTGGTCAGCGGCAGTCGGTCTGGGGCGAAAGACGACGCGGGCCCTGGGGCGCTCGGCGCCGGCGTCGGCAGCAATTGCCCGGGACCGCGCCTCGGGTGCGGTTCGGCTCGCGCGGGCTCCCCCTGTCCGCGGAGCGCACGCGTCACTCAGGCAGGACCATCCAGAGCCTGCCGTCGGTCAGCTCCCGTGCGGCGTCGAGGTGCCCGGCGTGGCCGGCCGTCTCGGTGATCACGTGCAGCACGATCTCCCGCACGGTATGCAGCCGCCACTCGCCAAAGAGGCCCTCCGGCCACCAGGCCGGCGCGGCGTCGAGCGGCGTGCCGGCGATGATCGTGTCGGCGAGATCCCCTTCCCGCCGGTAGAGGTCGAACACGTCCCCGACCGGCACCTCCGAGCCAACCAGCCACTCGTCGGGTTCGTCGGCCGGGCCGTCGATGACCGCCCGCTCGCCGGCGACGACGCCGCGGAACCAGAACCGCTCCGACTGGGCGAGGTGCCGGACCATCCCCAGGCAGGTCCACCCCGACGGCAGCACCGCCCGCCGCAGCGCGTCCTCATCGAGCCCCTCCAGGATCCCGAGCGCATGGTGGCGCTGATCACCGAGCGAGGAGCGGAGCGCGTCGACCTCGGTGGCCGGTGTCGGTTAGACCATCGCTTCCCCCTCGACGGCAGATAGGCCCGGCGACCGGGCCGACGCTCGGCTACTGCGCGATCTCCCAGATGTGGCCACCGGGGTCACGGAAGCTCGCGGTGCGGATGCCCCACGGCCGGTCCATCGGGCCGTTCAGCAGCGCCACCCCGCGCGACGCCAACTCCGCACACGTCGCGTCCACGTCGTCCACCTTGATGGTGAGCTGGAGGCGGGACCCGGCCTCGGGCGGTGCCACCACCGCGGGCTCGATGAGTTCCGGCGCCGCGGTGGCCTTCAGCAGGTTGACGATCGTGTTCCCGAAGTCGAACACGGCCGAGTCGTCGTCCTCGAACGCGACCGGCAGGCCGAAGACCTCCCGGTAGAACCGCTTCGCGGCCTCCAGGTCCCCGACGAACAGCGTGATTGCACCGATGCCACCTGGCCACGACCCCACGTTCTCATCCCTCCCGACGCCGCCGACCACGAGGGTCGCCCCGTTGCCCACGCCGCGCGGGACGGATCGCCTGCGCGGTCGACATCGGCTAGTCGATCGGGGAGGCTGCGGATCGACATCCGATGTCGGTCGACTTTGCTCCGCGTCCTGTGGCGGCGGGTGGGGCGGAGGCTCGAGCGACCACCCGCCCCCGGGACCGGGATACCCCGCGCCTTTGGGGCGGGGGCATCCCGCCGCGCCGGGCCCGGCGGGGCGCGATGAATCGCGCCCCTACGACGGTGTGCCGGGACCGCGGTGGGCGCCGACGCGGTGGTGGCCGCACGCCCCGTAGGGGCGCGATTCATCGCGCCCGGCCGCCCACCCCCGCGCCCGGCCGCCCACCCC
>CADCWG010000054.1 GCA_902806335.1 uncultured Thermomicrobiales bacterium | reverse complement strand
GCCGAGTACGAGGACGCGCTCGACCCCGACGGGGACGGCGTGGCCTGCGAGGAGCTGCCGGCCCGCGAGGGCGACGAGCCGACCGAAGAGGCGACGGAAGAGGCGACCGAGGAGTCGAACGGCGACCCCCTCGACGGACGCTTCGGCGGCTCCCGCGACAGCTTCGAGGCCGAGTACGGCGACGCGGCCAACGACGAGGCGGGCGACTACCCCGACGGGTTCGTCTACGAGACCGACGACGCCGAGATCAACGTCTTCTACCACCGCGACGTCGTCAACTTCGTCACGGTGACCCCGGCCGAGGCGCTGGCCGAAGACGACGCGATCGACGCGATCGCGTCCTTCCTGCCGGACGACTTCGAGGCCGAGGACGAGGCGATCGAGACCGACGACGGCGACCTGCTCACCGTCGGCCACAGCGTCGCGCTCGAGGACGCGTTCTCGGCCGAGACCTACGAGCGGTACGGAGCCTCCGGCGACCAGGGCGACCTGTTCTACCTGCTCCTGCTCGACCGCGGCGGCGACGTGGCCGAGGTCCAGATCGGCCTCGGCGACGACCTCCAGGAGCCGGTGGAGGAAGAGACCGAGGAGCCCACCGAGGAGGCGACGGAAGAAGCCACCGAGGAGGCTACGGAGGAGTCGGGCAACGACGCCGAGGCCGAGGCCTACCTGGCCGACGTCAGCGAGATCTACGGGACGCTCACTGTCAGCGTCGTCACCTTCGTCTCGACGTACAACGACGGGCCGGCCTCCGAAGCCGAGGCGGACGTCGCAACCTGGGTCGAGACGCTGCTCGGCCAGACCGAGGTCTGGACCGACGCCAATGCGACGGCGCAGGGCCTGACCCCGCCGGACGGCCTCGAGGGCCTCCACGCCGACCTGCTGGAGATCACTGAGCTGCTCGAGTCGGCGGCGACCGACTTCGTCGCCGCGACCCAGGGCGACGAGACCGCGCTCGAGACGGCGACCGAGAGCATCAACAGCGCCCTCGACCTGCTACGGGCCTTCGGGGACACGCTGACCGACGCGGGGGCCTAGGACCCGGTCCTACCGCGCAGTCCAAGAGTCGCACCAACGCCGGGGTCGACCGACCGGGGGCACCCGCCCCCGGTCGGTCCGCGTTTCCGCCCCGGCTCAGGGTCCGAAGGTGTAGCGGGTGGCGTCCCTGGGGAAGGCGCCCCAGGCGAAGGCGACGCGGGGGCGGACCGCGTAGAGGCCACCGCCGTCCCAGGACGTCGGTTCCGGCGCGTAGCCCGGGTACTTGGCCGCGAACGCCGCGGCGAGGCGCGCGGCGAGCCCGGGGTACGGTCGGGCGACCGCCTCGGCCGCTCCCTCGAGGATGACGACCTCGTCGCCGCGCTCGGCGTGCACGACCACCGCCGGGTTGGCGGCGAGATTGCGACCTCGCCGGGTGTCCGCCCCGCCCTCGAAGTAGAGCGTCTCGTCGACCCACGCGCCCCAGATCGGCACCGCGTGGGGGCGACCGTCCGGCCGCGTGGTGCCGACCCAGTAGGTGCGCGTCTCGGCCAGCATCCCCCGCGTCGTCTCCCACGGCAGCATCCCCTCGGCGTCTTTGGGGATCTCGTAGCCTTCCGGAAGGTAGGGGCGGTCGAGGCGGGGCGTCGTTAGACCACCGGCCGATGCCCCCGGAGACCCGACCGGTTCCGCCGAGCGATCCCGCTCCGCCGTCGCCGTCCTCGCCTGCTCCGCCACTCCCGCGCTCTCCCCCGAACGTCTCGCCCGCCGCGTCGACGGCCCAAGGGGTATAACCCCCGAAACACGACACCTTCCGTCATGTTTCCCGGATAGGATGAGAACCGGTGGGTGGTCACCGGATGATCGGAAGGGGAACGCGTGCGGGCCGACCGGTTGCTCTCGATCCTCCTCCTGCTCCAGGTCCACCGGCGTCTGACCGCACGCGACCTGGCCGAGCGGCTCGAGGTCTCGCCGCGGACGATCCACCGCGACATGGACGCGCTGAGCGCGGTGGGGGTGCCGGTCCACGCCGAGCGCGGCGCCGGCGGGGGGTGGGTGCTGGCCGAGCCGTACCGCACCGACCTGACCGGTCTCACCGAGGCCGAGCTGCAGACGCTCTTTCTGGCCCAGCCGCCGCGGCTCCTGGCCGACCTGGGCCTCAGGACGGCGGCGGAGGGGGCACTCGTCAAGCTGCTGGCCGCGCTGCCCGCCGCGCGCCGCCAGGGCGCCGAGGAGGCGCGGCAGCGGATCCACGTCGACACCACCGGCTGGCACCCATCCGAGGAGGCGACGCCGGCCCTGGCGACGCTCCAGGACGCGGTCTGGCGGGAGCGACGTCTCCGCCTGACCTACCGACGGGGCGACGGCACGGAGGTCGAACGGCTGGTCGACCCGCTCGGCCTGGTCGCCAAGGGGAGGGCCTGGTACCTGATCGCCGGGGTCGACGGGGAACCACGGACGTACCGCGTCTCGCGGGTGGTCACCGCCGCGCCCCTGGAAGAGCCGTGCGTCCGGCCCCCGGGGTTCGACCTGGTCGCCTGGTGGGAGCGGTCGATGGTCGACTTCGCGGCGGGTCTGCCCCGGTACGAGGCGGCGGTCCGCGTCGCGCCGGGCGCGCTGGGGTGGGTGACGGGCCCGGGCCGGCCGGGACGGGTCGAGGCCGTCGACCCGCCGGACGCCGACGGCTGGACGCCGGTCCGGCTGCGGTTCGACGTGCTGGAGGAGGCGTGCGGGTTCGCGCTCGGGCTCGGGCCGCGGGTGGAGGTGGTCGCGCCGACCGAGCTGCGGGAGCGGGTGCTGACGGAGGCCCGGGCGACGGTGGCCTTCTACGCCGGCCGGCCGGACGTCGCCGGGTCGGACCATGGCGCGTCAGGAGAGCCCAACCCAGGGTCCTAGCGTCGCGACTCGACTGGTTCGAGATGACTTCCGCTTAGCGGCGGGGCAATCGGCGGGGAGGCGGGGTCCGCCCCGGTCCGGAGCCCCACCTGGTCTGCGCGGAGACGGGCGGGCCCTGGGCGTCGCGGCCGCGAGAAGCGCCGTCGGGTGCCGGTCTGCTCGCCGCTCGGGAGGTGAGGAGAGGCGTCCCCCCCGGTTCCGGGCCGGCAACGCAGAACCCGGCAGTTCGATGGCGGTATCGGGGCGCGCCCGCGGTCGGACCCGCCCGGGGCAGGGCCCGAGGCCGGAGGATCAGGCACCGGGCCCGCTGGAGCCGGCCGCGGACCTGCCGGGCGACGCCCCGGCGATCACCCGGATTCCCCACCGAGGGGCGCGAGGCCGGGCGGCCAAGTTGCCGACGAGGTGGCCGCTGATCGGCGCACTGGGCCAGGTGGTGGCGGCGTGGGATCGCCGGCGTCGCGGTGACCCTACGGTGCGACGGGGGGTGTCCCGGCGGCGATCGCCCGAGTGATCTCGCCTCCCGCGACGCGCCCGAGCGGGCACGGCCGTCGACTGCCGCAGGCGCATCTCGCGGCGGGGTCACCCGATCAGGCCCGTGTCCGGGAGGCCGGTTCTCGCCGCGGCGTCGCCGGCCCGTCAGTCGCCGAGGACCGTCAGGTCAAGCCGGCGCAGATGCTCGGGATCGGCGAGCAGGTCAATCCCGAGGATCCTGCCGCGGGCGATCGTGAACCTGAAGGCGACGCGCGGCCGCCCACGCGGGGCCCAGACGGCGGCGGCGGCTCCGTCGAGGATCGCCGGCCGTGCCCCCTGGGAACGGCCCGCCAGGACACCGGCCACGGCCCGCGCGCCGTGGACCTCCTCCGACGCGCCCATCTTCACGGCGGCGTGGTCGGCTCGGAGCACGACGTCGGGATCGAGCACCGCGAGCAGCGCGCCGAAGTCGCCGTGGCGCGCGGCCGCGAGGAATGCGTCGACGACTTCCTGCTGGCGGGTGCGATCGGCGTCGGGGGCCGAGGACGCCCCCCGCACCCGGCGGCGGGCACGGCTCGCCAGTTGCCGCGCCGCGGCCGGGGAGCGCCCCACGATCGGGGCGATCTCGTCGAAGGGCACGGCGAACATGTCGTGCAGCACGAAGGCGAGCCGCTCGGCGGGGGTCAGCGTGTCGAGGACCACCAGCAGCGCGGGACCGACCGCGTCGGCCAGGAGCGCCTGGTGTTCGGGATCGCTCCCGTCCGGGTGGTTCGCGACCGGCTCGGGGTCGTGCGGGCCGAAGGACTCCTCACGCCGCGCGGTGCGGGCACGGAGCATGTCGAGGCACAACCGGGCGACGACCGTGGTCAGCCACCCTCGGAGGTTCTCGACGCCGCTGGTGTCGGAGCGGCTGAGGCGGAGCCAGGCTTCCTGCACGGCGTCGTCCGCCTCGCCGGTGGAGCCGAGCATCCGGTAGGCAACGGCCCGCAGGTGGGCCCGGTTGGTCTCGAACTGCTCCGCTAGCCAGTCGTGCTCGCCCATCGGTCACATGCTCCCCTCGCGGTCCGTCATTGCAGTGACGGCCGAGACGCGGCCGATGTGACGAGCCGACGGTAGGAGGACGATCATGAAAGCACGGATGGGCAACCCCGCGATGGTCATTCCGGACGCGCTGCCGGCGATCCTGGCCCTGAAGTCGGCCACCGAGCACGGGGGCGTCCCGGCGGCGACGCTCGACCTTGTCCACCTGCGGGCAAGCCAGATCAACGGCTGCGGGGCCTGCGTCGACGCGGGCACGCGCCACGCCAAGAAGGCGGGTGAATCCGACCAGCGCCTCTTCACGGTAGCCGCCTGGCGGGATGTCCCCTACTTCACCGACGCCGAACGGGCCGCGCTGGCGCTCACCGAGGCGGTCACCCGGCTGGGAGATCGGGCGGACCCGGTCCCGGACGAGATCTGGGACGAGGCCGCCCGGCACTACGACGAGCCCGCGCTCGCGGCCCTGGTCCTCTCGATCGCCACGACCAACGTCTTCAACCGCCTCAACGTGACCACCCGGCAGGTCGCGGGCTCCTGGGGCTGATCCGTGGCGCGTAGCGAGCGCCGCCGCGGCCAGCCGCCGGCGACCACCCGGAGCCCGCGTCAAACGGGATCCGGGTGGTTGCCGCGGCTCTGCCCGGCGGGGCCGCGGCCGGCCCCGGCCGGCTCCGGCCGGCTCCGTCCCCGAGCCGCAGATACGGGATCCGGGGGATCGCCTGTGCTTCGCCGGTTCGCCGCCGGCTTCGGTCGGCTTCGTGCCTGCGCCTCTGACCTCGGGGCGTGCCCCGGGCGGGCGCGGCCGCCGATGCGCGCACGGCACACCGAACAGCCGGATCCCGCATCACGCGCCTTCGCGTCGGCCCGTCGGGTGAGGACCGGCGCGAGGCTACGGGGAACGGCCGGACCCGGCCGCCGGGCGTGCCGTCAGGCGGAGACCAGGGGGCGGACCGGACAACAGCACCGAGGGCGGCGCTGTCGAGGCGCGGGCCGGCCGGGGTTCGCAGCCCGCCGCCGATGGCCACCGCGCGATCCGGTCGCCCATCGGCCGCCGTGGGGCGTGGTCCGCCCCTGATCCCCGCGGCGGGCGGCGCGGCGCGGGCCCCAACGGGCTCGCCTGCCCCGGGACCCGACGGGTGGTCGCGTCCGGGGGGCGGCGCGCCGGCCGGTCAGCCGGCCGCGGATGCCTCGCCGATCAGATCCCGCAGGCCGTCTTCGGTGAGCGCGCCATAGTGGAGGGCGGCGATCCGGCCGTCGGGGCCGAGGACGAGGGTGGTCGGGTAGAAGCCGTCGGGGACCCCGAAGGCGAGTTGGATCGGGCCGAAGGGGCCCGGCGGGCCGCCGGCGTCGCGGCCGTTGGCGTAGGTCCACCCGTGCTCGGCGACGAAGGCGCGGGCGTCCGACTCCCGGTCGCTCTTCAGGGCGACGCCGACGAAGACGACCGGGAGGTCCGTGCCGGCCAGCGGCGCGCCCGCCGCGGCCTCGGCGGCGACCGTCCGCAGGGCCGGGGCCTCGTCGGCGCAGGGGGCGCACCACGATGCCCAGAAGTTAAGGACCGCGACCGAGCCACGGAGGCTGGCGAGGGGCAGCGGGGTGCCGTCGAAGCGGGCCAGCGTGACGTCGGGCACCGCCTGGCCGACCTCCGGACCACCCGCCGGCGGGACCAGGCTCCCGTCCGACTCCGCCCCGTCGCCGCGCTGCCGGTCGTAGAGGCCGATCAGCAGCAGGGCGAGGACGAGCAAGAGGGCCAGCGCGAGGGGGGTATAGCGGCTCCGCCGCCCGTAGCCGACCCGACCGTGCTCGTTGGGAACGGGCGGACCGCCGTCCGGCCGCGGCGCGTCGGTCAGCGCCGCGGTCGGCGCCGTGGCGACGGGGCGATCCTCGGCGGCTGGGCCGGCCGGGGATGTGGCGTCGGAGTCGGGCGGGGCTGAGGCGGGCACCTAGGGGAGGCTCGCGAGGGCGCGCTCGATCGTCTCGATGCGGTCGTCGGGGGTGTCGGCGGGGACGGCGATGATCAGGTTGCCGTGGGTCAGGAGGCGGGGGGCGTTGGCGATGGCGGTCGCGACCGCGCCGCGGCCGTTGGCGATCACCACCGACGCCGGGTCGAGCCCTTCGGAGACCTCCTCCCGCCGTGCCACGTCGGGAAAGGCGAAGACCCAGAGCGGGTCGCCTTCGACGGTGAGGGCTTGGCCGGGCTGACCGATCGCGTCGGCGGTGACGACGCTCTCGCGGCCGGCGACGATCGTCGCGTCCAGCCCTTCGGCGCGGAGGGCCTCGTCGACGTTGATCAGTTCGAGCTGACCGGGGGTGGCGGGGCGGCGGGGGGTCTCGGTGCCGCCTTCCTCCTCCTGGAAGTAGAGGTACGCCGCGGCCGCGAGGAGGGCCACGGCGAGGACCCCGAAGAAGACCGTCGAGCCGAGTCGGGCCCGCCCTGCCCGCCGGCCGCCCCGCGCCCGCCGCTGTTCGCCCGCCGCCAAGGTCTCGCACCCAGTCCGCGCCGACGGGTCGCCCGGGGTCGCCCGGGGCCGTCCGCGCGGGCACTGCCCGTCCACCATCCGCTGGGGAAGCATGGTACGCGGTCGGGTCGGGGCGCGAAAAGGTTGCCGGGCGCGGCGGTGGGGCACGGGTACCGGCGTCTCCCCGTTCGGCGGCCGGCCGGCCCTGCCGGCCGGTCCTCGGCGGCGGGTCGGCGTGCCAGGACGGGTGCGCCGGCTGGTCGTCCCGGCTGGTCGTCCCGGCTGGTCGTCCCGGCTGGTCGTCCCGGCTGGTCGTCCCGGGAGCGGCTATCATCGCCGCCCGCGCCGCTTCATCTCCCTGGACCGGGTGTCCCGACGATCTCGCCCATGAGGAGGCGCCGTGGCCGCCGATGCCGTCCCAGCCCCGCCGGACCAGGCGCGGTGCGGGCCGCCTCCGCCGCCGGACCGCGCCGACGTGGTGGTCATCGGCGGCGGGGTCGTCGGCACCGCGGTCGCGCACCAGGCCGCCGAGGCCGGGATGGCGGTGGTGCTGGTCGAAGCGGGCGAGATCGCCAGCGGCGCGTCCGGCCGCAACGCGGGGATGGTCTACCAGGGCGCGGCCGAGACCGACGGCCGCTCGGTGATCCCGCTGGCGGTGCTCAGCAACCGGCTGCTCGCGGCCTACACGGCGGCCTGGGGAGACGACGCCTTCGAGTACGAGCGGTGCGGCGACCTCGACCTGCTGCTCGACACCGGCGACCCGCGCGGCTGGGCGGAGCGGGTCGCCGGGGAGCGGCGGCACGGGCTCGACGTCGAGCTGATCGACGGGGCACGGGCCCGCGCGCTGGTCCCGGCGCTGTCCCGGCGGGTGGTCGCGGCCCGGTGGTGCCCCAGCGACGCCCGGATCCTTCCCTACAAGCTGGCCTTCGCGCAGGCGCGGGTGGCGAGGCGGGCCGGGGCGCACGTGGCGACCCATACCCGCGCCGTGGCGATCGCGACCGCGGCGGGACGGACGCGGCCCGGCGCGCGACGGGTCACGGCGGTGGTCACCGACCGGGGTTCGGTGCGGACCGCGTGGGTGGTCAACGCGGCGAACGCCTGGGCGCCCGAGGTCGCGGCGATGGTCGGCGTGCACGGGGTGCCGATCGCGCCGTCGCGGGGGCAGATCCTGGTCACGGCGCCGACCGCGCCGCTGATCGGGGTCAATCTCAACCTGCGGGGCGAGTATTGGCGGCAGACGGCGGGCGGGCAGGTGGTGCTCGGGGGCGGGTTTCGGCGCGACCCGCGCGTCGCGACGTTCGGTCGGGCCGTGGACACCACGGCGGCGCACACCTACGCCCGATCGGCCGCCGAGGCGACGCCGGCGATCCTGGGCCTCCCGGTGGTGCGGATGTGGGCGGGCACGATGGGCTTCACGCCCGACCACCGGCCGCTGATCGGGGAGTCGGCGGCGGTGGCCGGGTTCGTCTACGCCTGCGGGTATACGGGCGTCGGCAACGCCTACGCCGCCGGCACCGGCCTCGTGGTGAGCGAGTTGATGCGGGGGCAGACGCCGAGCGTCTGCCTGGACGGGGCGTCGCCGGCGCGGTTCGCGCTCTGAGGCGGGCAGCCCGCCGAGCCACGAGGCCGACCGTCGATCCCGCGCCCGTCCTGAGCCACGTGGGCCCCGGACCGACGGGGCCGTCGTCCCGCGCCGACGGGGCGCACGGCGCGCGCCCGGCCCCACAGGTCATCCCCCGGCTGGCCGCCCCGGCTGGGCGCGGTCGAGCCGCCGGCCCCGATCCCGGCGGGGACAGGGGGAGGCGGCCCGACGCAACGGTGGAGGTGCTCCCTCGTCGCCCGTGGGGACGGTGCTCGGGACCGCTAGGGGGCGTCGTCGCGGCCGTGGGCCTGGGCGGGCGGGTAGGTCGCCTCGACGGCGGTGAAAGACTCGAGGATGTTGTAGGTGTGCTCGGAGTGGCGGGGCACCGACCAGGAGTCGCCCGGCTCGAGCAGCACCATCTGGCCCTCGATGTGGAGCTCGGCGCGGCCGGCGATCACGTAGCCGACCGTCTCGTAGTCGCGGCGGACGGCGGGCTTGGCCTCGCCGGGCTGCTCGTCTTCCCAGAGGCGCATCGCCAGGTGGACGGTGGAGGCGAGGTACTTCTGCCCCTGCTGACCCTTCGGCGAGAACTGCGAGCTGACCTTGGTCACGGTGGTGTCGGCCACGGCGAGTTCCTCCCTGTGGTGGTCGGTCGGGACGGCGGCGGGCGCCGCCCCGGCCCCTGGGGCGCTCGGACGCGCCCCCAGAAATCCTTGCAAGGCGCGGTCCACCCCACACCGGCCCGGTAGCGGCATCCTGGCTGCGGTCGGCGCCGATTCGGCTAGGGTGAGTGGCACTGACACGATGACGGGAGATCGGAGCCCCCTCACTTTCCTTGCCGCAGGTCCTGTCCGTCGGGAGATCGCGCGATGAGTACGACGCAGACGATGACCGCCGACGCGCTCTGGTCGCTACCCGAGGTCGCCGGCCGGCGATACGAATTGGTGCGGGGGGAGTTGGTCGAGGTGCCTGGGGCGGGAGGACGGCACGGGCAACTCGCCCTGTGGATTGGGATGCTGCTCCTGCGCTTCGTCGGGCCCCGGCGGTTGGGCGTGGTTTCGGGCGACGGGACCGGGTACCTGCTGGGTCGGGACCCGGACACACAGATCGGAAGAGCGTCGTGTAGG
>CADCWG010000053.1 GCA_902806335.1 uncultured Thermomicrobiales bacterium | reverse complement strand
CGCGACGCCGCCCGGGGCCGGGCGCGGGGACCAGCGCCTGTCAGACGCGCCGACGGTTCGACTCCGTCCGGTCCACCGCTGGGCGGTGGCCAGCGCGGTGGCCGCAGGCGTCGCGATCGCCCTACCGGCCCACCTCGGCTGGGCGATCCGCCTGGTCGCGGCCTGGGACGCGGCGCTCCTGATCCTGCTCGGAGAGCCCTGGGCGGTGATCCTCCGCTCCGACAGCGCGACCACGCGTCGCCGCGCCGCCGCGGAGGACCCGGGTCTGGTGGGCGTCTTCTTCTCGGCGGTGATCGCCAGCATCGTGAGTCTGCTCGCCACCGTCCAGCTGGTCAGGCGGCCCACCGACTACGCGGGCGAGGGGGAGGCGACGCTCCTGCTCGGGCTGGCGCTGGTCGCCGTCGACGGAGGCTGGCTGCTCCTCCACACCTCTTACACCCTGCGCTACGCCCACCTCCACTATGCGGCGGGCACGATGCAGGGGATGCTCGTCTTCCCCGGGGAGGAACCGGACGACCTCGACTTCGCCTACTTCGCGTTCACGGTCGGTATGACCTACCAGGTCTCCGACGTCACCGTGGCCGGCGGCGCCCTGCGGCGGGTCGTGCTCGCCCACGCGCTCCTCTCGTTCATCTACAACACCGCCATCCTCGCGCTCGCGGTCACCCTCTCCTTCGGTCGTCTCACCTGAGTGACGGTGGCGCGACGAGGGGCGTTCCCGCCCGCGCCCGTCGCGCGACCGGTCGCCGGAGGTGCCCCTAGTGGCCGCGCGGGGGCCGCGTCGCGAGCAGCCCGAGACCGACCGCGAGCCCGTCCTCCGCGAGGGCCCAGACCGGATCCGGCACCCCCGTCCGCTCGCCCGCCGCCTTGCGGGCGTGGTACCCGCCGAAGGACCCGAGGGCGGCTCCCCCCGCTCCGGCAGCGGCGAAGGCCAGGCGTGCCGGCCCACCGGTCGGGGAGAGGGCCGCCCCGGCGAGCCCACCGAAGACCAGCCGCCCCCCGAGCGGTCCGGGGGCAATCCGGCTGGGCGTGCCCGGCAGCTTATCGGCGACCGCCTCGCCGAACGATGCTAAGCCCACGGCGGCCCGCACCGGTCGCCGCCGGAGCAGGCGCCGCGGTCCCCACGCGGACGGGCTGTCCTCCCCGCCGACGGCCGCCAACGCCATGAGGCCGAAGGGGACCATCGTCCGCAAGCCGGCGACGCAACCGAGCAGGGCGGCACGCCCTAGCCAGACGGCTCGCCCGCGGTTCGTCCTCAACACCCCGTCCATCGGTCCCCCCGTGTTGCTCGTCCCAGATCGATGAACGCGCCGGCGACGACCATTGGCCGCGCCCGCCGCGCCGGCCGCTTGGAGCGGCGACCCCGCCGAGCGCACGAAGTCGACCGCGCCGCCCCTCGCCGGTAGGCAGCGCGGCACGGCACGGGCGGTGGTCACCCGGGGCGGCCGAGCGACGCTGGCGATCGGGTCGCCGACGGCGCCGGCACCCGTTGGGCTATCCTTGGCGGTCGCCGGTGGGGCCGCCGGTCGCCGCGACGCGGGGTGTCGCCCACGCGCCAAGCCGCCCAAGGGAGATCTACGCGCCGATGGCCGCCCCCCTCTTTCGGAAGGTCCTGATCGCGAACCGTGGCGAGATCGCGCTTCGCGTGCTGCGCGCGTGCCGGGACCTCGGGATCCCGGCCGTGGTCGCCTACAGCGAGGCCGACCGCGACTCGCTCGCCGTCCGCCTGGCCGACCAGGCCGTCTGCATCGGACCGGCGGCAGTCGCCCGGTCCTACAACAACATCCCGGCGGTGATCAGCGCCGCGCTCGTCACCGGCTGCGACGCGCTCCACCCCGGTTACGGGTTCCTCGCCGAGAACCCCGACCTGGCGGAGATCTGCGGCCAGGTTGGCGTCGTCTTCGTCGGTCCGCGGCCGGAGATCATCGAGAAGATGGGCAACAAGGCCCACGCCCGGCGGATGATGCGGGACGCGGGGGTGCCGTTGCTGCCGGGCACCGACGGACCGGTCCAGAACCTCGGCGAGGCGCGGGCGGCAGCCCGCCGGATCGGCTACCCCGTGATCATCAAGGCCGCCGCCGGCGGTGGCGGCCGCGGGATGCGCGTCGCCACGGACGACGCGGCGCTGACGCGGCTGGTGCCGGTCGCCCAGGCCGAGGCCGTGGCGGCCTTCGGCAACGGCGCGGTCTACCTGGAGCGTTACCTCGAGCGGCCCCGCCACGTCGAGGTCCAGGTGCTCGGCGACCACCACGGCCACGTCGTCGCGCTCGGCGAGCGGGACTGCTCGCTCCAGCGCCGCCACCAGAAGGTGATCGAGGAAGCGCCGGCGCCGAACCTGCCGCGCAAGGTGCGCGAGACGCTGCTCCGCGCCGCGGCCAAGGGCGCCAAGGCGGTCCAGTACACCGGCGCCGGCACGCTCGAGTTCCTGCTGGACCGGGACGGGCACTTCTACTTCATGGAGATGAACGCCCGGATCCAGGTCGAGCACCCAGTCACCGAAGCCGTGACCGGGGTCGACCTCGTCGCCTGGCAGTTGCGGATCGCGGCCGGGCAGCCGCTGACGCTCGACAACCGCGCGACGGAGCCGGTCGGTCACGCGATCGAGGTCCGGATCACCGCCGAGGACGCATCCGACGGCTTCCGGCCCAACGTCGGCACCGTCGACACCTACGTCGCACCCGGCGGTCCGGGGGTTCGAGTCGACTCCCACCTCTACGCCGGCTACACCGTGCCGCCGTTCTACGACGCCCTCCTCGGCAAGGTGATCACCTGGGGGCGCGACCGGACCGAGGCGCTCGCCCGGATGGAGCGGGCGCTCGGCGAGACGGTCGTGACGGGGATCACCCACACGGTGCCGCTCCAGCGCCAGTTGATCGCCGACGAGGGGTTCCGCCGGGGGGAGGTCCACACCGGCTTCATCCCCGACTTCCTCGACCGGCAGGCCGCGGCCGTCCGCCGCGAGTCGGCCGGCGACCCGCCGACCCGGGAAGCGGCCGCACCCGAAGGGGGCGGCCGGTGAGCGGCGAGCGGGCGCGCGATGGATCACCGCTTGGTCACGACCGCCAGGAGGACGAGGCCAGCGGCGGCGCCACGGACGTCACCGAGGGCTCGGAACCGATCGCCATACCCCGCGGGGCGCCGGTGGTCGAGCCCCGGAGCGGCGGCGTCCGGGGCACGGTCCGCGTCGCGCCGGCGGTCCTGATCGAATTGATCGAGCTGACGGTCCGGGACGTATCGGGCGTCGTCGGCTTCCAGCCCAGGCGCCGGGTGGAACGTATCTTGCCCCGCTACGGCCATACCAGCGAGCGTCGGGGCGAGCCCGGCACCGGGACCTACGAGGAGGGCGGGGTCCGGGTTCGCCTCGCCGGCGACCAGATCGACGTCGACGTCTCGATCGTCATCCAGCCAGACGCCAATATCGTCGAGCTGAGCCGGGCGATCCGCCGGGAGGTGGGCGCCGCGGCCGGTCGCATGCTCGGCATGACGGTCACCGATGTGAACGTCTACGTCGCCAGCATCGAACCCGCCCCCGACCCTGCCGGGCACTAGCGCGGACCCGCTGACCGGGCCACCACCCCGGCCCTGGGCGACGACCAGAACGGCGAAGCGAGGAACCACCATGGAGGGGACCGACGCGACCAGGCGCTGGCTCGGCCGCGACACTGATCCGACGGCGGAGAGCGGGTCGGTCTCCACACCGGCGGGCGACGCCGCGTCGCCCGCGGCGGACCAGGCGACGGAGCGTCGGGCCGCGCTGCCGGCGGATCCGAAACCGGCCGCGAAGCCGTCGACGACCCGGGCCACGGGACGTGGTCGGTCGGCGAAGGGGAAGCGGCCCGGCAAGCGACGTCCCACCGGCAACGGCGCCCCGTCCGGAGCGAAGGACGGCCCGCCGTCGGCCCTGGGTGCCGACGGGAGACGGATCCCCGTCGGTGCCCGCCACCAGGCGCGGATGCTCGCCCTGATGGTGCTCTACGAGACCGACCTGACGGACCACCCGACCGACGAGGTGATCGGCCGCACCGTGGCCGATCCGGCCTCGGTTGCCGGGGACCCGGATGCCGAGCAGGCTGTCACCGACGCGCCATCGGCAACGCCCGTCACGGACGGACCAACCGACCCGTCGGCCACCGCCGAGGGTGGCCCGCACGGCGCGCCGTCCGCGGCCGCGGCGGCCGAGCTGGCCGTGATCGACGAGCGGGTCCGCCACCTGGTGGCTGGCGTCCACGGGGCCCAGCCCGAGATCGATCCGATCATCGCCGAGGCCGCGCCGGCGTTCCCGGTGGCCCAACTGCCGGGGGTCGACCGCAACGTGCTCCGGCTGGCGATCTACGAGCTGCTCCATGAGCCCGAGGTGCCGGTTCGCGCCGCGATCAACGAGGCGGTCGAGCTGGCAAAGCGGTTCGGCGGCGACAGCTCCGGCCGATTCGTCAACGGCGTCCTCCGCACCGTCAGCGAGCGGGTCGACGTCGCCGCCCGCCGGCCCGATCCGGCGGCCCGACCCGCCGCGTCGCGTCGCCGCCCGTCCTGAGGAGACCCGCCCAAACCCGCCCGGGTCCGCCGCGTCGTCGCGCGCCGGGGCGGCCCCCTTCGGCGCTCGCTTCGCGTTGGTTGTGGCGCGGAAGGGTCGTGTATCATCCGGCCGGTGCGCGGACAGACCGGCGATCGGGACGAACGGCCCGGTGGGGTGGTCGGCGAGTGCCCACGGAGGGGGGTTCCGGCGCCGTCGCCTCGGCGCGGGGTCGGGACGGAGCGGATGGCGCCGGGCCTGGCGGGGCACTGGCGGGAGGTAGGCGCGTGGCGTCGGTATACGAGCGGGTCCAGAGCATCGTCGCCGAGCGACTCGGCGTGGACGAGGACAAGGTGACGCGGGACGCCGAGTTCATCGGCGACCTGAACGCCGACTCGCTCGACCTGGTCGAGGTCATCATGGCCATCGAGCAGGAGTTCGACCTCGAGATCAAGGACGACGACGCGGAGAACATCCGCACCGTCGGTGACGCGGTGGGCTTCATCGAGGAGCACACCGGCTAGCGGGCCGCACGCCGCACGCGCCCCGGCCTTACGGGGGCCGTGGTCCGGCGGTCGGGCCGCTCCGTACTAGCGGGAGAGGCGAGGCGCCACCCGGCGCCCGCCCCCGACTGGCTCGATACCGGCGGCGGGACCGACCCGTGACGCCGACCGAGGGAAGGCACCCGACCATGGCGCGTCAACTCCGCGTCCCCACGCCTCGCATCAGGATCCCCACTCGCGTCCCGAAGCTGCCCAGGCTCCCGGACCCGAACCAGCCCGACATCTTCGAGGAGATGACGCTCCAGGAGCACCTCGAGGAGCTTCGGACGCGCATCTTCCGCGCGTGCCTCTCGATCGGCATCGCGTTCATCGGCGGGCTGATCGTGGCTCGCCCGCTCCTGCAGACGATCGAGAGGAACGCGCAGACGCCCGAAGGGCTGGACATCGGCAGTCCCACGGACCCGATCACGCTGTTCATGAAGACAGCGCTCTACGTTGCGATCTGCTTCGCGATGCCGGCCATCCTCTGGCAACTGATCGGCTTTCTGGCCCCAGGACTGACACGTAAGGAGAAGCGGTTCCTCTTCGCCTCTCTGCCGTTCGTCTCGATCCTCTTCATTGCCGGCGCGGCATACGGCTTCTTCTTCGCCGCGCCGCGCGCGCTCGACTTTCTCTCCGGGTGGCTCAATGACATCTTCTCGTGGGATCCCGATGGCTCAGCGGTCATCAACTTTTACTTGACGCTCATGATCGGTCTGGGCACATCGTTTCAGCTGCCAATCATCATGTTCATCCTGGCGCGGCTGAACATCGTCAGCCCTCGCCGAATGCGCGATTACCGAAAGTACTCGGCGATCGCGATCCTGATCATCTCCGCGATCATCACGCCGAGTACCGACCCCATCAACATGGCAGTCGTCGCGGTCCCGCTTCTTGCCCTCTACGAGTTGGGCATCGTCGTCGCCCGCGTCTTCGCGGTGCGGAAGCCCGCTGGGGCTGAAGCAGCCGCCGGCTAGCGCACTGCGGCAATTCGGGCAAGCGACCCAGCCTCAAAGGAGGACCGGATGGCCTGCGCCGCGATGTCGCGGCGCAGGTCTCTGCGTGGGTTTGACGGCCGTCATGGACCGTTGGATCGGGTCAGTGCTTTATCGAGCTTCTCCTCGTCCGCCGGCTGGATCGAGATCGTCCGCTCGTTCCGGTAGGTCACCATCCCCGGCCCGGCGCCCTTGATCTTGCGGACGTGGCGGCGGCGCGTGACATCGACCTCGACGCTGGCGCTTCCCCGCGCGGCGCTGTAGTAGGCGGCGAGGGCCGCCGCCGCCTCGATCGTCTCGGGGTCCTCGTCGGGGCTCGGCTGCCGCCAGCGGACGACGACGTGGCTGCCGGGGACGCCCCGCGCGTGGAGCCAGGTGTCGTCTGGCCCGGCCAGGTCGAACGTGATCGCGTCGTTCTGGCGCCCGCTGTGGCCGACGTAGACGGCGTTGCCGTCGTCGTCGAGCAGCGGCTTCGGGCGCTTCGCCTGGAGCGCCCGCTTCGGCGCGGCGCGTCGGCCCTCGACCGGCGCCCCACCCCGCTGGGCCTCCCACTCCGCCGTCAGCGCCTCGAGCTCGGCGAAGCCGCTCGCCTGCTCGGCCATCGTCAGCAGCTGGTCGAGATACTCGAGCTCCCGCGCCGCCTTCGCCTCCAGCTCGGGCAGCCGGGAGCCGGCGCCTTGCGCCTTGCGGTAGCGCTCGAAGTAGGCCTGCGCGTTCTCCTTCGCCGAGAGCGCCGGGTCAAGGGGAACCGTGGTCCCATCGACGTCGAGCGCGGCGTCGCCAGGACGGATCTGCCACAGGTAGGCGTAGATCAGCTCTCCCCACTCCCGGAGACGCTCCGCCTCGCCCGCCTTTGCCTCTTCCACCTCGAGCGCGGCGAGCCGGGCGTCCACCTTGTCCCGCGCGTCGCGGATCGACCGGATGAGCCGGCCGCGGCGCTGGGCATGGTCGACCGACGTCCCCGGTCCCGCGGCCGTCTCCGCGGCATCGGCCGCGACCGAGATCGAGGCAACCCGCTCCTCCTCCGTCCCGGCCTCGGCCCGCCGGTGAGCGAGGGCGACGGCGGCGAAGGCCACGACGTCCCCGTCCCGCCGATAGACCGCTGGCGCCCAGGCCGACGTCAGCAGCGGCTCCAGCAGCGCCCGCGTCTCCCGGGCGACCAGCGCCGGCGCGTCCGGCTCGAGCGCGCCGACCGTGATCGCCGCGTCCCCGGCCACCCGGAACGCGATCTCCCGGGCCATCTGGGGGCTGACCGCGCGGAGGCGGTTCACGAGCGTCTTCGCGAGGCCGGCGCCACCCGCCTCCGCGGCGAGCAGACGGCTGGCTGCGTCCGAGGTCAGGCGCCGCGGGTCGGGTTTGTCGATCGGGGGCGGCGGCACGTAGGGGAGCCGGGGCCGGACCGGTCGCACGCGGCTCATCGCCGGGGTGACGTGCTTGGCCGCCCCCATCACCACGCCGGCATCGTCGACCAGGAGCAGGTTGCTGTGCCGCCCCATCAGCTCGACCACCAGGTGGACGTAGGTCGCGTCGCCGACGCCGTCCTCGTCCGGATCCAGGTCGACCGCACCGTCGTCGGCCGCGTCGTCGCCCATCGTGGGGTCCCACGGTCGGGGCAACTCGGCCGGATCAGCGACGAGTCCACCAGGGGAGACCGTGCTCGTCTCGTCGCTGTGGCGGGGGCGTCGCCCGCCGGCGGCCCCGTCGTTGTGGGGCCCCAGACGCTTGGCTATACTCAGCCGCACCAGACGCTCCAAGGGCGGTTGCTCGACGCCGACGACCACCCCCCCGCGCACGTACTTCCGTAGCAGCAGCCCGAACGGGGTCACGCACGCGGGGTCGAGCGAGGGTGGGACGTCGGTGAGGTGTAGTCGCGCGCGGCTGGCGTCCGCGCTGGCGACCAGCCACCGGCGGCGCCCGCCGGCGTAGACCTCGGCCGCCAGCGTCAGCCGGTCGACGAGACCCACCTTCTGGACACGGCCGTCGAGCAGCGTCTCGCCCAGCTCGTCGGCGACGGCGGCGATGGTCAGGACGTCAAACACGCGGGCTGCTTCCTTTCGATCGCGGCGGACACGGCGCGGGGACGACCATGGTGGCACCGGGCGGGGTTGGCAACCACCCGGCCGGACGAGGAGGAGGGGAACCGGGGATGGGGACGACCACCGTCGAGCGGCAGACCGAAGCTGAGGCGAACCCGCGGGGCGGCTGCGAGGCCGACCCCGAGCCCATGGCCGTGGATGGCCTCCTGGCGGAGCACCTCGGCGAGGCGGCCGACGCCCTGATCGGCGACCTCCGGGCGCGACGGCGGCCCCACCTCTTCGTGATCTCCGGCCCCTCGGGCGTCGGCAAGGACGCCGTCATCGAGCGGCTGCGACCCC
Source organism: uncultured Thermomicrobiales bacterium (assembly GCA_902806335.1). GTDB lineage: Bacteria > Chloroflexota > Chloroflexia > Thermomicrobiales > UBA6265 > CADCWG01. The sequence goes on along the minus strand of CADCWG010000053.1, from coordinate 30,742 downwards.
TCTTCCCGGAAGCGTACTTCGCCGTCACGGCCACGACCCGCGCCCGGCGCCCTGGCGAGGTCGACGGCGTCCACTACTACTTCTACTCGGAGGACGACTTCGCGACCGGGATCGCTAACGGCGAGTTCCTCGAGCACGCCACCGTCTACGGGCGCCACTACGGCGTCCCCCGCGGCCAGGTTCGCCAGGCGCTGGCGCGGGGACAGGACGTGGTCGTCAAGGTCGACATCCAGGGCGCGGCCGCTATCCGTCGCCTCGCCCCGCACGCCACCTTCATCTTCCTCGCCCCCGAATCGATGGCCGAGCTGCTCCACCGGCTGCGCTCGCGCAAGACCGACGACCCCGAGGCCCTGATGCGACGGTTCGGCACCGCCAGCCGCGAGCTCGCCGCCGCGAACGACTTCGACTACGTGATCTTCAACGAGGCGAACCGCCTCCAGCAGACGCTCGAGCAGATCGCCGCGGTGGTCTCCGCGGAGCGCTGCCGCATCCGCCAGCACCCGATGAACCTCTGACCTGGCACCCCGCCACCGTTATGTCTCCACGCACCAGACCCGTCGGCCACCATGCCCCGTGTCAAGACCCGTTGCCGGACAAGGGTCCGAAGGCGTAATACGGAGGCCAGTACGGAATCCGGGTGATCACCCGGGATTCTGCCGGCCGGTCCGCAGCCGGCTTCAGCCAGCTTTGTTCCTGCGCCCGGGGCAAGCCCCGGGCGGGCCCGGCCAGCGCCCGCCTCCAATACCACCACCGTACACCCGGATGCCGTAGAACGGTCCGAACGGAGCGGGGTCGGCGGCTCCAACGTGTCGCGGTGCCCAGAGGGCGCGGGAGCTTCACCTCGCCTGGTGGATGCGAACGCCTGCCGCTCAGACCGACCGGTCGCCCACCCGGTTGCCCGTGCACTCGTCGGCCCGCACGCATACCGGCGACACCGGCTCCCCGGCCAGCGGGTCCATAGCCGGGCGAAGGGTGCGTGGGTCGGCCAGATACGTCAGGCGGCCGTCTCGTCGCTTCTGTGCGCGGCCGAGTTGTCGACCATGGGCTCGGGCCGGTCCTCGTCGTCCGCGTCTTCGAGCGCGTCCTCGTCGACCAGGTCCGACACCCGACGCAGGGTCGTGTCCGGCTCGAGGCGGTCGACGTAGAGGATGCCGTCCAGGTGGTCGATCTCGTGCTGCAGCACGCGGGCCGCCCAGCCTTCGGCCTTGATGCGGACCCCCTTGCCGTCGAGGTCCATCCCCTTGACCGTGATCCGGTCGGCGCGGGCCACGTCACCGACCCAGCCGGGGATACTCAGGCACCCTTCCTGGTCGACCTCGCGGCCCTGGGCGCGGACGATCTCCGGGTTGATCAGCGTCCAGTCGATCTCCGGGTCGCCTTCCTCGGCGTACCCGGCCGGGAGATGGACGACGATCATCCGGCGCGTCACCCCGACCTGGGGCGCGGCGAGTCCGACGCCCGGCGCCGCAAGCATCGTCTCCCGCATGTCGGCCGCCAGGCGACGCAGCGCGCCGTCGACGGTCTTGATCTTGGTTGCCTTCTGCCGGAGACGGGGGTCGCCTTCCAGCACGATCTCCAGGATAGCCATGAGGAAAGTATAGCCGCTGCCAGGGCGAGGGTGGGTGACCGCTGCCCATGACGGCTGGTGACCATAGGAAGCGCCGAACGGGGCCAGTGCCTTGGCAGAGGACGGGTCTCCCGACATTCCCGCGGCAGGCTCAGACTTCGGAGCCCGGAGCTAGCGAACGGGGAAGATGGTCGACCGACAGGCGTCAGAGCAGACTCTGCGGGTCGACGTCGACCGACCAGCCCGGTGGCTGGGGGAGGCCGTCGAGGAGGGGATCGAGGTCGTCGGCGCGGAGCACGACCTGCCACTGGTACTTGCCGCGCACCCGCGCGGCGAACGCCGGCGTCGGCCCGAGCAGGTCCGCCCCGGAGCCATCGCCGTGGGCGCGTAGGTGACGGGCGAGCGCGCGGGTCAGCGTCTCGGCCTCGGCCGCGCAGCGCGCCTCGTCGGTGTCGCGGTAGAGATAGCGCACCAGCCGCGTGAACGGCGGGTAGCGGTGCTGCCGCCGGAAGTCGATCTCCTCCGCGTAGAAGGCGGCGTAGTCGTGCCGGGCCGCCGCCCGAACCGCGTAGTGGTCGGGGGTGTAGCTCTGGACCACGACCCCGCTACCGGGCGCACGGCGGCCCGCCCGCCCGGCCACCTGGGTAAGCAGCTGGAAGGTCCGCTCCCCGGCGCGGAAGTCGGGGAGGTGCAGCAGCGCGTCCGCGTTGACCACCCCCACCGCCGTCACCCGGGGCAGGTCGAGCCCCTTGGCGATCATCTGCGTCCCGACGACGATGTCGACCTCCCGACCCTCGACCAGGCGCAGGAGCCGGGCGTGGCCGTCGCGTCCGGCGCGCCGGACGGCGTCCTGATCCCAGCGGAGGACCCGGGCGCCAGGCAGGAGGCGCCGGACCTCCTCCTCGACCCGCTGCGTGCCGGCACCAAAGTAGTTGAGCACCCCGCCGCAGGTCGGGCAGCCCCGTGGCGGGACCTCCCGGTGGTCACAGCGGTGGCAGATGAGCCGCTGGCGGTCCTGGTGATAGACGAGCGGGATGTCGCAGTGCGGGCAGACCAGCCGGGCGCCGCACCGCTTGCAGAGCACCACCGTCGCCAGGCCGCGGCGGTTGAGGAAGAGGATCGCCTGTTCCCCCGCCTCGAGGGTCCGCCCCAGCAGCCCGAAGAGCCGCTCCCCGATCAGCTCGGTCCGTCCCCGGTGGAGCTCGAGCCGCAGGTCCACGACCTCGACCGGCGGCAGGTCGAGGCTTTCTTCGTCGGCACCCGAACGTCCCGGTGCCACCCGCGTCGGCAGGGTCAGGCGGCGGACCTCGCCGATCTCGGCACGGTGGGTCGTCTCCACGGCCGGGGTGGCGCTGCCGAGGAGCACCACGGCTCCCTGCTGGGCCGCGATGAACTCGGCCAGGGCCCTCGCGTGGTAGCGCGGCTCGGCGTCCTGCTTGTAGGCCGCCTCGTGCTCCTCGTCGAGCACGACCAGTCCGAGGTCGGCGACCGGGGCGAAGAGGGCCGAGCGGGGCCCCACGACGACGCGGTAGCGCCCGGCCGCGACGCCCTGCCAGGTCGCGTACCGCTCGGCGTCGGGCAGGGCCGAGTGGAGCACCGCGACCCGGCCCGGGAAGCGGGCCTGAAAGCGCCGGACGACCTGGGCCGCGAGGCCGATCTCCGGAACCAGAATCAGGGCCGTCCGGCCGTGGCGCAGGCACCAGGCGACGGCGCGCAGGTAGACCTCGGTCTTGCCGCTGCCGGTGACGCCGTGGAGCAGGCGGGGCGTCGGGTCTCCGGCGGCCAGGGCGTCCTCGATGTCTCGCCACGCCGCCGCCTGGGCCGGGGAGAGGGTCGGCGCGGGCGCGGGGTCGGCGGCCGCCTCCGCGGTCGCCGCGGGCAGCGCGACCTCCTCGATCACCCCGCGGCGGGCGAGCGCGCCGACCACCGCGTGGTCGGTGCCCGTCCGGGCCAGCACGTCGGCCAGCCGGACGAGTCCGTCCCCCTCGGGGGCAGCCAGGCGGCCGCGGCGCGTCAGGTAGTCGACGACCGCCCGCTGGCGGGGCGCGGCGACCGTGGGGAGCGCGGCATCGGCATGGGGCACCAGGCGAACGAACCGCTCCAGACGCGGGTGCGGAGCCCGATGGGTGACCTGGGCCACCCGCTCGATCAGCCCCGCATCCTCGAGCCGGGTGACGACCGTCTTCAGGCTGCTGCCGAGGGCCGCCTGGGCCGCCGCCAGGCTGATCTCGCCCGCTTCGGCGAGGTGGACGAGCAGGCGCCGCTGCGCGGCGGAGACGCCCGGGGGCGGCGCCGTGACGTCGACGTCGGCGGCGAGGCGGATGTGCTCGACCGCGCGGTGGGCAACGCCCGGGGGGAGGAACGGCGCGAGGGCGGCGAACGGCGTGCAGGCGGTCTCCCGCGCGAGCCAGGCAGCGACGGCGAGCCGGTCATCGTCGAGCCGGAACCCGGGTTCGACGGGCGCGTGCAAGGGCCGAAGCGCGAACGGCGACGGCGGGTCGTGCGGTCCCGCGACCGAGAGGACAACGCCGAGCACCAGCTGCTTGCGGAGCGGCACCCAGACGAGCTGGCCCCGCTCGATGCGTCCGGCCCACGCCGGCGGCACCGCGTAGCTCAGCTGACCACGGCCACTCGTCGCCCGCGCGCCGTCGACCGCGACCTCCACCCAACTCGCCGTCTCCTCACGGGTGGCGCCCCCGGGCACGTCGACGTCCTCGACAGCCGGCCGGTCGTCCCCGGCCGAGGTTGGGAATGGTGGGGCGGCGGGAGGAGCGATCATGGTTGAAGCCTACACCCGCCCGAACGTACAGAACAGATGTGCCCCGCCGTCACGCCACCCGAGCCATCCATCGGTAACAGGCGGCACCTCTCACCCCTACGACCGCGGCCCGCTGAGCCGCCCGTCGTGATACGCCTGAGGCACGACGAGCCCGGCCGTGCCGGCTCCCGTGCGGACGCCCAGGCGTCGCGCCCCATGGTCCTCGCTCGTACCGATCTGCGCGGCGACAGCCGGCCGGTCAGGGAATGCCCCACCGGACGAGGGGACCGAGCCCGGGACAGGGCGCGCACCCCGTCCGACCGACGGCTGGCCGGGACCGCCATCGTCGGAGCCCTAAGCGTTGGGACCCGCGAGTCCGCGGGGCGGTCCGCGGGAGCCGCTGGGCCTCCCGGGCGGGTCCGGTGCCACACCGGCTCCGGGCCGTCGTCCGCGGCGGCGTGTCTCCTTGACACCCCCTGGGCCGCGACCTATGGTCAGCCAGCAAGGACACCTCGCCCAGACATCCCCACGGAGGACCTCCCATGGCCCAGGCGCCCGTCCAGGTCGACCCGATCCGCGCCGAGTTCGAGGAGCGCTTCGCCGGCTCGCGGGCGCTGCACGAGCGGGCGCGGACGGTGGTCCCCGGCGGCATCACCCACGACGGTCGCCACCTCAAGCCGTTCCCCGTCTACGTGGACCGCGCCGAGGGCGCCCACAAGTGGGACGTCGACGGCCACGACCTCATCGACTTCGCGATCGGCCACGGCTCGCTCCTGTTCGGCCACAACGACCCGGAGATCGCGGCCGCGGTGGCCGCGCAACTCGGCCGCGGCACCCACTACGGCGCGGGGCACGAGGGCGAGATCGCCTGGGCGGAACAGATCCGCAAGCTGGTCCCGTCCGCGGAGCAGGTCAAGTTCACCGCCTCCGGCACCGAGTCGACCATGCTGGCGGTCCGGCTGGCCCGCGCCGCGACCGGCCGCACCACGGTGATCAAGTTCGAGGGTCACTTCCACGGCTGGAATGACTACCTGCTCAAGAGCGAGAAGCCGCCGTTCGCGGACGGGCGGGTCGCCGGAATCCCCGACGCCGTGCTCGACACCGTCGCCGTCCTGCCCGCCAACGATCCGGAGCTGCTGGCGGAGCGCCTCGCGGTCGGGGACGTCGCGGCGGTGATCCTGGAGCCGAGCGGCGGCTCCTGGGCGAAGGTGCCGCTGGCGGACGGGTTCCTGGCTCAGGTCAGGGAGTTGACGTCCGCCCACGACGCGGTGCTGATCTTCGACGAGGTGATCACCGGTTTCCGCTGGTCCCCCGGCGGCGCCCAGCAGCGCGAGGGGGTGGTCCCCGACCTGACCACCATGGCCAAGGTGGTCGCCGGGGGGCTGCCGGGCGGGGCCGTCGGCGGGCGACTCGAGATCATGCAGCTGCTGGCGTTCAAGGACGACCCGGCCTGGAACGCCTCCAAGAAGGTGCGCCACCCGGGCACCTACAACGCCAACCCGCTCTCGGCCGCGGCCGGCGTGACCTGCCTCCGCCGGTGCGCCGACCCCAGCGTCCAGGCCGGCTGCGACGCGCTGGCGGCCCGGGTCCGTGTCGGGCTGAACACGGTGCTCGAGCGGCGCGGGGTGCCAGGCTTCTGCTGGGGCGACAGCTCCGTCTTCCACGTCGCCCTCGGCGAGACCTGCGCGAACCGCACCGCCGGCGACCTCCGCGCCCCGGAAGGGGTCTCGCAGCAGACGCTGAAGGGGACCGGGAGCAGCGCGCTGACCGGCCCGCTCGTGCAGGGGATGCTGCTCGAGGGCGTCGATCTCTTCAACAGCGGCGGTCTGCTCAGCACCGCCCACACCGCCGCCGACGTCGACCACACGATCGCGGCGTTCGACCGCGTCCTGGGGCGGATGGAGGACGAGGGCCTGTTCCGGTAGACACCGGCTAACGGTCACTGGTTCCCGGGCGGCCGGGGAAGGACAGGCACCCTCGATGATGGGCGCCGACGCGACGACGCCGCCGGCATCGACCGGCGGCGTCGTCGCGTCCAGCGGGGGAGCCGGCGGTCAGCCGACCGGCGTCGCGGAGTCGAGCGCCTCGATCGCGAAGACGAGGGTGACCTGGCTCACGACGGTGGCCTCGGTCGGGGTGGCCGGGTTGTAGACCGGGACCGTCAGCGCCCCGCCGGGACCAGGGCCCACCGAGACCCCGTAGTACTCGTTCATCCCGTAACCCAGGCAGCCACCGTCGTCGCCGGCCGGTGGGCCGGAGGCGGACCCGACGCTCGCCTGCACGAGGGGACCGAGGGAGACCCCGAGCAACTCGGCCAGGACCTCGGCGCGCGCCTGGCCGTCGCCCAGCGCCGCCGCCTGTGCCTCGCGCTGGAGCGGGGCGCAGGCGGCGACGTCATACGCCGCGCCGACGGCGACAACCACCAGCCCGGTCTCCGCCGCGGCGTCCTCGGCGTCGGCGACCAGCGCGGCGATGCTCTCCGTCGTCGGGTCGTCGAGGGTCACGGTGACCTGGACAATGCCCGACCCGCCGATCCCCTCGAAGACCGCCACCTCGGACACGGCGTCGATGTCCGCCAGCGCGTCCTCGAGCCGCCCGAGGGATTCGCCGAGGTCGCCGCCGGTGCCCCCCGTGATGTCATCCGGCGTCCCGGGCACCTCCGGCGTGCCGTCAGTGGACGCCGCTCCCCCGGACTCCTCGGTCACCTCGCCAGCCGGCGGTCCCTGCTCCCCGAAGACCGACGGTGCCCCGAGGAGGAGCTGGATCTCGGCCGTCTCGGCGGGAGCGCGTCCCACGCCGACCCCCGTGACGACGATCGTCGGCTGGGCGGGGGTGGGAACCGGAAGCGACTGAGCCCGAGACGGCGCGACCGTCGCGAGGGTGCCGGCCGACACGATCGCGACGGCGACGAGGGCCCGAAGGTCCCGCCGGGCCGTGGGGCGCGGCCGCGCCGCGCGAAGAGTTGGCGCCGCGAGCGTGCCGTCGTGCATTCTGGTCCTCCCCGTGCGCCAGCGCCGCTCCTGCGGCCGGCCCTACGTCTCATGCCAAGCGTCCGACGAGATGCATCGCGGCGTTCGGCACGGTCTTCGCTGAGCCCCGGGACCGAAGGTACCCGGGCGCCGATCAGCGTCCACCCACGCCGGCCGAGACGGACGACCGGCCCCAGATCGCCGGCCGTTCGACCTCGACGACGCGGTGCTCCGTCGCGGCGCGGACGGCGGCGGTCATCAGCGCGATGCTGCCGAGGTTGTCGCGGCCGGAGCTGCCGGGATCCTCCCCCGCGTCGATGGCCCGCGCAAGCGCCGCCAGGACGCCGGCGCGACCGGCGGGCGCCGTGGTCGAGAGCTTGAGCGTGCGCCCCGGACCGTCGAGCGGTCGCACGACCACCCGCTCGGCCGCCAGGCTGAGGTTGCCCTCGCGGCTGGTCCAGACCACCTCACCGCGCTCGCACTCCACCCGCCAGTCGCCCGCCCAGGTGGTCTCCGGTCCGGGACTGACCCAGCTCCCGCGGTACGAGACGACGGCGCCGCCATCGAACGCGATCGCCGCGGCCGCCGCCGGAATCCCGGCGAAGGTGCTGCCGGGCGGGTTCCACCCCTCGCAGGCGACGCGGACCGGCTCCCGCCCGAGCACCAGCCGCATCAGGTCGAAGTGGTGGATCGCCATGTCCTCGAGCAGCGGCTGGGCGATCTTCCCGTAGGGGCTGCTCGGCGACGGGGTGATGTGCTTCCGGAAGTCGACGTGGACGGCCCCAACCGGCCCCAGTTCCCCACCCCGCAGCAGGTCGACCACCGCCCGCACGGCGGGATACGGCCGGTAGTTCTGGCTGACCATCACCACGCGGCCGGCCGACTCGCCGGCCGCCACCACCTGCTCGGCCTCGGCGAGCGTCGGGGCGAACGGCTTCTCGACCAGCACGTGCAGCCCGAGCCCGATCGCCTCGAGCGCGACGGGAACGTGGGCCGGCAGCGGCACCGTCGCCAGCACGGCGTCGGCGCTGACCGAGGCCGCAGCCTCCGCCAGCGAGGTGAAGTACCGCTCCTCCGGCAGATCGAGGGTCTCGCGGGCCGTGCTCAGCGTGGCCCGGTCGACCTCCACCGCGGCCACCCGTTCGATCACGCCGGCACGCTCCGCGGGCGCGAGGACGTTCCGCTCCCAGTCCCGGCCCCAACCCCCGAGCCCAAGGTGGATTAACCGCAGCACCGACCCGCCCCCTCCCGCCGTTCGTCCCCGCGTGCACCCCACGGGAGGCGGTCGCCGGTGCGGCCGCGCTCAGGAACCCTAACCGAACCCGCCCGATCGCGCCGACCTGGCCTCAGCGGCGCGTCCGCCCCCAGCGGCGGACGGGACCGGCGCCTGGCACCCCGGCACCCCGGCACCAGCCGGAGCTTACCCCGCGACCATGGACATGCACCGACGGACACACAGAGGGAGGGGCGCGCCGATGACGGCGCGCCCCTCCCTGAGAGCGATCTAGCGTTGTTCCATCCACTCCCTGAGCGGGTAGGTGCAGCGCCGGGTCAGTCGGCGGCCGAGGAGGTCGAGCTCGGAACTCGCCGCAGCGGCGGGTAGGGCGGCTCGTCGAGCTCGTACTCGCCGCGGGGGTCGAAGCGGTCGGCGGGGGTCTTCGGCCCCTTCCAGATCGCCCAGGCGAACACCAGCCCGCCGAGCACCGCCGGCACCACCAGCGAGATGAACCAGGTCTGGGGGATGGTCCACCCGAAGTCGATGTAGAAGGCCGCGACGCAGAGCATGAACACGAAGGCCAGCGTCGCCACGGTGATCGCCAGCCGGAACGGCGCCTGGCTGGGCGGCTCCAGGTACTCGTAGCGCTTGAGATTTCGGCCGCGGTTGGTCCGGTCGAGCCAGGGCGCCATGGTCAGGATCCCGAAGATCACCCCCGGGAAGACCAGGCCCGCGACGAACTCCGGCCCGATGTCGCCGATCGGCGTCGGGATCGTAAAGCTCGGCACGATCTCGAGCAGCCCGTAGAGCCAGAGGAGGTACCAGTCCGGCTTGACCGCCGGGGTGTTGGGACCCGGCGGGCCGTAGGCGGCCAGCGGGTGGATCGGCAGGAAGGCCGAGACCAGGAAGAGCGCGCCGAACATCAGCAGGAAGAGCTGCCCGGCGAGCAGGGCCTGGTAGGGCCAGAGCGGCACGCCGAGGACCCGACCGGGCTCGGCCAACTTGCGGGCGTAGGCCGGCTGGGTGTGCTTGGTCTTGATCACCAGCAGCAGGTGGGCGGCCATCGCGCCGGCGATCATCGCCGGGAAGACGAAGATGTGGAGCGTGTAGAGCCGCGGCAGGCTTCCCAGCGACGGGAAGGACCCGCCGAAGAACAGTTCGGCCGAGAAGTCGCCGATCCCGGGGATCGAGCGCGCGATCGAGTAGCCGATGCTGGTCGCGGTCACCGCGTAGGCGTCGTAGGGCAGCGAGTAGCCGACGAACGACACCCCGAGCGTCAGGGCCAGCAGCACCACCCCGATCACCCAGTTCAGCTCGCGCGGCTTCCGGTACGCCCCGTAGAACAGGATCCGGATCGTGTGGAGCAGCGTCGAGATGATCATCAGGTGCGCCGCCCAATGATGGACGTTGCGGAACAGGTTCGCGACCGGGATCGACTCGATCAGGCGCACGCTGGCGTAGGCCTCGGGGAGCGTCTCCGGCTGGTAGCCGGCCGGCGCGTTCGAGGGCACGAACTGGGTCGGCGCGCTCGACGGGACGTAGATCAGACCGAGGTAGATGCCGGTCACGACGAGGATGATGAACGAGAACGTCGCCATCTCGCCGAAGAAGAACGTGGTATGGACTGGGAAGGCCTTGCGCCCGTACTTCTCGTTGAACGCCGAGACGCCCAGCCGCTCGTCGAGCCAGGTCTTCTCCTTCGGCCGGCCGGTCGAGAGCTGCGACTCCTCCTGGAGACGCTCGAGCGCCTCTCGCACCCGGTCCGCCGGGCGGGCGGGCCGGGAACCAGGGCTGGGGATCCGGACGGTGTCGGTCATGCGCGGTCCCTCGCTGCTGCGTGCCCGGCGGCGGCCGTGGCGGACACCAACTCCCAATGCTCCACGGGTTCCCCGGCTAATCCGGCCCGACGGGGGCGCTGAACGTCCCGGCCACCGTGATCTGGCCGTTGCCGCCGACCGCGATCGGCAGCGACGGCAGCGCCCGGGGCGCCGGCCCGCCGACGACGTCGGCGTCTTCCCGGGGGTTGAACTGGCTGAGGTGGCACGGGCAGCGGATGTTGCCGTTCTCGTCGAGGTCGGCGTAGACGATGCAGCCGAGGTGCGTGCAGACCGCGCTGTAGGCGACCAGCGCGTCCTCCCCCGTCCCCTCGGCGAGTCGCACGATCACGACGTTGTTGTTGGTGTCGTCGGCCTTGCCTTCGGGCACCACCTGGACGCCGGTGCCGACGGGGATGTCTGCCGCGTTGAGCGGCTGGCCCGCCGTCGCGCCGGCCGCAGCGACCAGCAGGTCGCCCTCGGCGATCTCCTTCGACTCCTGGGTCAGGGTCCGAATCGCCAGCGCCGGCAGGGCGAACGCCAGCGCGAACGTGCCGTAGGCGGCCCGGATGACCCACTTCAGGGCCCGGCGCCGGCTGAAGGCCCGGCGCTGCTCGACAAACTCGATCGGCTCGATCACCGGTTGCATGCGCTGCCTCGCTCCCTCGTCGTCCCGTCGCCCTCGCGGCTCGCCCCCAGGGGCACTACCACCGCGCTACCAGGGGACCCCGTCCTCGCGGTCGTCGAACTTGGCCTCGCTGCCCACGAACGCCTCCTTGTAGAAGACGAGCAGGACCGACAGGACGAGGCAGCCGATGCCGGCGACGATCCCCAGTCCCTTCCGCGTCCAGTCGGTCACGAGACCGAAGCCAAGCCCGAGCGCCAGCGCGAACAGCGCGATCGAGAAGACGATAATCGCCACGCTCAGTGGGCCGGTCAGGCGCGGCCGGACGCGCCCCGGACGGAGCCGTCGGCCTTCGAGATAGACCGAGAAGAGGCCCTCGACCGCGTAGATGCCGAGCGAGAACGCGATCGCGACGAAGCCGATCTCGATCTCACTCAGCGCGAAGATGGCATCCCGCTGCCCCTCACGGGCGTAGAAGGCGATCACCGCCGCCAACGACAGCAGCCCCGCGATCGCGATGCTGACGTAGGGCAGCCGGGGGGAGTTGTCCATGACCGGCGGACTCCACTGCGGTCGACGACGGTGCCGCCAAGTGCGACGCTCCTCGCCGGCTTGCAACTCGGGTGCCATCCGCTCTCGCGTCCGGCAGCGGCGCCGCACCCCGACGCGCTCCGTTATGGCGACTCGCCATTGCGTGAAGAATATCACGAGCGCCGACGGACCGGTCGGTGCCGCGCTACGACGTTCCGGTGTCGATGCCGCACCGTCCCCACGCCGCCAGCAGCGCCCGGAAGTCGTCCTCGGTGTCCACGTCACGAGGCGACTCGCCGCCGATGGGGACGAGCACGGCCCGGTCCCCGTGGGCGCGGACCACGTCGCGGGCGCCTCGATCCCCGGTCACGGCGAGGAGCTCCGGGAAGAGGTCGCGCCCGATCAGGACCGGGTTGCCGGGTGAGGCGCCGTAGCGGGCCTGGACGACCGGCGCACCGGAAGCGTGGAAGGCTCCCACCAGCGCGTCGATCACGAGCGGGCCGACCTGGGGTTGGTCGCCGAGCAGGAACACCGCCGCCGCCGACCGCGGGTCGACCGCCCCGACGCCCGCCCGCAGCGAGGTGCTCTGCCCCTGCGCCCAGCCGGGGTTGACGACCGTCCGCTGGCCGAGATCGCCGACCGCCCCGGCGATCTCCTCGGCCGCCCGCCCCAGAACCAGCACGACCTCGTGCAGGTGGGCGGCAAGCGCGTTTCTCAGGGTGTGCCGCAGCAGCGGCTCCCCCGCGAGCGGCAAGAGCTGCTTCGGCCGACCGAGCCGTGACGACCCGCCGGCGGCCAGGATCACCCCGGAGACCAGCGGGGTCGGCCGCCCATGCACCATCCACCCTCCAGCTCGCAGAGGACCCGCCGACGGGAACGATCGTGACGGGGCCGCTCAAGCCGCTCGAACGAGCCACGCCCGGCCGGGAGGGACGACGACCGCCAGTCGCCGGTGGCGGCTCCCCGAAGATGGGGCGCGGGCCAGGCGGTCGGATGGCCCCTGATCGACTCAGGCGCCGTCGGCCCCCCGGATCGGGCCTTCCGCGTCGGTGAGCGGTCCGCCTGGACGGCCGTGCCGGACGGCGACGATCTCGGCCAGGATCGAGACCGCCATCTCCTCGGGCGTCTCGGCCCCGATGTTGAGCCCGATCGGCCCCCGCACCCGGGCCAGCTTCTCGGGCGTCACCCCGGACGCCTCCAGCCGTGCCCGTCGGTCGCGGTTGGTGCCGCGGCTGCCGACCGCGCCGATGTAGCGGGCCGGGCTGTCGAGCGTGCCCAGCAGCGCCGGCTCGTCGAACTTCGGGTCGTGGGTCAGGATCGCGACATAGGTGCCCCGCGTGACCTCGATCTCGCGGAGGGCGTCGTCCGGCCAGGCACGGACGATCCGGTCGGCGTCCGGAAACCGCTCCGGGGTGGCGAGGGCCGCCCGCGCGTCGGTGACGATCACCCGGAAGCCGAGCAGCTTGGCGAGGCGGCAGAGCGCCTGGGCGACGTGGACCGCGCCGAAGATCAATAGCGTCGGTGGCGCCGGGTGGACCTCGACGAAGAGGTCGACGGGGGTGCCGTCGGGCGCCGAGACCGTCCGGGTCTCGGACCGCTCCGCCAGCAGCGACTCCTCGGCGAGCGTCACCGCGGTGGCGTCAAGCTCATCGCCCCCGAGCGAACCGACGGTCTCGCCGGGCAGGACCAGGAGCTTCGCGCCGACCGCAGGGCCGCGGACCACCGTGACCGCCGCAGCGGGCTGGCCCTCGGCGAGAGCGGCGCGGAGCCGTCCGTAGACGTCGGCGGTGGTCATCACGGCAGTCACGCGAACGTCCTCCGATGAGCGGGATATCCGTCGGACAACGGCCTCCGCCGGTCTCCGGTGCCGCCGTCACGGCGCACCGCCACCCCTGGCGTCACCACGCCGACGAGCGGCGGCAGCGGGGAGGCCCTGCCCCCGCCCTACCGAATGTTGGCGACACCAGCCGCCGATCGCGCAGGACGGATCACCCCCGGCGGAGGGGCGGATGGTCGGCAACCGTGCCGAGCAGCTGGGCCAGCGCCTCCAGGCTCTGCAGGTTGTGGACCGGCAGGAAATGGTCGACATGGGGCAGGGCGGCCCGGATGCCCTGGGTGAGCGGCTGGTAGCCCGGCGCGCCGAGGAGCGGGTTGAGCCAGATCAGCCGGCGGCAGGAGCGCTGGAGGCGGGCCATCTCCGCCCCGAGCAGCGCCGGGTCGCCCCGGTCCCAGCCGTCGCTGATCACCACCACGGTCGCCCCGGACCGGAGCACCCGCCGGCCCCAGCGGTAGTTGAACGCCTTGACGGCCTCGCCGATCCGGGTTCCGCCCGACCAGTCGTCGACCGACTTCACGACGTCGGCGATCGCGTCGTCCACGTCCCGGCGGCGCAGCTCGCGGGTGATCCGCGTCAGGCGCGTGCCGAAGACGAAGACCTCGGTCGACGCGAGCCCCTGCCCGAGCGCGTGGACGAAGCGGAGCAGCAGCCGCGCGTAGCGGTCCATCGAGCCCGAGATGTCGCAGAGCAGCACCAGGGGACGAGTCCGCTCCTTCTGCCGCCGGTACCGCAGCTCAAGCGGCACCCCGCCGTGGCGCAGGCTGCCGCGGAGGGTGGCGCGCTGGTCGACGAAGCGGCCATGGGTGGCCCGCTCGCGCCGCCGCGTGCGACGGGTCCCCAGGCGCCAGGCCATCCCCTCGATCACGCGGCGGGCCTCCGCCACCTCCTGCGGCGTCAGCTCGGCGAAGTCTTTCTTGCGCAGGACCTCGCGGGCGCTGAAGAGCAGCACGTCCTCGGGCGGCGCCTCGACGTCCTCGCCGAGGTCGCCGTCGTCCGCGGCGTCGGTGCCCTCCACGGCGAGGATCGTTCGTTCCTGCTGGGCCGCTCCCGTCGGAGCCGCCTCCCGCTTCCGTCCGTCGCGCGGGCGGGCCGTCGGCGGCACGCCGACCGTCTCGTCGCCGAGCCCGAGGTAGGTCTCGGTCGGCAGATCGGCGCCGTCGGCCAGTCGGCGCCAGAAGCGCGCGAACTCGGCGTCGAAGGCCGGGATCTGCTCGGGGCGACTGACGACCGCCGCGCGAGCGGCGTGGTAGACGTCGCTCCGTCGGCGGGCGTCCACCGCCGCGATCGCCTCGATGAGCACCATCACCTGGCCGGGCCCGACGGGCAGGCCCGCGCCCCGGAGCCCCCGCCCGAGGACCGCCAGGTTGGCCAGCACGTTCTCGGCGGTGACGTCCGGCACGCCCGGCCGCGCCGCTTCGGTGGCGGCGCCGGCGGCCAGTCGCCGGCTGAGTGGCGCCGAGACCCGACCCTCGCCGGCCCCGTCCCGGGCCCCGGGCTCAGCTCGCGGCGACACGGGCGGCCCGCGAGACGAGCTGGGCGGCGGTCTCGCCGCGGACGCGGTCGACGTCCTCCTGGTACTTCAGGATCACGCCGAGCGTGTCCTCGACCACGGGGTCGGCCAGGGCGTGGGTGCCGAGCGCGAGCAGCGCCCGCGCCCAGTCGATAGTCTCGGCCATGCCGGGTGGCTTGAAGAGGTCGACCTCCCGCAGCCCCTGGGTGAAGGCGCAGATCTGCCGGGCGAGCGCCTCCGGCGCCTCGGGCACCCGGGCGGCGAGGATCCGAAACTCCTTCTCGAAGGTCGGGAAGTCGATCCAGTAGTAGAGGCAGCGCCGCTTGAGCGCGTCGTGGATCTCCCGGGTCCGGTTCGACGTCAGGATCACGATCGGGACGTGCTCGGCGCGGATCGTGCCGAGCTCGGGCACGGTGACCTGAAAGTCGGAGAGCAGCTCGAGCAGGAACGCCTCGAGCTCCTGGTCGGCCCGGTCGACCTCGTCGATCAGCAGGACCGGGCTCCGCTCGTGGGCGGCGTCGATCGCCTGCAGGAGCGGGCGCTTGAGGAGAAACTCGTCGCCGAACAGGCCCCGCCGGGCGAGCTCCGCCCCGGCGCCGGTGCCGCTCAGGCCACCGGTGGCCTCGATGCTCCGCAGGTAGAGCATCTGGCGCGGGTAGTCCCACTCGTAGATCGCCGCGCTGGCGTCGAGGCCCTCGTAGCACTGGAGGCGGATCAGCGGGGTGTCGAGCACGGTCGCCAGGGTCTTGGCGATCTCCGTCTTGCCGACCCCGGCCTCCCCCTCGAGCAGCAGGGGTCGCCGCAGCGCGAGCGTCAGGTAGAGCGTGGTCGCCAGCCCCCGCTCGGTCACGTACTTCTCGCCGCGCAGCGCCCGCTCGAGGGCGTCGACACTCTCGAATGTCCGCCCGGCGTGCGCCTGGGTCCCGTTCGCCGTCACCGTGTCCAAGCCGCCCCCGCCCCGCTGCCGTCGTGGTGGGCGCCCACCTGTGGGCGCCTCCGAATCACGTTGTCCGCCCAGTATCGCGCCCCGGCACTGGGGAACGCCACGCATCCCCACCACGAGGACTGCCGCGCCTTGCGCTGACACGATCGACGGTCGAACCGCGACGCCCCGGATGGTGGTCCCCGACCGCGTCGCGCCCGGCCGCGAGCCGCATGGCCCTCAGGCGCGCTGGACCATCGGTCGCAGTCGAAGGAGCCGTCGGGCGCGGCCCTCCGGCTGGTCGAAGGGCAGCCCGTGGTTGCACCGGCCGAACGGTCCCGTGAGCAGCGGCAGGGCCGTCTCGAAGAGCCGGGGTTCGTCCCGGATCACCGAGCGACAGGAGGGCTTGGGTGACCACCCCGGCGCCGACAGGGCGGCAAGCGGGTACCGGGAGGACGAAGGACCTAGCGCTGCCGGACCGGCGTGTCGTGGTCGGCGGACCCGTCCGGGTGGTCCGGGTCGGAGACCGGGTCCGACTCGGCCCCCACGTCGGCGTCGGCGAGGACGTCGAGCGCGTCGGCCAGCTCGCGCTGCACGGTCTCGAAGAGGCGCTGGTAGGCGGCGAAGCGTTCCTCACCGGTGCCGTAGGCGGCGGCCAGGGCGCCGTCCGGGTCGATCGCGACCTCGACCTCGGCGTCCCCCTCGGCGAGGCTGATCAGGCGCACCCGCACCTCGGCGGCGGGCAGCGCGGCCGCCGTGTCGCGTTGCTTCCCCGTGCTTCGTCCCATCGCTCTGTCCCTCCCCGCGTATCCCGACCGCCCGGCCCTCGCCGACCAGGTCGCCCGGTCAGGACCCGCCCGGCCGGCGGCGCTCCGGCCCGACCGTCGGGTCGGCGATCGACTCGCCGAGCCGGAGGGAGCGCAGCGCGCCCTTCCAGACCCGGCGGGCGGTGGCATCGTCGTCGGCCCAGAAGTCGAGCGTGATCACCGCGTGCACCCCGCGCCCGCGGGCAATGCAGGTTCGCGACCGCGCCGGGCGCCGCTGCTGTTCGTCCGTATAGGCCACCTCGTCCCAGGCGTACTCGTAGTCGGTCGTGATCGCCGCCGTGATCGGGGTGCGCTCCCCGATCGCCCCGGCGTCCAGGCCCCGGGCGACCTCGACGAACAGCGTGACCAGCGGCAGCCCCGTCCAGTCGATCATCGGCGGGGCGTGGATGACCGAGACCTGGAGGCGCATGTCGTCGTCCGGCGGCTCGCGGTCGGTGACCGCGATCGCCGTACCCTGCGGCCGGACCACCCACCCGCGCGGGACCTCGAGCGAGACCGCGCCGCGGTCGAGCACGAGGACCTGGTTGCCCGGCCGCGCTCTCCAGCGGTGGTCGTCGCGGAGCCGAAGCTCCTTCTTCTCCCACCGGGTCATCCGTCCCCCTCCCGCCCCGTCTCCGGTGGGGGTGCATCCGCCTTGGCACCCGGCGGCGCGAAGCCGATCTCTTCGGTCGTGGTGACGAACCGGTATCCGATGCTCTGGTAGATCCGGTTGGACGTCGGGTTGGCGAGGTCGGTGAACAGGAAGCAGGCACGCCGGCCGTCGGCCAGCAGCGCCCGGCTGAGGGTAGCCGTGAGGGCGGAGGCATAGCCGCGACGCCGGAACTCCGGCGGGGTGTAGACCGGCCCGACGCGGATCCCGGTCGGCGTCGGGCCGCTGTAGCCCGCGACCGAGACCGGCCGGTCGGCCGGATCGCACCACACCGCGAGGCCAGCGTCGTCCGACCGTGGGAGACGCGCCGCGACCGACCGCTCGGCCCCAGACCGCACCTCACCGACCCCGGGCAGGTTCTCCCCCTCATAGAACGCGGCCACCCAGTCGACGAGCAAGGCGCGGTCACCCTCGGCCGTCCATCGCATGGCACCCGACACACCTTCCCCGGCCGCCAGGGAGAGTCCCTCAGCCGTGAACTCGTAGATGCCGAGCGCCACGGTCAGGTCCGTCTGCTGGCCATGCAGCACCCGCCAGCGCGCGGCGAACCGGCGCGCGAGTGGCGGGGGCCCCTGGACCCCGGGGAGACTCTCGGTGCCCCGCGCAAGGTCCTCCGCGAAGAGGTCAACCGCCGTGGGGTCGTCGGCCTGGGAGAGGATCAGCCCCCCTCCAAGCCGAAGCGCGGCGGCCACCGGAGCGCCGTCCGGGTGGCGCTCCACGGTCGCCGCGTAGTCCGTCGCATCACCCGGCCCCTGGCGCCGGCTGGCGGAGGTGGCGAGCCCGAGCAGCAGGTTATGGGCCGCTTCCCGTTCGGCAAGGAAGCGACCAGCCCGGAGGAGGAACCGCTCCGCGCCGTCGAACCGTTGGAGCCGCAGCCCGTCCTCGCCGCCCATCTCGTCCCTCGCCACGCCGCCACCTCGGCGGCGCCACCTCGGCGGCGCCACCTCGCGCCTGACCGCGGCGGTCGGGCGGCGGTTCGCCCCGGGACGTAGGGTACACTCCGCCGGTGTGCCCCACGCGGGCTCGCGCCGGGGTGGCGGAACGGCAGACGCAGCGGACTCAAAATCCGCCGGGGCAACCCGTGGGGGTTCGAATCCCCCTCCCGGTACCAAGCGGTAACAGCGTCCCGGGGCCGGCCGCTCAACGCCCCTACCGCCCGGCCCCTGCCGTCCCTCGCTGCGGAGGCAGAGGCGAGCCATCACCCGGCCCGGGTCGCCCTGCCGAGCGCTCCGTCGCTCCCCGCGCCGAGGCCCGGAGGTCGGGTGTCGCCCGGCCGTCGGGTCTTACCGGCGCCCGACCGCTCCGATCGTCGCGTCAACCTTGCGGCCGTTCCGACTCAGCCGGTGGCGGTCACGCCGCGTCGACGACCACGCCCCGGGGTGCGCCGCCCATTGCGGCACCCAGCGGCGAGTGCGACCCTTGGGCCATGGAACCCGACTTGTCCCGCAGCCCGGACAGCGAGCAGACCGACGGCGACTCGATGGACGACGCTGGCGTCAGCGTCGCCGAGGCGTCCCGCGCCCTCGGCCTGTCAGCGGACGCCGTGCGCGATCGCATCAAGCGCGGGGCTCTGCCGGCTCGGAAAGTGGGCGGCGCCTGGCGCATCGAGGCCGCCGCGCTCGCCTGGGAGAAGGGCCGCGAGGGACGGCTACCCGCCGCCCGGTCGGATCACGATGACGACCCCACGGGCGTCGCCGGGCCGACCGGCACCGGCCACGACCGTAGAGCCCGCGCGTTCGGAGCCGAGGGCCCGTTCGGTCCCCTGATCGAGCGCGTGGAGGCCCTGGCGCGGGAGGCGGGTCGACTCGCGGCCGAGCGCGAGGCGGCGCTGCTCGAGCGGGACGCCGCGCGCCGGGCGCACGATCGCCTGGCCGCCGCCGTGGAGACCGAACGCGCGCGCCGCGCGGAGGCCGACGGCGCCGCAGCGGCGCGGGACCGGAAGCGGCTCGCGGCCGACGCGACGCTGGTCGACCTCCTCGTCGCCGAGCGCGACGCCGCTCTCCTCCGCGTCGCCCGGCTCGAGGCGGAGGTGCATCGGCTGCCGATGCGTCAGGAGACAACGTCGGCCCGCCGCGCCGCGCTCCCGCCGGGCGACGGTGGTTCATCCGCAGAGCCGGCCGACCCCACCTGAGTCGCCCCTCCAACCGTGGCGTCTGGCTCATCGTCGGCCGTACACCGGCCCCGCTCGGGCGCCCGGGTGGCCGCCACCGGGCTGCCCAGGTGCTCCGAAGCCAACCCGGACCGATTCGAAGACACGCCGTCGTGGTCGGTCGCGCTTCGTCCCCCGGGCGACGTGTCCCGGTCGGGACAACGCCCGGGTCGCCCGGTCGCGCGCGGGGGCGCGGCGTGCCGTGCCCCTCCACGCGGCACACGGTTGGCGGGCGACTGGAGCGAGCCAGCAAGGCTGCCCCGCACCGTCCCGCCCCGGCCGACTCGGGACGCCCGCCCAGGGCGTCGGCAGCCCGGAGCTGCGGGGCTCCGGCGCGGTCGCGTGCGCCGATGCGTCGCCTCCATCGTCCCGGGCATCCGCCCCCAGGGCTATCATCACCCGCCGCATGGTTCGCCGATGGTTCGGTGCGAGCCGGCCCGACCGCGGCCCGTCGAGCCCTCTTCGTGCGTGGGCCGGCGGCCAACACCGGATCGGGGCGGCCGGCCCCCAGATGACAGGAGCAGCGTGAACACCGACCTCGCCATCGCCCAGGCCGCGACCCTCCGCCCGATCGGCGAGGTCGCCGCCGGCCTCGGCCTCGGCGCCGACGACCTCGAGCTCTACGGTCCGCACAAGGCCAAGGTCAAGCTCGCCGTCCTCGACCGCCTCCGCGACCGACCGCTCGGGAAATACGTCGTGGTGACGGCGATCACGCCGACGCCGCTCGGCGAGGGCAAGTCGACGACGAGCGTCGGCCTCGGCCAGGCCCTGGCGCGGATCGGGACGCGGGCGCTGGTCACCATGCGGCAGCCCTCCCTCGGACCGGTCTTCGGAATCAAGGGCGGCGCGGCCGGCGGCGGCCACGCCCAGCTCGTGCCGATGGAGGACCTCAACCTCCACCTCACCGGCGACTTCCACGCCGTCACCGCCGCCCACAACCTCTGCGCCGCCTACCTCGACAACAGCCTCTACCAGGGCAACCCGCTCGGGATCGACCCGACCACCGTCACCTGGCGGCGCGTCCTCGACACCAACGACCGAGCCCTGCGACAGACCGTGATCGGGCTCGGCGCCGGCAACGGCGTGCCGCGGGAGACCGGCTTCGACATCACCGCCGCGTCGGAGGTGATGGCGATCCTCGCGCTCGCCGCTGACCTCCGCGACCTGCGGGCCCGCCTCGGCCGCATCGTCGTCGGGCAGACGCGCGACCGGCGGCCGGTCACGGCGGAAGACCTGAAGGTCGCCGGCGCGATGGCGGTGCTCCTCCGCGACGCCCTCAAGCCGACCCTCCTCCAGACCCTCGAGAATACCCCCGCCCTGGTCCACGCCGGGCCGTTCGGCAACATCGCCCACGGCAACTGCTCGGTGGTGGCCGACCAGCTTGGCCTGCGGCTCGCCGAGATCGTGGTCACCGAGGCCGG
Organism: uncultured Thermomicrobiales bacterium; assembly: GCA_902806335.1. Lineage (GTDB taxonomy): Bacteria > Chloroflexota > Chloroflexia > Thermomicrobiales > UBA6265 > CADCWG01. Next base: position 9,947 of record CADCWG010000053.1, on the reverse strand, counting down.
GTTCGGCGCCGACCTCGGCGCCGAGAAGTTCTGCAACATCAAGTGCCGCGCGAGCGGCCTGGCCCCCGACGCCGCGGTGATGGTCGCCACCATCCGCGCCCTCAAGGCCCACAGCGGCCGCTACCGGATCGTCGCCGGCCGACCGCTTGACCCGACCCTCGGCGACGAGGACGTCGACGCCGTCCGGGCCGGCCTGCCGAACCTGGTCCGCCAGATCGCCAACGTGCGCGCCCACGGCATCCGGGTGGTCGTCGCGCTCAACGCCTTCCCGACGGACACCCCGGCGGAGATCGAGGCCGTCCGGGCGGCGTCGCTCGTCGCCGGGGCCGACGAGCTCGCCGTGAGCCAGGTCTGGGCCGAAGGCGGCGCGGGCGGCGAGGACCTCGCGCGGGCCGTGGTCCGGGCCGCCGACAGTGGGTCGTCGTTCCGCTTCCTCTACGACCTGGACCAGCCGATCAAGGCCAAGGTCGAGCGGATCGCGACGACGATCTACGGCGCCGCGGACGTGCGCTACCGGCCCGCGGCCGAGAAGGCGATCACGGCCTTCGAGCGGCTCGGGTACGGCGGGCTGCCGATCTGCGTCGCCAAGACACACCTCTCGCTCTCGGACGATCCCAAGCTGCGCGGCGCGCCGGAAGGGTTCACCCTGACCGTCGACGACGTCCGCGCCTCGGTCGGCGCGGGCTTCCTCTACCCGATCGCCGGCAGCATGCGCACGATGCCGGGGCTCGGAGCCAACCCCGCCGGCGAGGGTGTCGACCTCCTCCCGGACGGCACGGTGGTCGGGCTCTTCTAGCGGCACTTCGGTGGGCGGCGCCGGATCTCGCCCGCCGCGGTCGACGCGCCGAGGCCGGCGCGGGCCGGTGTCGCCACCCCCAGCGGACCCCTCCCAACCAACCTCGGCTGTGGATCGATCCCGCCGTTTCTCACGGCGCTTGAGGCGGCTGCGACGCGTGCGGTCGCCGATTCCGCCGACCCGGTCCGCCGACGCGGTCCGCCGACGCGGTCCGCCGCCGAGAGACACCAGTGATCCGCGGCCGATCGTTTCCCGCTCGACCGCCATCACGCGGCCGACCGGCAAATCGGTTCACCCGCTCGCGGTGGACCGTCGCGGACTGCCTACGGCCGCCGCCGTGTCACCGCCGGGCCAGCGTGCTCGCACGACGCTCGCGCCGGCCACGGTGGAACCGCTCCCCCCCGACCGACGTCCAAGGATCGGCAAGGAGCATGGGGAGACGAGGGATGACCGACCACGCGCCGGAGACAGCCCCGGGCACTGCGCCGGACGGAACGGACGAGCGGACGTTCCGCTGGGCAGACATCGACCGCTGGGCGGCGAAGGGTCTGCTCTCCGCGGACCAGGTCGCGGCGATCCGGGCCGACCTCGGCACCGGTCCGCCCGTCGCCACGTCGCCGACGCCGCGCCCGCTTCGGGCCACGCCGATCGAGCGGCGCCCCGGTCTCAACCTGGTCACGATCGCCTACTACTTCGGCGGCTTCCTGATCCTGCTCGCCTACACCGTGTTCCTCGGGCTCCTCTGGGAGGACCTGCCGGCCGGCGCGCAGGCGGCCATCCTCCTCGTCACCATCGGCGGGCTCTGGGCGATCGGCGGCTGGCTCCGCGGCCACGGCTTCCCCCAGGGCGGCGGCGTGCTGATCTTCGTCGGCACGGCGATCACGCCACTGCTGGTCTACAGCGTCCAGCGGTGGACCGGCCTCTGGCCGGACGACTCCGCCCAGACCGACGCCTACGAGGACTTCTACCGGACGGTCGCGCCGGCGTGGGTGGCGATGGAGGCGATCAGCATCGCGATCGCGAACCTCGTCCTCTGGCGCGTCCGGTTCCCGCTGCTGACTCTCCCGATCGCCTTCTGGGGGTGGTTCCTCGGGATGGACCTCGCGCGCTGGGCTCGGCGGACCGACGACCGGTCCTGGGATATGCCAGAGCAGGCCGTCGGGGCGACCGTCGCGGTCGCGCTGCTCGTCATCGGGACGGCCCTCGACCGGCGCGGCCTGCGCCCCTACCGTCGCTGGTTCTACCTGTTCGGCGCGGTCGCCCTCTTCGGTCACCTCGGCGCCATGTGGCTCCGCTACGAGGACACCCGCTGGGCGGGTCCCGCCTACCTCGCCGCGTCGCTGCTGCTCGTCGTCGCCAGCGTCGCGCTCCAGGCCCGCGTCTTCCTCGTCTTCGGCGCGCTGGGCTCCTACGCCTACGCGAGCTACCTCGCCTTCGCCGTCTTCGACGGCGCGCTCGGCTTCCTCTTCGCCCTCGCCGGGATCGGGCTCTTCATCGTCCTCTCGACGGTCGCCTTCCAGCGGTATGGCCGAGTCTGGCTCGAACACCTCGTCGGCCGGAGGGCGACCGGCGCCCCGACGGCCCCCGCCTAGGCCGGGGCCACGAGCAGGCCAACGACTAGGAAGAGGAAGACCAGTCCGCCGAGGACGAGGATCGCCCACTCAGCGCGGCGCACCCGCGTCGGCACCGCGGAGCGTCCCGACCGGGCGTGGTAGGCGACCAGCGCGGCCTCCCACTGGTCGATCATCCAGCCGAGCACGACGCCGCTCGCGACCACGAGCACCAGGACGAGTGGACCGTTGTCCTGCGACCGTGGGAGCTGCGCGATCAGTCCCAGTACCGCGCCGACGAGCGACGCGAGCACCATCGTCCCGGGCATCAGCACCGGCTCGAGCCGCGCCTTCGCCAGGAGTTCGTTGAGCGTGCGGTAGTGGGCGTGGAGCCGAAACTGCCCGTAGACCGGCACCAGGTAGGCGAGCGCGTGCCCGAGCGGACGCATGCCCGGATCGCGCGTCACGCGCTTCAGATCCGCCCAGCTCGCGCCGAACCACCAGACAAAGTAGAGCCCGAGGGTCACGACCGAGAGGACATAGACGAGCCACGTCGGCCGACGCCGGATGGCGTTCGTCGCCGTCTGGAGTGAGGCGAGTGGCGCCGTGGTGACCGCACCGTCCCTGCGGTTATCCAGGTGAACGGCGGGCGGCGCGGCGTCTGGGGCAAGCGGAGCCGACCGGGCAGAACCAGCGCCCTGGTCCGTCGAAGGCTCCTTCGAAGGGACCGTCAGGGCTAGCCCGCAGGTGTCACAGAATGGCCGGCCGTGCGGGTTGGGTTTGCCGCAGCGGGAGCAGAAGCGCGCGATGCCGTCGGCGGGCGCGGCGGGGTCGTCCGGGCCCGCCACCGGGCCAGGCGCCTCCCGCGACCCCGGCGCGTCGGTCATCGGCGGCTCGACCAGAGGTGGACGACCACCCCTCCCGCCTCCCGCACGACGTAGGAGAACTCGGCCGGGCCGCCCTGCCGGATCGGGCTGTCGTCCGCCGGGGCACCGTAGGCGTCGAGGCCGAGGTCGCGCGCCATGAGCTTGAGCCGGAAGAGATGGAAGCCGTCGCTGACCAGCAGGACCCGGTCGAGGCTCCGCTGCTCGAGGATCGCCGCGACCGCCCGCATGCTCTGCCAGGAGTCGCTGCCGCCCGTCTCCATCAGGATCGCCGACTCGGGGACCCCGCGCTCGGCGAGGTAGTCCCGGCCGGCCTCGGCCTCGGTGAACTGGTCGCCTTCCTGCTTGCCACCCGTGGTCACGACCAGCGGCGCGTTGCCGTCCTCGTAGGCGAGCAGCGCCCGGTCCAGCCTCGCCCGCAGCGTCGGGCTCGGGCGGCCGTTGTACTGGGTCGTGCCGAGGACCACGATCGCGTCGACGGGACGCGCCTGGTCGAGCCGTGCCTGGCGGTAGATCGCCACGACGAGCGCCCCGCCGAGCAATGGCGGCGCCAGCAGGAGCAGCACGAGCACCGGGAGCACCCACCGCCGCGCCTCGGCGGCCCTGGTCCGTCGCCGCCCCCGCGGGCCGAGGGCCACGGGCACCGGATCGTCTCCCGGCCGGTCCGCGTCGGCGGGCGGCGGCGTCCCGCCCGCCGGCCACCCGGCCGGCGGGTTCCCGGCGAGACCCGTGCCCCAGCCGCGGGTCTGCCCGCGAGAAGCGCCCGCGAACCGGCCCCGGCCACCCGTCGGCTGGGCGCCGGGATCGGCGACGGGGAACCGTTCGGTGTCGACGGGCGACGGGGCAGGGGTTGGCATACCCGGATGATGGCACCCACACCTCCCCCCTTCAAGGCAGACCGCTCGTGGGGTCGGTGCCCCACGGTCGTCCGCTACCCCTGCGGCAGCCCCTCCTCGGCCTGCTGGGCGACCTCGGGCCGCTGCGGCTCGGGCGACTCGTCGGGCCGGCGTCCGAGCTTGCCCTCGTTGACGAGCGTGCCCAGCACCTCCAGCACCACCCGGACGCCCTGCACCGAGGTGATGTCGCCGACGTCGTACTGCGGCGCCACTTCGACCAATTCCATCCCCGCCAGCCCCTCGCGGGTGACCACCGAGAGCATCCGGAGCGCTTCCCGTGGGAGGAGCCCGCCGCCGACCGGCGTGCCCGTGCCGGGCGCGAAGGCGGGGTCGAGGCAGTCGATGTCGAAGGAGAGGAAGACCCGCTTCGCGTTCTTCCAGGCGATCTCCAGCGCCAGCTCGGCGCAGCGCTCGATCCCCCAGCGGTCGATGTCGGTCAGGGTGATGATCGAGGCGCCCCGCTCGCGGGCGGTCTTGACGCCGAAGCGCGAGCTGGTCCAGCCGCCGATCCCGATCTGGACGAGATTGCTGGCGGGAGCGTTGGGGATATTGGTGGCGTGGAAGAACGGCGTGCCGTGGGTGCGCTCGTCCATGCCGTACTCCGACAGGTCGCTGTGCCGGTCGAAGTGGATGATCCCGACATTGCCGTCCACGTAGGGGGTCAGGGCCCGGATGTCCGGGTAGCCGATCGAGTGGTCGCCGCCGAGCACGACCGGGAAGACGCCCCGCTCGTGGACGTAGGCGACCGCCTTGTCGATCTGGTCGAACGCCTTCTCGATGTTGGCGTTGGTGACGTTGATGTCGCCGCAGTCGACCATCTCGAGCGACTCGTGGAGGTCGACGCCGAGCTCGAAGTTGTAGCCGTAGGACGAGAGCGCCGAGATCCTGCGGAGCGCCTGGGGTCCGGCTCGGGTGCCGGACCGAAACGTCGTGCCCGCGTCGAGCGGTGCCCCGACGAAGGCCACGTCCGGGCCGTTCAGGTCCCGCATGTCTTCCTGGAACGCGACGCCGGCGAACGTGCCCCCCATCGCCGTGAGCGCCGCGCGGCCACGGTTGAAGAGGGGAATGGTCCGGTCGCGAACGCTCGCCGCCGATTCCAGACCGTAGAGCAGCGCCTGCTCGCGCGCCTCCCTGGTCTTCTCGGCCGGGAGCTCGGCTTCGCGCGCCGCCATCCGGGACCCGTGCAACTGCTCCCGGTCCATGCTCGGTACGCCCCTCCCCCCGCCGCGATGAATGGCGCGGTCTCGTCTCCCCCGGTCGGCCCCATCGCACGACCGGCCGGCAGGGTAGCGTCCCGGCCCGACTTCGTCCTGCCGGCCACCGGCGACGGCCGCCGGGTCGCGGCGGGTGGTGGTTCAGCGATTCACGGACCGCTGTCGCGGCTTCTGCGGTCGGCGCCGCCCAGCGCGGCGATCGCCTCGACCGCCGCCGGGTTCTCGAGCGCCGAGACGTCGCCGGCGGGCAGGCCCAGGTAGGCGGCGCGGATCACCCGGCGCATGATCTTGGCGTTGCGGGTCTTCGGCAGCTCGGCGACGAAGCGGACCGCCTCCGGGCGCAGTGCGGCACCCAGCAACTCGCCGCAGGTGCGCCGCACCCCGTCGGCGAGCTCCGGGGTCGGCGCCCGGCCGGGCTTGAGCACCGCGAACACCACGACCGTCTCGCCCTTGACCGGGTGCGGCACCCCGATCGCCGCCGCCTCCTGCACGGCGGGGTGGGCGACGGCCGCCGACTCGACCTCGGAGGGGCCGACCCGCTTGCCGGCCACCTTCAAGGTGTCGTCGCTACGGCCACGGATGTACCAGAACCCGTCCGCGTCGACCTCCGCCCAGTCGCCGTGGACCCAGACGCCGTCCAGGCGCGACCAGTAGGTCTCCTCGTAGCGCCTCGGGTCCCGCCAGAAGCCGCGGGTCATCCCGACCCAGGGCTGGCGGACGATGAGCTCCCCGACCGCACCCCGCACCGGCCGGCCGGCATCGTCGACGACGTCGGCGTCCATGCCGGGCACCGGCCCGGTGAACGCGCAGGGCTTCTGGGGTCGGACCGTGGTGCAGCCGACGATGCCACCGCCGGTCTCGGTCCCGCCCGAGTAGTTGATCACCGGGCAGCGGCCACCACCGACCTGGTCGAAGTACCACCGCCACGGGCCCGGGTTCCACGTCTCCCCCGTCGAGCCGAGTACCCGCAGCGACGAGCGGTCCCGGGCGCTAACCCACCCCTCGCCGTGGGACATCAGGGCCCGGATGGCCGTCGGCGCGACGCCGAGCACCGTCACCCGGTGGTCCTCGACCAGCCGCCAGAGGCGGTCGGGCGCGGGGAAGTCGGGCGTCCCCTCGAAGAGCAGCAGCGTGGCCCCGAGCAGCAGGCCGCCGCCGATCGCCCAGGGCCCCATCATCCAGCCGAGGTCGGTCATCCAGAAGAGCGTGTCGTCGGCGTGGAGATCGAAGCAGTAGGCGAGGTCGTGGGCGGCCTTGATCGGGAACCCGGCGTGGACGTGGACGGCTCCCTTGGGCTTTCCGGTCGTGCCGCTGGTGTAGATCACCATGTACGGGTCGTTGCCCGCCGTCGGCGCGGTGGGGCACGCGGCGGGGGCGGCGGCGAGGGCATCGTCCCACCACAGGTCGCGTCCCGCGACCCACGGCGCGTCGTCGCCGGTTCGGCGTACCACCAGGCAGCGTCGGACGTCAGGCGCGAGCGCGAGCGCGGCGTCGGCGGTGACCTTCATCGGCACGGTCGCGCCGCGCCGGCGCGCCCCGTCCGCCGTGATCAGGGTCGTCGCGCCGCAATCCCGCAGCCGGGCCGCGACCGCGTCGGCGCCGTAGCCGGAGAACATCGGGACGTAGATCGCGCCGAGCTTCCCGCAGGCCAGGGTCGCGACCGCGGTCTCGACGAGCATCGGCAGGAAGATCCCGACCCGGTCACCCGCCGCGACGCCCATCGCCCGCAGCGCGTTCGCCGCCCGGTTGACCGCCGCGCCGAGCTCGCCGTAGGTGAGGCGCCGGACGGCGCCGTCGTCGCCCTCCCAGACGATGGCGGTCCGTTCCCGGTCCTCCCCGGCCGCCCGTCGGTCGACCGCCCCCTCGACGTAGTTGAACCCGCCGCCGGGGAACCACTCCGGCCAGGCCACGCCGCCCGATAGGTCGAGCACCCGCGACGGGTCGTAGGGGCGGTGCCAGGGCAGGGCGAGGTCGCGGACCACCGCGTCCCAGTACCAGCCGGGGTCGGCGACCTCGCGCGCCGCGAGCGCCGCGTCGTCGGCGAGCCCCTCGCGGCGGGCGAAGTCGAGCAGCCGGCTCCGCTCGCGGTGGGCGGGCGACGGGCGCCAGACGACCGCGTCGTCCGAGGCCGGGCCGTGGTCGGTGGCGCGAGCGTCGTCCGCGGGCGCCCGCGTCGCCGGGGGGAGCGGACCCGTCATCGATGCACCTCTCGGGGTCGCGGCGGGCGTCGGCGGCCACCGCGCGGGTCTCGGGTAGACTGCCGCCGCGCGGATCGGTCAGTGACGGCAGGGCCTCCGGTCGGCGCCTAGCGCCGGGGGCGGCGCCGTCGTGGAGGGCGGACGGTGATCATCAGGGTCTTCCGGATGCGGGTCAAGCCGGGGATGCACCGGGAGTACGAGGCGCTGATCCGCGAGCAGGTCGTGCCGCTGATGCGCGGCGCGCCGGGCTTGATCTCGCTCCACGTCGGCGCCCCGCTCGACGACCCGCCGGAAGAGTTCCTGCTGATGTCGATCTGGCGCGACCTGCGGTCGATGCAGGCGTTCGTCGGGCGGCGCTGGCGCGAAGCGTTCGTGCTACCCGGCGAGGAGCACCTCGTCGCCGAGTCGATCGTCGACCACTACGAGAGCCTTGACGACCTGGCGGGCGTCGCCCCCGTGGGGGCGGTCGGCGCCGCGGCGGAGCCACCGACCGGCTAGCCCGCGGCCGTCGGTCGACCGCGCGCAACGATCGACCTGGTGATCTGTCGCGTCTCACCCGCGGGGGGACGTGTCCCGGTCGGGGCGACGCCTGGGCCGCTCGGCTGCCGGCAAGGGCACCGTGTACCGTGCCCCTGCTGGCGAAACACGGCTGACGGGCCACCGGGCCCGGTCCGACCGGCTCGACCAGGGGCACCGGACCGACCCCCGCGGCCCCGCTCGCAGGTCGCCGGACCGGGGTCGGGGAAGGCCGTCCCGGCGCCCGGCGGCCGACGGGGCAAGCGGGACGCTGTGGCACAATCGTTTCCAGACATGGTCCCGCCCAGCGAGGATGAGACGCGGCGAGGAGGGCGCGATGGTCTGGCGACGGATCTTCGGTCGCGGTCAGGCGCCAACCCCGCCCCCGGCCCAGCACCACCGCGCCGAGGCGGAAGTCGCCGACGGCGCCCGCACCGCGACCCACGGCGGCGCCGTCCCGCTCCCGAGCCGCGCCCGGCCGGGTCAGCCGGCGGGGGCCGAGCGGGAGCGCCGACGCACCGAGCTGCTGCGGCGGCGTGACGCCGTGCTCTACGACATCGAGCAGGGCGAGCTGGCGCTCTCCCCCGACAACCCGTGGCAGGAGCGGATCGACCTGCTGACCGAGTCGCTCGCCACGGTCGCCGCCGACCGTAAGGCGCTCGACGCCGCCACCGCGAGACCGACCCACCCGCTCCCGCCTGCTCCGGTCGAAAGCATCGTCGTCGCGGCGGGCGACCAGGCCGAGGTGACGTTCCGGATCGGCGGCGAAGTGTTCCGCTTCGCCGAGGAGATCGACTGGGACAACCGCGGCGGGATGGTCGTCCGGGGCGACCTGCGCCACGAGGCGGGCGACGCCGCGGCGATCGTCCCGCCCGATACCCCGCCCGATCTCCGGGGTGCGCTCGCCGACCACCTGGCCGGGAGCCTGGCCGTGTTCGCCATCGACCTCCGTGACCGCGCGCTCGCCGGTGATCCGCCGCCGGTCGCGGTAACGCTCGCCGACCTGGCCCGCCCTGATCCCGAGGTCGGCGGCTGGCGCGACTGGCACGGCAACAACCCCGTCCGCTCGGAGCGAGAGCACCGGCGTCAGCAGCTGCGAGCGGAGGCCGACCACCTGGAAACCGAGCGGACCGCCGAGGCCGAGCAGCGCCATACCCTCGCCGACCGCCTGCCGATCGCCCGGCGCCGGCTGGCCGACATCGACGACGATCTAGCCGCCCTCGACGGCTGAGCGCGGGACACGCGGTCACGGAGGGGACCCCGCCACGGCCGCCGAGATTGTCCGGACGAGCGGCCGCCGGGGGAGGCCGCCCAGGACGGGGACCACGGGAGTGGCCGGCCGGATCGCCACCGCGCCGGCCCGGGTGAACGCAGACCGGCCTCGCCGCGCGAGACGGCCGGAGGAGGAGCCACGATGGGCATCGACGTCCTGACCCCGCTCGCGAGCAACGCCGCGCTGGGCACGGTGCTGGGGATCGTGCTGCTCATGCTCGTCCGCGCGAACCGGAGCTTTCTCCGCGACGTCGCGCGGGACGACGAGGCGGCCTGGCGCGGGCTGGCGCGGCTGGCCGCGGTGGGGCTCGCGGCGTTCGTCGCGTGGGTCGCCGTGGCCGACGACTGGCGGCAGCTCCTCGACGAGCCGCTGCGCCGCAGCCAGCGGTTCCCTTCGGACCGGGTGCTGTTCGACCCGACGCCGGACCGGCTGCGGACCGTCACCCTGGTCCTCCTCGTGCTCTCGCTGCTCTTGCTCGCGCCGCTTGTCGCCCGGCACCTCGGCGGCTACGGAACCCAACTCGTCCTGCTGGTGGGGTGTGCTTTCCTCTGGGTGCCCGCGTTCGTGCTCCGCCACCGCCTCGACGTCGGCCTGGCGACCGGTGGCGAGGGAGCCACGGG
>CADCWG010000052.1 GCA_902806335.1 uncultured Thermomicrobiales bacterium | reverse complement strand
CATCTCGGCGCGGCCCCCTCCGGCGGGGGCGGCACGGCGGTCGTCGGCGGACGGCGCGTGCCGCGCCGCTCGTGCCCGCCAACCTCGGGCGTGCGATCAGCCGGCGGGCTCGAGGCGGGAGGCCTCGGGCATCAGTCGTCACGCCGTTCGCGTGGATACCATTCGCGTGGATAGTAGATCAGGTCGAGTTCGCCCGGCGACTGCCCCCAGTGCGTCAGCATCATCGCGGCTTCGCTGCGGTGCTGCGTCCCGTGGTTGACGACGTGCGCCAGGCACCGCCAGAGCGGGGTGCCGTTGGCCGCGGGGGCGTTCAGCGCCGCGTCGTCGAGCGTGGCCAACCAGGCGCGCATCCGTTCCTCATCGGCGCGCCACGCGCGGGCCAGCGTCGAGACGTCCGGGAACGCCTCCGGTTGGAGGTCCGCCGCCGCGTCGTCCCGCCCGGTCCGCAGCCCCTCGCGCCAGCGCTGTTCCGCGTCGAGCGTGTGGACGAGGACGTCCCGCAGGCTCGCGCAGCCGTGCACGGGCGCGGGGCCGACGAACGCCCCGGGACCCAGCCGGCTGGCCGCGTCGAGGACGCGGGCGGTCGCCGCGTAGGAGTAGTCGAAGAGGAGGCGGACGTCGGCGGCGTGCATCGACTCTTGGTCCTTGGTTCTCTCGCGATCGGGTGCACGGCGGGCCGATGCAGACCTGGGGAACTGGCGCACCGTGCTGACGACGCTCCGAGTCGCGATGCCGTGGGCTCGCCAACCACGCGGGCCCAATGCACCTCACGCGACCACGTCGGCGGCGGTCCGGCCAGCGGGGCCGTCCCTGGCCGTCCCCGGCCGGCCGTCAGCCGGGGACGGCGCAGGCGAGGGAGATCGAGTTCAGCGCGAGGAGCAGCCAGATGACGCCGAGCGCCAGGGCGGTGAACGCGGCGATGTCGAGCGGGACCCGCACCCGCCGGGGCAGCGCCGGCCGCAGCAGCGCCGCGGCCTCCCCGGCCGCGCCCACGGCCATCAGGGCCAGCGCGTAGACAACGTGCCGGGGGGCGTTCCCCAGCGTCCCCTCGGCGACCGGCCCCACGAGCGCGTAGCCGACCGCCCAGGCCGCGAAGTAGGCGGCCCCGACCGCGCAGGCCAGGCCCGCGCCTCGGCGGAGCAGCCGTCGGCCCTTCGCCGAAGCCAGGGCCGGAGCGTCCGGTCGCCCGGCACCCCGCGTGCCGACGCCGACGCCGACGGCGGCCGCGGTCCCCCGCTCCGGAGCGCCGGACCGCCCGCCGCTGAGGCCCTGACCCGCCCCGAGGATCGCGCCCCCCGGCGCCTCGCGGGAGTCCTGTCCGATACCGAGCACCGTCATACGCCGGGCAGCGGGAACGGGCACGCCTGCCCCCGGTAGAGCGAGACGGTCGCGGCGGCGAGGAGGGCCAGGCTACCGAGCGCGGGGACCAGGACCGCCAGCGCCGCGCGTTGGCGCCCGCTGGAGGGCGGGATCGCGAGGGCGGCCCCAAGGAGCGCCAGCGCCAGCGCCGCCGCCAGGCGGGCGCCGAACCCGGCCAGGTCCGCCACGCGGTCGGGGCCACCGATCTCGGCGGCGGCCCACCCGGCGCCGCGAAAGACCACCCAGGCCAGGCCGAGGCAGATGGCGAACGACACCCACCCGATCACCTGGCGGGCGACGCCCCCGCCCTCGAGCAGGAACCACCAGACCCAGGCGGCGCGCGAGGGGTCACGGGCCGTGCCGCCCCCGGCGTCCGCCTGCCCGTCGACCATGCCGTTCGCCGTCTCCCCCACGCGCCCCCCCGCCCGACCGGTCCGCCGTCGATCCTCAGCAACTCTATCGCCCATCCGGACCGGCGGCGCAAGTCCGCTCGGTACCCGGCGCGGGCCACCGGAGCGGTCCGGGTGGGGTACCGAGGCGGGCCCGACGCGTCCGGCGTGACGGTGGCGAGCGGCGTCAAGAGCCGAGGACCCCCGGCATGGCCGCCGACCACCGCGCGCGGTGGTCCTCCCCGGCCACCTCGTAGTCGGGGAGGAACCCGGCGCGGAGGTAGGTCCGCAGCGCCGGGATCCGGTACTCGTCCGTCTCCAGTGCCGCCGCGTCGTGGCCGCGACCAACGAAGTCGTGGAGGACGTGGGCGACGAGGGCGGCCCCCAACCCTCGCCGGGCGTGCTCGGGGTGCGTCGCGACCCAGTGGACCACCCCCGCGTCCGGGAAGCGCGCCGGGAGCCAGCGGCTCGACGCCGTGGCCACCGGCCGCCCCCGCCAGGCGACGACGTAGACGGCCGGGACGTCCGGGGCCTCCGTGAGGCTCCGGCGGACGCGATCGGCGTCCCAGGGGTCGTCGAAGGCCGCCGTGAGGGTGGCGGCCAGGGGCGCGAGGTCGTCGTCGCCGGCGGCGAGCCGCAGCTCGTAGCCGGGGGGAAGGGGATTCACCGGTGGCAGGTCCCGCAGGTGCGGGCGCCGCATGACGAGGTGGTGCACCGTTCTCCGTCCTCATTGGCACCGCCCGGCGGCGCCCGGGTGGACGACGTTGGCGCGTGGTGGTGCTCGGGATCAGCGCCGCCAGTCTACCGGGAGGTCTCGCGGGGGGCACCGCTCCCCGGGCACGGCGTCGCCCCGGTCCAGGGGACGGTCGGTGGGTCGGTCGCCCCCCACCGAGGGCCACCGACGGGATGCTCTCGACAGCCTGCCCGTGCCCGGGGGTTGGCAGCCGCGCTCGCGCGCTCCAGAATCCGCGCTCGGTCGGCCCCGGGCGGCGTGGCGTCGCCCGCCGGGGAAGTCGACCGTCAGGAGGGACCGTCCAACCGTGGCAGACGCAGCGCTCGCGGCCGACCTCGTCCTGGCCAACGGCCGGATCTACACCATGGGCCCGGATGACCGGGTCGTGAGCGCCGTCGCCGTCCGTGGCGACCGCGTCGTCGCGGTCGGGGACGACACGACGGTGCGGGGCGTCGTCGGCCCAGCCACGCGCGTCGAGGACCTCGGCGGCGCGGTCGTCGTCCCCGGTCTGATCGACGCCCACAACCACCTGCTCAGCGTCGGCCAGACGCTGGGCCAGGTCCAGCTCTACGGCTGCCGGAGCCTCGCCGAGGTCGCCGACGCCGTCGCGGCGCGGGTCGCGGCGACGCCGCCGGGGACCTGGATCGTGGGGCGGGGCTGGGACGAGAGCCTGCTGGCCGAGCGCCGGCACCCGACCCGCCACGACCTGGACGCCGTCGCGCCCGACCACCCGGTCGTGCTGCACCGGGTCTGGAACCAGCTCGTGGCCAACTCGGCCGCGCTGCGCCTGGCCGGCATCGGCGCCGCCACGCCCGACCCGCCCGCGGAGGTGCCCTACGCCGGCTCGTTCGAGCGCGACGCCGCCGGCGAACCGACCGGGCACTTCCGCGACCGCGCCAAGGCGATGATCACCGACGCGATCCCGCCGCCGGACGAGGAGGCGCGGGTGGCGGCGATCGGCGACGCCTGCCGGGCCTACAACGCCGTCGGCCTGACCAGCGTGGGCGAGCCGGGGCTGACGCCGGGCGAGGTCCGCGCGTTCCACCGGGCCGCCCAGCGCGGGGTGCTGACGGTGCGGACGGAGGCGATGCTGGCGGGGTGGGGCTTCGTCCCGGCGGCCGAGGAGGCGGGGCTGCGGGACCGCTTCGACGGCCTCGGCGTGGTGGGCGGGTTCGGCGACCCGACGCTGCGCCTGGCCGGGGTGAAGCTGATGCCCGACGGCGGCGTCGGTGACCGGACCGCGAAGATGCACCCCGACGCGCCCTACGCGGGCGAGCCGTCGAACACGGGCACCTGGGTCGTTCACCCGGACGAGCTGACAGCGCAGATCGCCTGGTGCCACCGGCGGGGATGGGCCGTCGACGTCCACACCTGCGGCAGCCTGGCCCAGGAGGTCACCGTGCGGGCGATCGCCGCCGCGATCGAGGGTGACGCCGGGACGCCCGGGCCGCGGCTACCGCACCGGATCCACCACGCCTACTTCCCGACGGCCGAGGCGCTCGCCGTGATGGCCCGCCACCGGATCCCGGCGCTGGTGTCGGCGCCGTTCCTGGCGAGTCTCGGCGAGAGCTTCATCACGGCGGTCGGCCAGGAACGGGCGGCGCGGGCGATGCCGGCGCGGACGTACCGCGCGGCGGGGGTGCCCCTCGTCGGCACCTCCGACGCGCCGATCGCCGACTTCGACCCCTGGCGGGGGATGGAGGCCCTGGTCACCCGGACGACCGTGACCGGGCGGGTCCTCGGCCCGGAGGAGGCGCTGACGCCCCGGGAAGCGCTGCGGGCCTACACGGCCGACGCCGCGGCGGCGCTGGGCCTCGCCGCCGAGCGCGGCACGCTGGCGCCAGGCCGGATCGCCGACCTGGCGGTCCTCGACCGCGACCCGCTGGGCGTGGCGCCGGACGCGCTCGGACAGGTCCGGCCGGTGGCGACGATGGTCGGCGGCCGGTGGGTGTACGGCGGGTGACCGGTCGAGTCGTCTCTGCCCGGGATCCGGCGCCGCGGAGAGCGGGTCCGGGGAACGGACCCGTGATTCGGACTGGCGCGGCGACGCGGGGACGGGGCTTCGGCACGGGTCGCGGGGCCGACCGTCGTGCGCGAGCGGCCGGCACAGGCGAGGCTCTGTCGCGTCCGCTTCGGTGCCGGGGACGCGGCATAGCGCCGTCGACCGATCCTGATCCGTCATGGCATCGGTCCCGGGAAGCGACCGGCTCGGGCGGGGCAAATCACGGGCTCGGGACGCTCCGGGCGCAGCGTCGGCCGCGGATGGAGACGGCGAAGCTCGGCCGCTGACTCCAAGTCCGGCGCTCTGTTCTGGCGATCCCCGGCCCGGGTGATCCGGGGCGGGACAGTCTCCGTTCTGATGGTATTGACCGCCTGGTGTTGACCGCTGGCCGCCGCCCGGGCGGCGCTCGCCGAAGGACCGCCCGTGACCGGCAACGCCGATCAACGATCCGAGCAGCCCGCCGCGACGGGGCCCCGACCCGCCACCCTCGAACGGGATCCGAACCTCGGCGGCGCCGCGGCTCCCACGGCACCGTCGCCGCTGACCCCGCCAGCGTGGCCCATCTCGCGGGCGGTCGGGGGCGCCCGGAAGCCGGTGCCGACGGCTGGCGACCGAGTGCCGGCGCCGACGGCGATCGACCAGGACCGGCGACCGATCCGGATGGGCCGGCCGCCGGTGCCCGACCCGGTGCGCCAGCCCAACGACGTGCGGGCGATGCCGACGGCCAGCTTCGCGCTGCGCCCGGACCAGATCGACCAGGTCCGCAAGCTGGCCGCCGAGCGCGGGACCAGCCAGAGCGCCGTCGTCCGCGAGGCGATCGACCGCTACCTGACCGACCTGGTCCGGCAGGCACTCGACCTCCTGGCCGAGGCGCGGCAGGCCGAAGTCGACGCCGTGGCCCGGCGGCGGGCTGGGACCGACGCGTAGCCCGCGATCCGGCCAAGCGGTCGCTGGTCCGGCGGTCCGGACCATCGCGGGCGCGTCCCGGACGCTGGGCCGGGGCCGGCGCACTGCCGCTCCCGGTCGGGTGCGGCGGCCCACGATCGGACCAACGCGACGGCGTGGTGGCCGGTCGGTTCGCGGTGGGGGCGACGAGGAGCCGGCGTGCCGATTCGTCTCCGTGCCGAGCGAAACCAACGCCGGGGGAGTTGCGTTCTGAGAGGTGAGAGGCGGATCCCACTCGGCGCGTCGCCAGCCACGGCGGGCCGAACCGTCACTCGACCTTCCCCGAGGCGGGAGCGCACGGATGGGTGCGCCACCCGCCTCGCCCCCTTTTTCGCGTCCCCTCCTACGACGCCTACAACGGACTCCGGGCGATCGCCTGCGGGAACTGGGGGGCCGGTCGTCCCCGCGCCAGCCCGGGGAAAGCCCCGGACTCTGGGGCGAAGCCAGCCGGAGCCGGCCGCGGACCGTCCGGGCGACGTGCCGCCAATCACCCGGAATCCGTATCTGCCCTCCCGGTCGGCCGCATCACGGAGTGCGGCGCAGCTCTGTCCTGCCCACCTCTGGGCAAGGGGAAAGTGGCCGGCTCCGCGTGCCCAACGGTACCGGACGCGCGATCAGGCGACGGGGACGTGGCCCGCGGCGACCGGCGCCGGGTGGCCGCGCAGCAGCGCCGCCAGGCGCCGGACACCGAGGTCGATCCGGGGCGGGTCGGCGGCCGTGAAGCAGAGGCGCAGCGTGCTCCGGCCGGGGCCCGCGCCGACCCCGGCGTCGGGGTAGAACGCGGCGCCGGGCACGAAGGCGACGCCCGCGCCGCGCGTCTCGGCCAGCCGGAGGAGCGCCGCGGCGTCGCCCCCGTCGCCGAGCCGGGCCCACAGGTAGAGCCCGCCGGCGACCGGATCCCAGGTGAGCGCCGGTGGCGGGAGGTGGCGCCGCAGCACGGCCACCATCGACGCGTGGCGGCGCGCGTGCTCGGCGCGGAGTCCCACCAGGTGGGCGTCGAAGCCGCCGTCGACGAGCATCGTCGCGAGGATCCGCTGCGTAAGCCCGGGGCAACTGACGTCAGTGTTGGCCTTCAGGCGCGCGAGGTGGTCGACGATCGCCGGCGCGGCGGCGACCCAGCCGAGCCGAAGCCCGCCGGCGAGCGTCTTGGCGAAGGTGCCGAGGTGAATCACCAGGGCGTCGCGGTCGAGCGCGGCGAGGGTCGGCGGGACGGCCGGCACGCGCTGCCCCTCCCCGCCGGCACGCCCACCTGAGCGGGGCGATGGGAAGCCGAGCTCGCGGTAGGGGTCGTCCTCGACGATAGGGATGCGGTAGCGCGCCGCCAGCGCGAGCAACTCGCGGCGGCAGACGGTATCGAGGGTACGGCCGGTCGGGTTCTGGTGGGTGGGGCCCGTGTAGAGGAGCTTCGGGCGGTGGCGGAGGAAGAGGTCCTCCAGTTCGTCGAGGTCGGCGCGGACCGCATCCCAGCCGACCAGGCGGGCGCCGGCGGCGCGAAAGGCGTGGATCGCCCCGAGGTAGCCGGGCCGGTCGACCACCACCGCGTCGCCGGGGTCGACGAGGCAGCGCGCGACCAGGTCGAGCCCCTGCTGGGCGCCGGCCACGACCAGCACACGGCCGGGGTCGATCCCGGCGCGGGCGGCGATCGCGCGGCGCAGGGCCGGCACACCCTCGATCGGGGCGAGGCCGAGCGCGGCCGGCCCCTCCTCGGCGAGGATGCGGTCGGTCAGCGCCCGAAAACGCTCGGTCGGGAAGAGGTCGAGGGCGGGGGCGCCGGCGGCGAAGGAGACCACCGCCGCGTCGGCGCCGGCGCGGATCAGTGGCCGCAGCCCCGGCCCGGCCGCGGGGTCCGCGCGGAGGGCGACCTTCCCCCGCCAGGCGAACGGCGCGTCGGCCACGCTGACCGCGGGGGCACCGCCGGTGCCCGACGCCGCGCCGTCGGCGACGCCGCGGTCGAGCCCGACGCAGACGAAGGTGCCCCGGCCGACCTGGCCACGGACGAGACCGCGGGCGGCGAGCTCGCGGTAGGCCGCGACGGCGGTGGTGCGGCTGACGCCGAGGGCCAGCGCCAGGTCGCGCTCGGAGGGCAGCCTGGCCGCTTCGGGCAGCTCGCCGCGCCCGATCGCGGCGGCGAGGGCGTCGGCCAGGCGCCGGTAGCGCGGCTCGGGGCGGTCGGCTGAGCCGGCGACGGGAGCGCCGTCGACCGGCGCAGCGGCCGCCGTCCGGATCCCGGCCGGGAGCGTGACCGCCCCATCGGCCCCAGCGCCCGGCCGTCCTCGTCGCCTCAGCGGCGTCTCCACCGCCACGATCACCGCCATGCCGCCTACCACCCCTTCCCTCAACGACACCCGGAGCACCATCGCCGCGTCGACAACGCGTCCCGCCGCGATCGGCGCCCGTCCCGTACCCCCGGGAGGTCGGGCGGGCCCACACGGACTGACACATGAGCCGTCCCGACGCCTCAGCGTGGGGTCGCGGGCGGGCAGGCCCCCTCATCGTCCGATTGAGGCGCCCGGCACCGCCCAGCCTTTCGCGCAGCCGTTCGCCAGACCGCCTCCTACGCGGCCGTCCGGGGACCGACGAAGACGGTCTCCCGGCGACCGAAGGCCGGCGAGGTGGGCTCAACCCTGGAGAACGGCGACATCGCGCCGCTCCCCAACGACCCCGGCGGCAACGTCGACCGCGCGACCGACCTTGCCTGCACCGTCCAAAAAGGGATGGTCTTCGCCATCGCCGACGCACGGTCCGACCGCGCATCGGCGCCGAGCGCCGCGACCGGCCGTCAGACCAGGAGCGTGCCCTCCGCGACGATGACCGCGCGGCCGCGCAGGACCACGCGCTCGTCCTCGGCGAGGCGGACGCCGACCTCGCCGCCGCGCTCGGAGAGCTGCCGGCCGACGAGTGCCGGCCGGCCGAGCCGCTCGGCCCAGTGGGGTCCGAGCGCGCAGTGCGCCGAGCCCGTCACCGGATCCTCGTCGATCCCGGCGGCGGGGGCGAAGAAGCGCGAGACGAAGTCCACCCCCGCCTCGTCCGCCCGCGCCGTCACGATCACGCCGACCGGCCCGAAGGCGCGGAGGCGCCCGAAGTCCGGCCGCGCGGCGCGCACCTCCGCGGCCGACGCGACCTCGACGAGCCAGTTCGCGCGGTTTCGGCCGACCCAGACGGCACCGACGCCGAGGGCCGGGAGCAGGTCGGACGGCGGCGGCGTCTCGGTCGCCGCCTCGGCGGGGAAGTCGAGCTCGACCGCATCGTCGGCTGCCCAGGCCCGGAGGGGACCGCTGGCCGTGTGGAAGGTCACGATCTCGCCGGTCCCAGCGCGGCCGGACGCGAAGAGCACCCAGGCGCTGGCCAGCGTGGCGTGGCCGCAGAGGTCGACTTCAACCGTCGGCGTGAACCAGCGGAGGTCCCAGCCACCGCCGGGTCGGGGGCGGAGAAACGCGGTCTCCGAGTGGCGGAGCTCGGCCGCCAGGCGCTGCATCCAGCGCTCCTCCCGCGGCCCGTCGAGCAGGCAGACCCCCGCCGGGTTGCCGGCGAATGGCTCGGCTGTGAAGGCGTCGACGTGGTACAGCGGCAGCGCCACCGGCGTTCCCCCGTGGCCACGTCCGGCGTGGCCGATGCGACCCTCGGCGTGGCCGATGCGACCCTCGCCGCGGCCGGCTCGGCCCCTCGCCGCCGGGTCCATTCTTCGGCCGACGCGGCTGGAGGGCAAGGGCCATTGCCGGATTGGCCCTTTGCGGCAGGGACCATTCCCCGGACGATGGGCGCGCCGGGGGTGACGCCCGGCCCCTGCCCTCGGACCTCCCGGGGCGGAGGTTCGCGATCACCGGCCGGGGGCCGCGCCAGATGGTCGACCTCGCCGCCAGGGCCGCCAGGGCCGCCGAGCCTTCGCCCGCCGGTGTCCCCCTCGTCACCGAGCCCACGGCGACGGCGCGGCCCTACGGGGCCGAGGCGCGGCGCGGGGCGATGGCGACGCTGCCGCTGCTCGCGGGGGCGGTGCCGTTCGGGCTCACGCTCGGGGTTGCCGCCCGCGAGGCGGGGTTCGGCCCGGTCGAGGCGCTCGCCGGCTCGCTGCTCGTCTTCGCCGGCAGCGCCCAGCTGGCGATGGTGGCGATGGTCGGTGCGGGGTCCGGCGCCGCGGCGGTGGTGCTGACCGCGGCCGTCCTCAACCTCCGCCACGTCCTCTACGGGCTGGCGCTCGGACCTCGCCTCGGCGGCGCGGCCGGCGCTG
>CADCWG010000051.1 GCA_902806335.1 uncultured Thermomicrobiales bacterium | reverse complement strand
CTCAAGGACACGGCTTTCGCCAAGCAGGCCGAGGGACACGCCGGGTGGCTGACGGTGTGCCGCCTGCTGAAGTGGGACCTCGAGAAAGAGCGCATCGTGCAGGTGGACGAGCGGCTCGTCGATCGGGACCCTGGGCCCCTACCTAGCTGGGGGTGACATCGACAAAATCCCGCCGGGTCGGCCGGTGGGTCGGGTTCCGGAGAAGCGGTACCGCGTCTCCTATTTCTTCTAGGCCGGGCTCGCGGTTATCTGGTTGACCAGGGTTGTGGTTGAAGGTGTAGTGGGCCGCGCGGGCCAGGATGGTGCCGTATACGGTCCACCCGGAGGAACTTGGATGGACGGTGTCGCGGTTCGAGGTGATCCGGGCACTTCGCGACGTGCTCGGCGCGGAGCCGGACGAGATCGCTGACTTCGTTGCGACCGTCGAGGCCGCCGAGCGGAGAAATGGGGAGTTCCGCGCCGGGAGGAACGGAGGCATTCGCGAGTCGGAGCAGGCACGCCGCCGGCGCGGCAAGTGGGACGGGCGAGGGCGTCTAACAAGGGGGGCCGGCATGGCGGCGGGGCGGCGCG
This sequence comes from uncultured Thermomicrobiales bacterium, assembly GCA_902806335.1. Classification (GTDB taxonomy): domain Bacteria; phylum Chloroflexota; class Chloroflexia; order Thermomicrobiales; family UBA6265; genus CADCWG01. The sequence goes on along the minus strand of CADCWG010000051.1, from coordinate 9,118 downwards.
GGCACAACGAGGGGTCGATCTACCGGCGCGAGAGCGACGGCCGGTGGGTCGCGGCGGTCACGGACCACCGGACGGGGAAGCGGAAGTCGATCTACGGCCGCACCCGCAAAGACGTCGCCGAACGCCTGAAGGTGGCGCTCCGCGACCAGCAGCAGGGGCTGCCGGTCGTCGCCGAGCGGCTGACCGTCGCCCAGTACCTCGCCCGCTGGCTCGAGGCGAGCGCGAGGCCGTCCGTCAAGGCGAAGACGTACGAGGGGTACGAGTCCATCGTCCGCGTCCGGGTGGTGCCCCGCATCGGCCGCACGGCGCTGGCCAAGGTGACGGCGCTCGACCTGCAGGGGCTCTACGGCGACCTGCAGCGCGACGGGCTCTCCAGCCGGAGCGCCCACCACACCCACCGCGTCCTGCACCGGGCGTTCCAGCAGGCGGTGCGCTGGGACCTGATCCCGCGCAACCCGTGCGACGGCGTCACGCCGCCCAAACCCGGTCGGTCGGAGATGGGGGTCCTGTCCCGAGAGCAGGTCGGCGCCTTCCTCGACGCGACCCGCGACCACCCGGCGCACGCCCTCTACGTCCTGGCCGTCACCACCGGGATGCGGCAGGGCGAGCTGCTGGGGCTGCGGTGGGAGGACGTGAGCCTCGACGGCGGCCGGCTCGCGGTGCGGCGGGCCCTGCAGCGCCAGCGGGCCGCCGGGCTGGCGTTCGTGGAGCCCAAGACGGCCCGCGCCCGGCGGACGGTCGTGCTGAGCCAGCGCGCCGTGGCCGCCCTGCGGCGCCATCGGGCGCGCCAGGTCGAGCAGCGCCTCTTCGTCGGCCCCGCGTGGCGGGACCTCGGGCTCGTGTTCTGCACCGCGACGGGGGGACCGCTCGACCCGAGCCACCAGACGGCGACGTTCAAGCTGGCCCTGACGCGGGCCGGGCTCGGCTCGGTCCGGTTCCACGACCTGCGGCACACCGCCGCGACGCTCCTGCTCGCGCAGGGCGTGCACCCCAAGGTCGTGAGCGAGATGCTGGGGCACGCGACCATCGCCCTGACGCTCGACACCTACAGCCACCTGGTGCCGGTGCTGCACGCCCAGGCGGCGGCGGCGATGGACGCCCTGCTCGGCGCGTAGCTCGGGGTCGGCGACGGCGGGAGCTCTCGCCCTTCACCGCCGCCCCCTGGATCGCGCAAGGGAGTGTGGCCACGCCCTTCTTGCCGGAAGGCGCTCGGGAGCCCGTCATCCGGGCCGCGGCGCACGCCGCCTCGGGCACCCCCCCGATGGTGTCGACTGAGGTGGGGCCGAGAGGGCGTTTGGTGCCGCCTTCGTCAGGCCTGTCGTCGAGCAGGTGGGGGGTTCTACGACGCGCTTGTCGTAACCTTTGCCACTCTTGACGCGGGCGCTTGGCCCTTCGCACGATCAACCCCGGCCGACCCCGACAACCGCGGCTACACCTTCACCAGCGGGCGTTGCTGGCTGATCGCGGCACCCAGGGTGCCCGCCGACATCACTCGCAGAAGGGGAGCAGGCTGTCGTAGCACCGTGCGGCGGCCTCCGCGGCCGGCAGCCCCCACAGCTCGGCGTTGAACATCTCGATCGAGAAGAAGCCGTCGTAGCCGTGGCGTTCCAGCGTCGCGATCAGGGCGGGCAGGTCCAGGATGCCGGAGCCGGGGAGGACCCGGTCGGCGTTGCAGTCGCTCAGGTCCCCGGGCTTGTCCGCCATGTCGTTGAGGTGGACGTGCTTGATCCACCGCACGGCCTCGGCGGTCAGGTCTTCCCGCTTCGTCACGGTGGTGTGGTAGTGGGCCGGGTCGAAGAGGACGCCGACCCGCGGGTGCCCCGCCTGCTCGCAGACACGGACGGCGCTCGCCAGGCTCTTGACTAGGGGGCCCCAGTTGAACTCCAGGGCCACGGTGACGTCCAGGCCGTCGGTCTCGGCGGCGAAGGCGTGCAGGGTCTCGGCGACGGCGCCGAGGGCGTCGAGCGTCGTCCCCGCGGGACCGTCCGTGCCGACGACGAGGGTCCCGCCGCCGAGCGCGTGGACGAGCTCCGCGTTCTGGCGTTGGGCCGCGTGGTTGGCGCGTCGGGAGTCGGGAGGGGAGAAGCACTCGATGGGCAGCTGGAAGCCGCCGATGGCGCGGATCCCGTGCCCGGCAAGGAGACGCCGAGCGTCCTCCACGGTGCGGCCCTGGGCCAGCCAGTCCTTGACGAGGGGGAGGACGAACTCCGCCTGGCGGAAGCCGGCGGCGGCGTACGCCGCGAGGGCCTCCTCGAGGCCCGCCTGGCGGGTCGAGACCGAGTTGATGGCCAGTTGCGAGGTCTGCACGGTCAGGCGATCTCCGCGATTTCGATGAGCCGCTGCATGACGCGGACGTCCTTCACGCACTCGGCCGCGGGGGCCCGGAGCGGCTCCGTCCCGGCCAGGGCACCCACGAAGCCGCCGGCCTGGCGGAAGAAGGCCCAGTCCACCGGGACGTGGTGGTGCGTGGTGGCGAAGCGGCCGTCGCGGCCCCGGAGGACGGCGACCGCCGCGGAGCGCTGACGGTTCATCGGGGTCGGGGTGTCGATCCGGACCTCGCCCCGCTCGAACGTGAGGGTCGCCCACTCCCGCCAATCGTGGGCACGGCCGGCAACCCCCCGGACGGTCACCAGGACGTCGCCCGCGTGGAGCGTCGCGGCGAAGGCGCGGTCCCCGTGGAAGCGGGCCGTCCGAGGCGTCATCTCCTCCCCGAGCAGAAAATGGCAGAGGTTGACGTTGTGCGAGAAGATGTTGAGCAGCCACTCGTAGGCGGCGCGGGAGGCCGGCGTGCGGCACGCGTCGGGGTAGCTCGGGCGCAGGGGCGGCGGCGGCGTGGCGTCGTCGACGCGGACGGGCGGCTCGATGTTGTGCAGCCAGTCGCCGCCGTTGCAGACGGCGTCGACGGCGAGGAGCGCGCCGAGGTCGTTGCCGCCGCGGGCATCGTCGACGACGGCCTTGGCGAGCTCGACGCCGCGGTCGTAGCGCTTCATGAAGCCGACCGCGTAGTGGACGCCGCGCGCCTGGGCCAGGGCGCTCAGCGCCTCCGCTTCCTCCACGCGGCCGACCATCGGCTTCTCGGTGATGACCGACTTGCCCGCCCCCAGGATTCGGTGCACCAGGGCGTAGTTGTTCGGCCACTGCTGGACGCACGCCACCGCGTCGACCCGCGGGTCGGCGAGCAGGTCGTCGGCGTCGGCGTAGACCCGCGGCACGCGGTAGCGCGCCGCGACCGCGTCGGCCAGGCCGCGCTTGAGGTCCGTGACGCCGGCGATCTCGCAGGCGCCGTCGTCGCGCAGCCGGGCGTAGTTGGCGAGGTGGGCCAGCTGGCCCATCATCCCGGTGCCGATCGCGGCGATCACGGGAGGCGTTCTGTTCGTCACGTTCCTGCCCTAGCGTTCGTGGCGTGTCGGGACCGACGTCGGGTGGATCAGCGGCTGCAGGGTCTGCCAGCCGCGGACCAGCCCCTCGTCGTACCGCGCGCCGCCGGTGTGCCAGCCGTAGACCTCGTCCTCGTGCTCGATGGCCACGCCGCCCTCGTAGCCGAGTTCGTTCAGGGCGGTGACGAAGGCGGTCCAGTCGATCTCGCCGTAGCCGGGGATGCGGAAGCGGAACGGCAGACCGTTGACCCCCGCCCGGTAGCGGCGCTCGGGCAGCATCTCGGTGTCCTTGGCGTGGACGTGGTAGACGCGGCTGGCGTACTCGCGCAGGGCGCGGAGGTGGTCGATGCCCTGCCAGTAGAGGTGGGAGGGGTCGAACTCGAGGCCCAGCGCAGGCGAGGGGACGGCGGCGAACCACGCGTCCCACGTGTCGGGGGAGCCGCCCATGTTGCGGGGGCGGAAGGGGAGCCGGCCGCCGAAGCCCATCCAGTTCTCGAGCGCCAGCCGGATTCCGCGCCGCTCGGCCTGCTCGGCGACCGGACCGAATCGGTCGGCGAAGAGCTGAAGGTTGCCGTCCCAGTCGCGGTCCGGGTCGAATCCGCTCATGCTCGCGACGACCCGGACGCCGAGCGCCTCCGCCGCGTCGAAGACGCGGCCGTAGATCGCCGTGACCTCCTCCGGAGGCGGGGGGGCGAAGGCGAGGCCGTAGTAGGCGACGGCGGTGACGGTCACGCCGTGCCGGGCCCCGAGGTCCTTTGCCTCGGCGAGGCGGTCGGGGTCGAGGGGGCCGGCCGCGACGTCGCCGAACGCCTGCGTGCTGAGCTCGATGCCGTCGAAGCCGAGCCGGGCCGCCTTGGCGACGTCCGCGACATCGCCCGAGAGAAAGCCAAAGTGCATCGGGTCGGGTCTCCTCTCCCGGTTATCCCTTGACCGCCCCGGCCGTCAGGCCCTGGACGAAGCGGCGCTGCATCAGCACGTAGACCACGATCATCGGGATCGAGCCGACGCTGAGGGCGGCGAAGATCGGTCCCCAGTCGGTCCGGCCCCAGTCGAAGAAGAAGACCTGGATGGCGAGCGGGAGGGTCCGCAGCTCGGGCGAGCGGATCAGGATCAGGGCGAGGAAGTACTCGTTCCAGGCGGCGAGGAATTGGAGGATCGCGACGGTCGCGACGGCGGGGGTCGAGACCGGCATCACCACCCGCAGGAAGGCGCCGAGGCGGGTGCTGCCGTCGACCACGGCGGCTTCCTCGAGCTCGCGCGGGATGGTTAGGAAGAACGCCCGGAAGACGAACACCGCCAGGGGGAGGCCGCCCGCGGCGAGGGGGAGGATGTACCCGACGTAGCTGTCGGTCATGTGCAGACGCACGAGCAGGACGTAGAGCGGGATGACCGGGACCGGCGCCTGCATCGTGAGCACGAAGACCAGGAAGATGGCCGTCGCGTAGCGGAGCCGGAACTTGGCCAGGGCGTACCCGGCCGGGGCGGCGATCGCCACGACAAGGACGACGGTGGCGAGCGAGACGAAGATGCTGTTGGCGAGGGCGCGGCCGAGCCCGGCCGTGCGCCAGGCGTCGCCGTAGTTGCGCCACGCCCACGAGCGGGGCAGGCCCCAGATGTTCCCCAGCAGGTCGGTCTGGTCCTTGAGCGACGCGAAGACCATCCAGGCGACGGGATAGACCACGATTAGGGCGAAAATCGCCAGGACAAGGTGGCTGAGCACCCCGGTCACCAGGCGGTCGAGGCGCTTCCGACCCGGGCGTGGTGCAACGGCGTCCGCGATGACGGCCATGGCGTCGCTCCCTTAGTACTCGGCGGTGTTGCGGGAGAGCAGCCGGAGCTGGACCAGGGCGATGACGGTGATCAGCAGGAAGATCGCGTAGGAGAGCGCCGAGCCGTACCCGAGGCGGTTGAACTTGAAGGCCTGCAGGTAGACGTGGAGCGCGACGACGTTGGTCGAGTTGGCCGGACCGCCCTCGGTCATCACGTAAGGGATGTCGAAGACGTTCATCGCGCCGAGGAGCGAGAGGGTGACGTTGACCAGCATCACCGGTCGGAGCAGCGGCAGCGTGATGCTGGTCAGCTGCCGCCAGCGGGAGGCGCCGTCGAGCCGGGCCGCCTCGTAGAGTTCGGTCGGGATGGTCTGAAGGCCCGCGAGGAAGATCACCATGTGGAAGCCGTACCACTTCCAGATGTCCACCGCGATCAAGGCCCAGAGGGCGACCCGGGTGTCGCCCAGCCAGTCCTGCGCGAGCCCGCCGAGGCCGACCGACCGCAGCAGGTTGTTCACCAGGCCGAAGTCGTCGTTGTAGATCCAGGTCCAGAGGATCCCGACGACGACGAAGGACATGACGACCGGCAGGAACAGGGCGGTCCGGTAGACCGCGCGGCCGCGCAGCGATCGGTGCAGCAGCAGCGCGAGGCCGAGCGAGAGCACGATCTTGCCCGCGACGGTGCCGAGGGCGTACTGGACGTTGTGCCACAGGGCGGACGCGAGGCGCTCGTCGCGCAGCATGCGCTCGAAGTTCTGGAGGCCGACGAACTCTGCCGGGGCGATGCCGTCCCACCGGAGCAGCGCGAGCCAGACGCCGGACGCCAGCGGGACGAGCGTGAAGAGCGCGTAGAGGCCAAGCGCGGGGAGCACCCACAGGTACGACGCCATCGCCCGGCCCCGCCGAGCGGCGGCGCCGCGGGGATGCACCGCGCCGGCGTCGCGGCGGACGACTGTCAGGCTCCTCGCCATGCGAACCCCTGGTGGACACCGTCTCGCGTGCCCGGACGACGAAGGGCGCCGGGGCACGCGGGTGGACTAGGTGAGGAACTCGTACCCGTCGGCGAAGAGGTCGTCAAGGGTGCTTTGGATCGACTCCGCGGCCTGCTCCGGGGAGGAGTCGCCGGTCACGATGGCCTGCTGGTTCTCCTGGAAGGCGCGGGTGATCTCCGGCGGCCAGTACCAGTCGAGGTACGTGATCTGGTTGGGCGAGCACTGCTCGGCGTAGAGCAGGGCGAGCGGGTCCTCCGAGGCCACCACGTTGGCGTTGACGGAGACGGGGTCGCCGTTGAGCTCGTTGAGGGCCTTGATCGTGGGGTCCGCCGTCATCAGGTCCATGACGCTGGCGGCGAGGTCGGCCCGCTCGGCGCCGGCCTCGGCGTAGCGGCCGAGGGCGCTGCCCGTGCCGCCGGGGAGTTGGCGGGCGACGTTCGGGTCCTCGACGGCGCGCACCGGCGGGATGAGCGACATGTCGAGCTCGGGGAAATCGCCCTCGCGGTAGGTGCCGATGGAGCCGGCGTGCCAGTAGAAAAAGGCGGCCTTGCCCTGCGTGAACTGGAGCCAGGCGGCGTCGTTGTCGAGGCTGTTGACGCCGTCGATGAACATGCCGTCCCGGGCGAAGCGGTGGAGGATCTCGAGGGCGGCGACGTGCTCGGGGTCCGTGAACTTGGCTTCCCCGGTCAGCACCCGCGCGGTGCCCTCGACGGCGGTGTTCCGCGACGTCTGCGCGTAGGCCCAGAACTGCCAGACGGGCCAGAGGTAGATGTTCTTGCCGGGGTGGACGAAGGGGGCGATGCCGGCCTGCCGCAGGTCCGGCGCCATGGCGAGCAGCTCGTCGTACGTCTCCGGCGGGGTCTCCACGCCGATGGCCTGGAGGGCCTTCAGGTTGACGAAGAAGGTGAAGCCGCCGATGCCCCCGCGGGGGAGCGCCCAGAGCTTGCCCTGGATGGTGTAGGTGTCCAGGGCGACCTGGCGGAAGCGATCCTTGTAGGCGATCCCGGAGAGGTCCTGGAGCTGGCCGCCGATGGCGTACCGCCGGAGGTCTTGGCCGTTGAGGTCCATCAGGTCGATCTGGTCGCCCGCGACCTGGGCCGCGGTGAACAGCTCGGTGAACCGCTCCGACGGGATGTAGCGCCAGACGACCTTGACACCCGGGTTGGCGGCCTCGATCGCCGCGATCGTTGGCGCGGCCTGCTCGACCTCTTGCACCGAGACGACGACGAAGTCGCCCTGGTAGCCCTGGGCGACACCGAGGCCGGGGCGCCCACCGGCGAGGGCGACCGCGGCCGCGCCGCCGACGGCGCCCTTCAGCAGGTGCCGGCGCGTGGCGCGGGTGGACAGTTCGGTGGGGCTGACGGGGCGGGACAGGCGGACAGGATCGGATGGCATCGTTGCTTCCTCCTGGGCCGGACCGTGGCCCGCCCGAGGTGACGGCCAAGGAGCGCCCGGCCGCGATGCCCGACGAACCTTGCTCACCTCGCTACACGATTCTGTAAACTTCAGTGCCGTGCCGCGATGATAGGTGGCGACCATGCACCAGGCAATGCACCAACCGTGGGAGAGGTTGCACAAAACGCCTCGGTTGCGACTGGAGGTCGCGGGTCACTACGCGGCACCCATAGGCAAGCACTTCCCGCTGCACCGGGACCGGACCTGGGAGGTCATCTACTACCGAACCGGCGCGATCGACTCGGTGGTCGGCGGCGAGGTGCACCAGGGGTTGCCGGGGGTCGTGCTTACCATCCCGCCCGGCCTCGCGCACGCGGAGCGGGCGACCACGGCGTACTCCAACTACTTTATTCAGGTCGAGGCGCCGGCCGAACAGGCCTGGCCCCGGCTCTGCTACGACGACGAACACGCCAGCATCGGGAACGTCTGCGGCGCGCTTGTGCGGGAGTGGCCGGTGGGGGCGGCCGACCGGTGCCAGATGATCGCCCTCTTGGTTGACCAACTGGACATTCTGCTGCGGCGGGCGCTCGAGCAGACCCACCTGGCGAGCGGGGAACGCTTGGTCCTGGAGGCCGAGCGGCTCATCCACGAGCGGTTCCGGGGGCGCCTCACGATTGCCGAAGTCGCGAGCGAGATCGGTATCTCGCCGTCCTTCCTGCGGACGCTGTTCGTGCGCCACCGTGGTCAGACGCCGATGGCGTCCCTGCAGGCGATGCGCGTGCAGCACGCGCTGGGGATCATCCGGAACTCGAACGTGTCGTTGGAGACGGTGGCGGACGCCTGCGGCTACGACTCCGCAAGCCATCTCAGCCGCCATGTGAAGCGGGTCACGGGGCAGAGTCCGGGCGCGCTGCGAATCAGTCGGCCGTGACCGAGACGGCCCGCGACCACCCGCGCGGCAGCGTTGGGAGGCGGAAGGTCGACCGGCCCCGGCTCCCGGCGGGGGACCGCGCCAACGTGGGCGGGATCGCAGCCGACGGAGCGCTCGCGGCGTCACCCGGCGAGTTGGAATGGGTTGGGGCGGGTGGCGCCCGACCTGGTGGCAATCGACGCGACGGTGCCGGGATCGGCGCGATGAAAGCGGACGCAGCCGGCGCTGCGCGGAGTGCCGGCGGTGGTCGCGCGCCTCGACCCGGCCGGACTGCGCGCCTTGACGTTCGCGGCCAAGCTCTTCGCGCCGGCGGCACTGATCACGGCGGTGGACGACGTCCTAAGGACTAGGCCACGGACACGGCCGCAGTCTGAAGAGGACGCGGGGCCGTGCGCGGGGCGGCTGGAACCGGGAGACAGTCGCGACCCGGGGGCGGACCGGTCTCCGGCCGGGCGCAGGTCGTCGGCGCCGCCCGACACCCCGCCAGGCACGTGGTCCGAGGGTTAGCGGGCGGAGATGGGGTGGGCGCTCGGGCCGGGGGCGGGTGAGCCCTCGGCGCTCCGGCTCGCGGCGGCGCACTGGTTCCCCTGGCAGGTCCGCGGCCACGCCGCCGAGGCGCGGAGGTGGCTGGACCGGGCGCTGGCCGGGAGCCTA
>CADCWG010000050.1 GCA_902806335.1 uncultured Thermomicrobiales bacterium | reverse complement strand
GACGGGGCCATCGGGTCTCCGGCGCGGGCGGCGGGCGTGCTCGGCGTCGGCGGGCCGGCCGGTGGGCCGGTTGCCGGGGCTCGTCGGACCCTCCCGGGGGAGCGCCGAAAACCACGAAGGGACCGCCGATTGGCAGTCCCTCACCGAGCCGCGTGGGTACGGGGTGCGCGGCGCCCCCGGGTCACCGGTCGCCCGGCGCCCCCGGCCAGAGTCTACGCCACGGCCGGGGGGCTGCCAAGCGCGGCCGCGCCGGCCGCGGCGCGCTCGCCCGCTCCCGGGAGGGCCGCGGTCGGCGGCACGAGGGGGAGGACGACGGTGAAGGTGCTGCCCTCGCCCGGCGCCGATTCGGCCCAGATCCGACCGCCGTGCGCCTCCACGAGCATCCGGGCGATGTAGAGGCCGAGCCCGAGGCCGCCCCCGGCACCGGTCACGTCGGCACGATAGAACCGGTCGAATAGGCGCGGCAGCCGCTCGGGGACGATCCCCGGCCCGTCGTCGCTCACCGCCAGCCGCGCCTCGTCTCGGTCGGCGTCGATCCGAACCCGGACCCCGCCGGAGCCTCCGTACTTGAGGGCGTTGTCGATCAGGTTCTGGACCACCTGCCCCACCCGGCTCGGGTCCCAGGCGCCGACCACCGCGGCGGCCGGCGCGTCGACGGAGATCGCCATCCCGGGCACGCGCAGCCGCGTCTGGTCGACGTAGTCGTGGGCCAGGGCGCCGAGGTCCATCCGCATCGGCCGCAACTCGAGGTGGCCGGCCTCGAGCCGGACCACGTCGGCCAGGTCACCGACCAGGCGGTCCATCCGCTCCGTCTGCGCCAGGATCGCGTCGACCCTCGGCTCGCTGAAGGTGCGGTGCCGCTTGAGCAGCTGGGCCTGGCCCTTCAGCGTCGTCAGGGGGCTGCGCAGGTCGTGGCTGACCATGGCGATGAAGTCCTGCTGCAGCCGCTCCAGGGCCCGCCGCTCGGAGATGTCTCGCATCACCGACAGGTAGACCGCGCCCGTCGGCAGCGCGACCGCCGTCGCGGACGCCTCGACCGGCACCGTCGTGCCGTCTTTGCGCCGGACCTCCAGGTCGCCGCGCCACTGGTGCTCGTCGCCCAGGTGGATGTCCTCGGCATCGGACCCGGTCGCCTCGGGGGCAACGATGTCGGCCACCCGTAGTGTCAGCAGTTCCGCCTGGGAGTAGCCGAGCAGCGCGGAGGCGGCCGGGTTCGCGTCGCGGTAGCGGCCGGCGGCGTCGGCGACCAGGATCGCGTCGGCCACGCCGGCGAAGAGGCCCCGGTATCGCGCCTCGGCCGCCTGCGCCTCGGCGTAGAGCCGGGCGTTGTCGATCGCCGCCGCGGCGCGCCCGGCGAGGGCCTCGGCCAGTGCCAGGTCGTCGGCGCCGTACCGGCGCCGTGGCTCGGCGCCGACCAGCGTGATCGTGCCCAGGATCCGCCCTCGGGCCAGCATCGGGACGGTCACGTAGGACCGGCCGCCGGTCTCGCGCAGCAGCCGCAGGTGCTCCGCGTCCTGGGCGTAGGCCGCCATCTGGGCGTCGGTCACCGCCGGGACCAGTTCGCTCCGACCCGTGCGGAGCACGTGCACCGGACCCGCCGGCGCGTCCGGCGCCGGGGGGTAGCGCTGCTGCAGCGCCGCGGCCAGCGGCGCCTTGGTCGGGTCCGCGTGCGCCATGGCCAGGGGCCGCAACGTTCCCGCGTCGTCGACGAGGTGGACGACGCACCAGTCGGCCAGGCGGGGGACGGCCAGCGCCGCCAGGTGGGCGAGGGTCGCCTCGTCGTCGAGGGAGGCCCCGAGCAGCGCGCCCGCCTCGGCCAGGAAGCGCTCGGCGTCCGCGGCGCGCTTGCGGGCCGTGACGTCGCGGGCGATCGTCGAGATGCCGGTGACCTGCCCGGCGGCGTCTCGCATCGGCGCGAAGCTGATCGAGACATCGACCCGCGTGCCGTCTTTGCGCAGCCGCACCGTCTCCAGGCGCTCCAGCCGCTCGCCTCGGCCCAGCCGCTCGGCGATGTCGGTTAGCTCGTGGGACCGGTCGGGCGGGATGAGCGCGGTGACGGGGAGGCCGATCGCCTCCTCGCTCGTGTAGCCGTAGAGCCGTTCGGCCCCGCGGTTCCAGGCGGTGATCTGGCCGCCGAGCGTGCGGGCCACGATCGCGTCGTCGGACGACGCCACGATCGTGGCCAGCCGGGTGAGGCCCTCCTCGGCGGCGACGAGGTCGGTCACGTCCTCGTGGACGAGGACCACCTGGGTGATCGCGCCCTGGTCGTCGCGGATCGGCGAGGCGGCGGCGCGGACCCACCGGGCCTGGCCGAGGTGCGTCCCCCGGTCGGGCACGAAGGAGACGGGCGGGATGGCCACGCGCTCGCCCGCGAAGGCCCGACGGATGTAGGGCCGCACGCCGTTGGCCTCGAGCTGCGGGTCCTCGAGGATGTTGTACCCGGGCAGGTCGCCGAGGGTGACGCCCCACAGGCGTTCCCAGGCCGTGTTGACGGCGATGGTCTCGCCGCTGGTGGCGAGCACCTGGATGCTCAGCGGCGACTGCTCGAAGAGGGCGCCGAACAGCGCGTCCGACGGGCGCAACCCCGATCCGCTCCGCTCTTCGGCGTCGCTGGTCATCGCCGTGGCCCTCTGGCCTCGGGATCGGCCGACGTCCGTCGACGGGCGCGCCGGCGCACCCGCGCGCCGGCCACCACCTCGCCATGCTCGTCGGCTCCCGCCCCCCTATCTTACCGGAGGAGATCCCGGCGATGGCATCGCACCAACCGGCGATCACGGGCGCCGGTGCCGGGCTCGGGCACCGGCGCCGACGGGTCCAGGCCGCGCCGTCTCGACCCGGCGATGGGGCGTGGTCGGGACAGGGGGGCGCCGGTGAGGCACGCGACGGCGCGCCGCCCGGCGGGGTGCCCGCCGCGCTGCCCGGCGCTCACCCGATGCGGAATCCGGATGATCGCCGGGGCGTCGCCCATCGGGCCCGCGGCCGGCCTCTCAGGCGGCGCCGGCTCCGTGCCTGCGCCCGGGGCTTGCCCCGGGCGGGCGGAGCCGCTGGCTCGCCGCCATCCCACCCAACGGACGGAATCCCTCTCCGCAGTGCCCGGCGGGGGTGCCGCCGGCCAGCGGAGGAGCCTGGGCACGACGTCGCGACGGGGTGGCGATGCCTCCCTCGCCGCATTTCACCACCGCATCGATGGCCCGAAGCGCTCCCGGGTAGACCGGCCCGCCCCGACGGCGGCCGCTCGACGCGACGCCGCGGCCGGTGCGACTGGCGGCGGGACGGGAGGAGCGGCCGTGCCACCGGGTGCGGCGCCACCAACGCTGTGCGAGGCAACCCCGATCTCGGGGGCCGGCCGCGCTCGGTCAGGGGGCGGTCGTCGCCTCACGGCGGCCGGCGAGGGATCGCCCGTCGGCGTCGGCCGGCCGGCCGTTCGGCGCGCCAGGGTCCGCCGTTGTCCGGTCGTCCGGTTGGCCGATCGAGGCCGGGGGTGCCTCGGGCGCGAGGACGCCGAAGTAGAGGTCCGCGAGCTGGGCCAGAGCGGGCGCGCCGTGGCGATCGAGCGCGGCCTGGCCGGTGGGCGAGAGCCGCTGGCGGAGCGCCCAGACCCGGCGCGCGTCCGCCCGCGAGAGCGCGTCGATGGCCGGGCGCGGGGCGCTCCAGGCGTGGGCGGCGGCGGCCAGGGCCGCGTCGTCGAGCCCCAGGAAGCGCTCCTCGAGGAATGCCGCGCCCCGGTCGAGGGCCGGACCGCCGAGCGCGGCCGGCGCGGGGGACGGGCCGACGGGGACACGGCCGTTGGCGTGCGCGGCCCCGTTGACGTGCGCGGTCCTGTCGGCGTCCACGTGCCCGTTGGCGTCCAGGTGCCTGCTGGCTCCCGCCTGCCCCTCGGCGACGACGCCGTAGGCGAGGGGACGGAGGACGCCCGGTACCTCCGGGGCGGCGGCGCCGGCTTCCGTCGCGGACACTCCTGGGTCGACCGCGACCACGGCCTGGACGGCGGGAGCCGGGGCCTTGACGCCGGCGATGGACGGCTCCGCCGCCGGGCGGCTCGCCGGGACGGCGGACGTATCCGGACGCCGGGTCTGGAGGTAGCCGGCGAAGATCAGCGCCACGCCGAGGGCGAGGACCAGGTTGAAGTAGTCGTCACCGATCGACACCCCGAGGCGGCCGAGGTACCCCTTCGAGGCGATCACGACCGTGCCGGCCGCAATCAGCAGGCAGCCGACCATCCGGTGCCGGTGCGTCCCCGACCGCCAGAAGCGCCACGCCGACCAGAGCGCCCCGCCCGCGAGCACCACCACGCCGAAGGCGTTGGAGACCGCGACCAGGGCGATCAGTCCCGGCCCGCGGTCGATCGCCTCCCAGTGCTCGCTCTCCAGGCGCGCCCGATCGATCGGCGCCGCCCAGACCGACGCCGCGGCGACGGCCACCAGGAGCAGCGTCAGCCCGGGCGTCACCGTGGGCATCCGGCGGCCGGCGAGGAGGTAGAGCTCGCCGAGGCCGAGGAACGTCGTCACGAGGACGGCGCCGGTGAGGTAGTAGACGCGGACAACGGTGGGCGTCCACCCGGCCAGCTCGCCGACCGCGTCGGCGCCGGTGCCGACCGCGAACACGAGAAAGGCGATCACCCACGCGACCTTGTCCGGGCGGGGCCGGCGGACAGCGTCGCGGGCGATGACCGCGGCGCAGGCGAGGCTGATCAGGGTCGCGATGATGGGCAGGACGACCACGGCGGGCGGCGCTCCGGGGGACGGGCGACCGGTCGCGGTGCTCGACCGGCACGGCTGGAGGACAGCGTTGAGTCTACATGGTCCCCGCCACCCCGGAGGCGCGGAGCGGCATGGCCGCCGCGCCTCGCCCGGGCCCTCCTTTGGGTGGGGCGGTGCCCGCGCGGGACGTTACCCGTCCCCGTCGGACAGCGACCAGAACGGGCCAGTGAGGCCCAGACCGCGGAAGATCGCGACCGCCTCGGCGGCCGAACGACCACGGAACGACGGGTCGAGGCGGTCGTGGTACCAGGCCCGGGCGAGGGCCCAGGTCTGGTCGAGCGAGAGGACCGCGCCGCGGGCCCGCCCGCGGCGCTCGCACCAGCGGTCGACGTCCCCCTCCGACCGGAAGAGGAGCATCGTCGCTCAGGTCTCGACGAGGTTGTCGTACCAGCGCCGGAAGGGCAGGGGGAGATGCACCACCTCGCCGTCCCCGCGGACCGCCTCGCCCACGACCGCGAGCGCGGCCGTCCCGTCGCCATTGGGCAGCGCGGCGACGATCGCCGCGTCGGCCCCGAGCGCGGCGGGGATCCCGAGCGCGTCCCAGGCGCAGTTCGCCCAGTAGGCCCGAGCGCCGACCTGGACGCGATACGGGGTAGGCACGCCCGAGAACGGGTTCGCGATCCGGACGGTGTGCGTCCCCGGCTCGAGGAAGAGCGCGTGGCGCCCGTGCAGCCGATCGTACGCCGCCGCGACCTCGGCATCCGGGAGGCCCATCGCCGCGGCGGTCTCCGCCACGTCCGGTGGGCGGCCGTGGGCGACGATGTGGCCGAACACTGCCGCGCGGACCGCCCAATCTCGCTCGTCGGTGGAGTCGTCGGCCATCGACCTCCTCCTGGGATCGGCCCCCGGCCACGGTGCCGCCGTGAGGCCGGTCCGCGCGGTGCTACCGCTCGTCCTGGCCGGTGCCGCTGACCGCCGCCGCGACGCCGAGGGCGAGGTAGGTGCCGCCGGTCAGGTACCGTCGGACGCGCGGGAAGCGGGCATTGCCCCGCAGCCACCCGCCGAGCGTCCCGGCCAACAGGGCATAGGTGCCGTCGGCCACGAGGCCGAGGACCATGAAGATCGCGCCCAACGTCACGATCTGCCCGGCGGCCGACCCCCGGGAGGGGTAGACGAACTGCGGCAGGCGAACTGCGGCAGGAAGGCAAAGAAGAAGAGGGCCGTCTTGGGGTTGAGGATGTTGACGAGGGCCCCCTGGGCGAAGACCCGCCCCAGTGACAGCGGCGGTCCGACGGGTAAAGCGTGCGGGGACGGCCGGGTGAGCAGCGTTCGGAGCCCGAGGTAGACCAGGTAGGCGGCGCCGAGGTACTTGACGACCGAGAACGCGACGGACGACGAGACGAGGATGGCCGAGAGACCGACGGCGGCCGCGGCGATGTGCACCACGTCGCCAGCCTGGATCCCGAGGACCGACACCAGCGCGGCCGGTCGGCCCTGGTCGATACCCCGGGCGACGATGTAGAGCGTCACCGGCCCTGGCACCAGGAGCAGGGCGAACGCGGTGGTGGCGAACAGGACCAGCGTCGACGCCTCGGGCATGGGGAGATCCTCTCCAGCGGTCGGTGAGGGCCTGCCGGTACCGCGTTGCGCGGACCGGCGCGCTGCGTGGGGCGCCGAGCCGCTCGGGTCCGGGCTAGGTCGGATCGGCCGGCGGGGCGCCGGCCAGGCCGAGCCGATCGGCCTCGCCGCGGAGCGCCGCGAGCACCTCGGCGATGACCTCGTCGAGCGGCATCCCGACGAGCGCCGCGCCGGCGGCGATGTCCTCGCGGTTGACCTTGGCCGCGAACGCCTTGGCCTTGAGCTTCTTCTTGACCGAGCTGACCTCGACGGCGTGGATGCCGGCGTCGCCGCGGACCAGCGCGACGGCCGTCACGAAGCCGCTGAGCTCGTCGACGGCGCGCAGCGTCCGCTCGAGCGGCGTGACCGGCGCGACGCCGGTCTCCTCGGCGTGGCTGAGGATCGCGCGGCAGATCTCCTCGTCCCAGCCGTGCTCCCGCAGGTAGCGGACGCCGACGAGCGGGTGACTCTCCTCGCCCCGGTCGAGGTCGGGGTAGCGCTCGTAGTCGAGGTCGTGGAGCAGCCCGACGGCGACCCAGCGGTCCTCGTCGGCGCCGGCGCGGCGGGCGAAGTGGCCCATGCAGGCGGCGACCGCCTCGCAGTGCTTGCGGAGGCTGTCGGACGCCACCCACTCGTGGAGCGTCGTCCGGGCCGCGGCCGTGAGGTCGCCTGGCGCGGCGAGACCCGCCGCCGGTGTGGTCGCGGGGAGGTCGGACAGCGGGTCTTGGGCCATGGGGTGGGGACCTCCGGGGTATCCGATGGGCCGCGGGAGCGCGGCCGCCGCGAGGACGACGACCGACGCGGGGTGCCGGTCGGGCCCCGCCGACCCGCCGGGCCGCCGGGCGTCAGCCGCCCGACTGCTCGAGGAGGTAGGCGTGGATGTCGCCGACGGCCCGGTCGGAGAGGGTGAACGAGGCGTAGGGGCCGGGCGGGTGGTTGGCGCCCTCGCGGATCAGGACCAGGAGCTGGTCGTAGGTCAGGCCGGCGGCCGCGCTGCCCGCTTCGACCAGGTTCGGCCCGCTGCCTCCCGGCCCGTGGCACTGCAGGCAGTAGTTGCCGAACTGGCGGCGCCCGCGGACGGGGTCGCCGGCGGACGCGACCTGACCGGCCGTGCCGGGGCTCGACGCCGCGGCCGCCTGGGCGCTGGCCGCGGCCTGGGCGCTCTGCGTCGCCGCGGCGATGTCCTCCGCGCTCCGCGTCGCGGTCGGGGTGATCCCGAGGAGCCCGTCGATCTCGGCCTGACTGGCCCGGCCGCAGCCCGCCGCCAGCAGGACCAGGCAGGCGGCGGCGGCCAGCAACCCCCCACGCCGCCCCGCCGGGTGCCGCCCGAGCGCCCATGCTCGGCGGGCCGAGGTCGTCTCCGGGAGCCGAACTGCCATCGGCGGTCTCCTCCGTCGGGTCACGGGGTCGGCCCAGGCGCGCCGAGTCGCGGGTGGCAGGGCGCGGCGTCCGTCGCGGGAGGTGCCGCGCCCGGTCGACGCCACGGTGGGGCCGGGGCCAGCCTGGGCCGGCGGACGATAGCAACCGGGCGGTCCCGGCGTCAATCGCCGCCGCGACCCTGATCAGGGCGAACCGCACAAGGGAGGGCGCCGGGGCCCGGCGTCACGGTGGGACCGCCTGGCCGCGCGCCGCGTCGCCGCGGCTTTGCTACCATCGGGGCAGCGGAACGCGTGCGACCGGTGGGCGGCGGTGCCCACTCGGCAGGAGGTCGACGATGGCGGCGATCGCGGGGATGGCGGCGATCCAGGAGCTGGGGTTGCCCGACCAGGCGATCCAGAGCGACGAGTTGCCGTGGGTGCCGCAGGGGGACGGGGTCTGGTTCCGGCCGCTGCGGTTCGACCTGGCCAACGGGCGCTGGGTCAACCTGCTCAAGGTCACCAAGGCGGGAAAGGTCAACCGCCACCGCCACAGCGGCGGCCAGGTGCTCGGTTACGTCGTCCAGGGGAGCTGGCGCTACCTGGAGCGGGACTGGGTGGCGCGGCCCGGCACGTTCGTCTACGAGCCGCCGGGGGACATCCACACCCTCGTCGTCGACGGTGAGGAGGAGATGATGACCCTCTTCCTGCTCGAGGGCGTGATCCAGTACCTCGACGACGACGACAACGTGATCGCCCAGGACGACGTCTTCACGAAGATGGAGCGCTACCTCCGCTTCTGCCAGGAGCAGGGCATCGAGCCGGTCGATCTGCGCTTCTGACCAACCCTGCGGCCGGTCGGCGCCAGCCCGCCATGACCGGCCGCTCGCCGGGACGGCGCACCCGCCGTCCCGGCCCGCGTTGACTCAGGCCCAGGGCCATCGGGGGCGTCACCCCGAGGACCGGAGCCGATCGCGGAGCTGCTCCAGGCTCCGCCGCCGCATCGAGTAGACGACCCGCTCCGCCGCGTCCATCTCGGCGAAGGTCCGCGACGCGCCGGTGGGGCGAAAGATGGGGTCCCAGCCGAAGCCGCCCCGCCCGGTGGGCGCCGGCACGATCGTGCCCGGCGTCTCCCCGGCGAAGACCTCCACGCCCTCGCCGTCGCAGTAGGCGACGGCGGTCCGTGCCCGGGCGGCGCGGTCGGCGTGAGGCGGGATCAGGTCGCAGATCCCGGCCGGACCGATCGTCGCCAGGAACCAGCGCACGAGGGCGCCGGGCAGACCCCGCAGGGCATCGACGTAGAGGCCGGTGTCCTCGACGACCACCGGCCGGCCCACCCGCGCGAAGGCCGTCGCCGCCTTGTGGCGGGCGACCTCGTCGACCTCGAGCGCCTGGATCTCCGGCAGGTCGAGGTCGAGCTGCTCCACCGGCGCGCCGAGGGTCGCCTCGACCTCGCGGACCTTGCCCGCGTTGCTCGAGACGAAGAGGATCTGGCCGGCCATCGGATCTCCCTACCGCGGGCGGGACAGCAACGGCACGTCGGTGCAGCCACATCTCGTCCACGTCTCGTCCACGTCTGGTCGTTGGCAACGTGTCCCTGCCACCAGGGTTACGGCACCTGGCGAGGGCAGCATCCCACGGAGTGAAACGGTCAGTCGATCAAGGATCTCGACCGTTCGTGGACCCGAATCAACCGTCGGCTGGACGCGACGGCCAGGGACGCAGCAGCAACCGGGTCGCGGATCGTCGCTTCGGCTTTAACCATTCTGTCGGGACGCTCTGTACACTTCGGGACGCGGCGACCGATGACCGATCCGACACCTGTCGTTCGCACCCCGTTCGCAGGCATCGCCGACCTTTGGCGAGGCGCCGAGCCGGCGCCGGCCGACTCCCGAGGACGCGGCACCGCCTTGCACGAGCTGGCCGCCGACCCCTCCTTCGACCTGCCGCTGCCCCCGACCCCGCTCCTCGGCCGGACCGCGGAGGTCGCGGCTGCGCGCGCCCTGCTCGTCAGCGGCGCCCGCCTGCTGACGCTGACGGGCCCGCCCGGCGTCGGCAAGACGCGGTTGGCG
>CADCWG010000049.1 GCA_902806335.1 uncultured Thermomicrobiales bacterium | reverse complement strand
CGGCTCACGCGGCGCGCCGCTGGGCGAGCAGCCGCTGGTAGGCTCCGACGAGGTCGTCGAGGCGCGCCCGAGCGACGGCGATCTCGCGGTCGAGGTCGGCGACGAGGGAATCGAGCAGCGTGCCGTCGTCCGTCTGGCGGCGCCAGAGGGTGTGCGTGGGGCTGGCGCGGACGGCGTCCAGGTCGTCGACCAGGCCGGCGACCACGCCGTCGAGGCGGGCGCGTTCGCGCTCGGCCCAGGCCAGCTTCTCGGCGACGGGCCGGGCCTCGAAGGCCGGGTCGTCGACCTCCCCGGCACGGAGCAGGACCCGCAGCGCCGGCAGGTCGCGCTCCCGGAAGGCGGCGTTGACCCGGAGCATCGTCTCCGTGCGGCGGTCACGGTCGGCCTCGGTGCGGGCGAGGTCGGGATGGTAGCGGCGGGCGAGTTCGCGGTAGGCCCGGCGCAGCTCCGTCTCCTCGGCGGCCGAGAGGTCGGGCCGGTCGGCCTCCCGGGCGTGGGCCCGCTGGTAGCGACCAGCCTCGGCCTCCTCCTCGTCGATCGCCCGCCGCCGGTCGCCGAACTCCTCCGCCACGTCCCGCTCCAGGTCGCCGAGATCGACGGTCAGCTGGCCGCGGAGGCGGGCGAGCCGGCGACCGTACTCGTCGACCGCGAGGCGGACGCGGTCGAGCTCGACGAAGCGGGCGCCGACGCGGGCGTGGTACTCGGCCTCGAAGCGACCGAGGGCGAGCTTGAGCTCTTCCAGCTCGCCCCGGAGGTCGGCCGCGCGGCGACGGCGGGTCTCGACCGCGGCCAGGACCCGCGCGTACGACGCTTCCTCCTCCGACCGGACGCGCACCAGCGCCCCGGGGGCATCCGATGGCGCGGCGACCTCCGGCTCGGTGGGGGCGGTTGGGCTGGCGCTGGGCAGGACGCTGGGCACGGCGGCTCCCCCTCGCGGGGTGACGGATCGGGGGCGTTCGGGGCGGGAGGGGATGGCGCCGGTTGGCATCCCGAAGGATACCGCGTGGGCCTGGGTAGCCGCCGCCTCGCGCCCTGAACGCACTCCGCGAACCACAGTCGCCCACGGCCGGAGGCGATGGGCCAGCCCGTGCCTCCAGCGATGCGGGTGTGAGAGAACGTTGACGACACGCGAGGGCGAGTCCGATGGCCGTGGGGTGGTGCCACTCCTGGACCCTCCGGCTGACCGGACCGGCGCTGGCTCGGTCGGATCGAGCGTGCTACGAGGAGGGTCGATTCCCTCGAGCGCGATCGCTCACCAGGGGGCCAGCGTGGTGATAAACGCCGCGGCCAGGGGAGACGTCGAGCGCCTCCGCGACCGGGTCTGCGGGCAGCTACGGGACCTGCCGGGCGCCACGGGCCTCTTCCGCTTCGGGTCCCTGGCCGAGGATCGGGCGGACCGGTACTCGGACATCGATCCGCGGCTCGCGACGACCGACCTCACGGCCAGCCTTGCCGCCCGCGATGCCGTCCTGGGTCGCGTTGCGCCCATCGATCTCGAGTGGACGATCCCTGGCGCTCACAGTGACTGGGCCGCGACCATCCCCTTTCGCGGCGTCAGCCCCTTCCAAAAGGTCGACCCGGGACTCGTCTCCCCGGCGAGGGCGTCTCCCCGGCGAGGGCGTCGACCCGCCACGCCGTCGCGACGCTCGGCTCGGCGACCGACGCGTCCTCCCTCCCGATCTGGGAACAGCCCCCGGCAGACGCCGTCGAATTCGCGGCACCGGCGGTGTCGACCGTTGTCGTTGAGCCGGGGAGCTCGACGCACCTCCTGATCGGCCACCTGATCGGGGCGACGCGGTACCTCAAGGCCCGGCGCCGGGAGCAGCCGATCACGAGCTGGCGGTTCGCCGTCGCCACGGCCAACGCGACCGCCGCGCTGCTCTACGACCGCGTCCACCCGGGATCACAGGGCAATCGGCTCGGCCAGCCGCTGAGCACCCGCGAGTACCTCGAACTTGACGGAGAAGTCAGCGACCCCGACCGTCAGAAGTTCCTGGCGGCGCTGGACTTTTCGACGCCGGACGCGATGAACCGCGGCCTCGCTCAGATCCTCGTCCTGTTCACCGAACTCACCACCGTGGAATCCCCGGACGGGTTGGGTGCGTCCACGCTTGCCACCCGGCGGCTGCTGGCCTTTCTGACGGCAGAGCTCGGGGCAACCTGAGCAGTGCCCTCGTGCTCCGTGCGGGGTCGTCCGCGGCGTCGTGACGTGCATGGCACCGGTGTCGCAGCCTCGCTCGGAAAGCGTCCCCTGTAGCGGCCGGCTGGTGGACCAGGCGGTCGCGACGGTGCGAACGCCGGCCGGAGCGATGCCTGCGCGCACGCGGCACACTCGACGGGCTCGACACGGCTGGGACAACGGGTCTACCTGCGAACCGTGCAGAGGGCCTGGCGGATCTCGCCGAGGTGGTAGGCGGTGTGGACAACGACCGCCAGCGCCTCGCCGATCCCGTCTTCGCCCTCCCAGGGCTCCAACGTCTTGATCATGGCGACGGCCGCCCGGTAGGCGTCCCGCAGGCGCGCCTTCGACGCCTCCCACTCGTCGGGTGTCACGGCGCGGGTCTCCCAGCTCTTCCCCCAATCGACGCCCTGGGGCTTCCTGCCCGCCATGTACTCGCCGAGCACCGCCAGGTAGTAGCGCGTGTGCTCGACCTGGGCGGCGATGGTGGCGCAGGTGGCGGAGACCGGACGCGAGGCCTCCTCGGCCGAGATGGTCTCGAGCGTCTCGAAGAGCGACGTGCCCCTGTCGAGGTAGTGTCCCTGGACGTCCTCGAACGTCTCGCCGAGCAGCGCCAGGATCTCGGTCGTCAGTCGCCGGGCGACGGTCGTCGCGGTCATGCGAACTCCTCGCGGTGGGTGGACGGCACCGTGGGCACCGCCCGGTGCAGACCACTCGTGCTCCGGTCACCATCCGCCGCCGGGCCGACGTCGGGTCACCGGTCGACGACGACCTCGTAGTGCGCGACGCCCGGCTCGCGCGCGAGGAGGTACTCGTCGTCGGCCGGGTAGTAGACGGCGTCGTCGATCGTCGGCCCGGCGAAGGCGCGGACGGCGTCGTGGGAGTCCCAGAACGAGACCACCAGGAACTCGGCCTCGTCGCCGGCGAGGCGCCGGAGCACCCGGACGCCGCGGTTGCCGGGCACCGCCGCGTAGTCCTTGACCCCCGTCTCCAGCAGGTAAGAGACGTAGGCGTCGGCCCTGGCGGCCGGGGTCCGACCGCGCCAGATCCTCGCGATCATCGAGTCCTCCTCCCTCGACCTATCCCCGCGCGCGGACCGCCCAGACCACCGCGACGCCGACCGCCGCGGCCAGGAGCGGGCTGCGGGTCCGCACGGCCGTGAGCACGACGGCGAGCATCGCGGCCAGACCGGCCACTCCGGCCGCGAGCACCGTCGGCACCACGATCGCCGCGAGCACCGCCCCGGGCGCCGCCCGCAGCCCCGCCTCCAGCCGCGGCGACGGCCGCACCCGCCCTATCAGCCAGAGCCCGCCCGCCCGGGTCGCGTAGGTCACCGCCGCCATGCCGACGATCGCCGCCAGGATCAACCCGTCAACGCGCACCGCGGACACCCCCCACCACCGCCCCGACCACGCCGCCGAGGAGGATGTACCAGGCCCCGGGCAGCAGCCGTTCCGCCGCCACCGCGACGGCCGCCGCCACCGCCCAGGGCGGGACGTCGCCCCGCCCCCGGTAGAGCACCACGAGCAGCGAGGCGAACACCGCCGGGAAGGCGAAGTCCAACCCCCAGGCGGCCGGGTCCCTGATCGCCGCCCCCGCCACCGCCCCGACCGCCGTCGATCCGACCCAGGCCGCGTAGAGCGCGAGGCCGCTGCCGAGCAGGAACGCCGCGTCGCGCTGCCCCCGCTCCCGCTCCGCGACCGTCAGCGCCCAGGTCTCGTCGCTCAGCCAGAAGAGGGGCCCGTAGGCCTTGGCCGGGGGCAGCGCCGCGAACCAGGGGCGCAGGGTCGCGCCCATCAGCACGTGACGGAGGTTGACGATCAGCGTGGTCAGCGCGAGCGCGAGCACCGGCGGCGGCTCGTCCCACAGCTCCAGCGCGACCAGCTGGGCCGAGCCGGCGTTGACGAGCGCGCTCATCAGGGTGGCTTCGGCCGGGCTCAAACCCGTCCGCCGGGCGACGGCCCCGAAGACGGCGCCGCCCACGGCGGTGCTGAGCGCGAGCGGGACACCGCCGCGGGCACCGGCGAGGAGGCCCCGCGTGGTGAAGACCACGCCGCCGTCAGACCGCTCGGAGGTGGTGGCCGGGCGGCCGTCGCCTACCCACGGGACCGGAGGCGCATCCGTCGGCGGCGACATCGGCGCTCCTCCTCGGGGCTCGCGTCGAGCCGGTCCCGGCTGATTAATCTAACTTCCTACAGCACCTCTTGCAGGTTAGACGGTATGCCACGCTGCTAACCTTGTCAAGACCGGTATGATGGTTATGCATGGTGGCTGGCCCAGACGAGGGTCTCCCGACGAGAAGGGCGCGAGGCAGATGGTGAGCGGCGGTACCGACCGGGTTCTCGAGGCAGACCTCGACGTCGCGGTCTGCCTGGAGTTCGCCAACACTGTCGCCTGGCACGCGGCCGACGAGCCCGAGGAGCGGCTCACCAGCTACGCCGATCTCCTCGCGTGGGGCCAGGCACAGGGCATTCTCTCGCCCGAGGCGGCGGGGCGTCTCCGCTGGGCGGCATCGCGACGACCGGCGGCCGCGGCCGCGACGCTCGCGCAGGCGGTCGGCCTGCGGGAAGCGATCTACCGCGCCTTCGTCGCGGCCAGCGAGCGACGGGAACCCGACGTGGCCGACCTGGCCACGCTGAACGCCGCCCTGGCCCAGGCGGTGACCAACCTCCAGATCGTGCCGGCGGCCGGCGGCTACCGCTACGCCTGGGGTGGCGACGAGGACGCGCTGGGGCGGATGCTCTGGCCGGTGGCGCGGGCGGCGGCCGAGTTGCTTACCGGTGACGAGCTGTCCCGCGTCCGGCAGTGCGCGAACCACCCCTGCGGCTGGCTCTTCGTCGACCGCAGCCGCGCCCGCAGCCGCCGCTGGTGCGACATGGCGAGCTGCGGCAACCGCGTCAAGGCCCGGCGCCACCACGCCCGGCGCCGGCGGGCGTCTGATACCGAATCCGGGTGATCGGCGGCGGAACCAGGGCCGTAGGACCGGTCGGGTCTGCCCGGGGCTCGCACCGGGCTCAGGGGCGAAGCCGGCTGGGGTCGGCGGGCGCGGAGGCCACCCGGAGTCCGCCGTACCAGGTCCGGGTGTTCGCTGGCGCTTCGCTCGGCGAGAAGGCAGCCGGGTTCAGCCGGCTTTGGTCCTGAGCCTCTGACCTCGGGGTGTGCCGTGGGCGGGCACGGCCACCGGCGCCCCCCATACCACCACCCATCATCCGGATTCGGCAAAGGGCGCCCCGCGCCCGGGCAAGCCGTCGCAGGGGGTACCCGAGACGTGGGGCGCCTCCAGCGGGGGCGATCCGACCGTGCCGCGGCGAAGCTCGGGCGTCCAGCGGTCCAGGGCCAGGGCTGGCTCGCGGGACGACGGACGTCCCGGCCGGGGGAGCCCGGAGCGACGGCGTGAGCCCGGGGGACTGCCCCCGCGTCGGGCTACGCCAGCGCGTCCATCATCGCCATCAGGCCCTGCACGTAGCCGACGGCGTGGGCGCGGCCGCGGTGGGCCCACGGCGTGTCGTCGACCACGTGGGGGACGTGGTCGTCGAGCAGGAAGCCGGTGAAGCCGGCCCGACGCAGCGCGAGCAGGACCCGGGCCGGGTCGTAGTTGCCCTCGCCGAGGAAACACTCCTGGAAGCGGGGGACGGTCCCCTGGACGTCGCGGAAGTGGACGTAGAGGATCTGCCCGCGGGGGCCGAAGTGCTCGATCATCGCGAAGACGTTCTCGGCGCCGCCGGGCATCTCCGAGCAGCAGCCGAGGCAGAGGTCGAGCCCCCAGGCCGGGCTGTCGGCGGCGATCTCCGCCGCCCGCTTGAAACCTTCGACGTCCTTGAAGATCCGGGCGACGCCGCCGAGGGTGTCCACCGGCGGGTCGTCGGGGTGGAGCGCGAGCTTGACCCCCTCCTCCTCCGCGACCGGGAGCACGGCGCGCACGAAGTAGGCGTAGTTGGCCCACATCGCGTCGGCGGTGACCTCGTGGTCGGTCCCCTCCATCACCGCCAGCGCGTCCGCCCGCTCGTCGCGCTTGGCGACGAAGGCGCGCTGCTCGGCGACCGCCACGGCGTCGACGAGGGCCATGTCGAAGGAGGTGACGTGGGCGCCGCCGCGGCCGGGGGTGGTGCGGGAAGTGCGCCAGACCGAGTTCGGCATGAAGTGGTAGCCGAGGATCGGGATGCCGGCGCGGCCGACGTTGCGGATCGTGGCCCGGTAGTGGTCGATCTGCTCGTCGCGCCCGGGCCCGCCGAGCATCGCCTGGTCGTAGAAGTGGATCGGCACGTTCTCGATCGCCTCGAGCGTCAGCCCGTGAGCCCGGCAGCGCTCGACCAGATCCCGCAGGTCGGCCAGCTCCCAGCGCCGCTCGCCGGGGAGTTGGGGGGTGTTGAGCTGGACGCCGGAGACGCCGAGCTGGCGGGCGAAGAGCAGCTTCTCCTCCGCGAGCTGGTTGAACTGGCCGAGGGCGACCCGCATCCCGGGAGCGTTCCCCTCGCCGCCCGCCGCGCCCCGCCCCGCCGCCGCACTCGTCGCCACCGTCCCGCCTCCTTCGCGATCCGCCCGGCACCCCGTCACATCGGCCGCTCCGTTTGACACGCCCCTTGTCGCCGAATACGGTCCTCGCGGCAAGGGGCCGAGACGGTAGGGGGAGGACCCCCGGGGGAGCGACGCACCGATGGCGCGGATCAAGCTGGCCTACGTCGGGGGCGGCAGCACGCGGGGACCCGGGACGATGGCGTCCCTCATCGCCCAGGGCGACAACTTCGCGGGCTCGGAGGTCGTCCTGATCGACCTCGACGCGGAGCGGCTCAACCTGGTCAGGACCCTCGCCGAGAAGATGGCCCGCGCCAAGGGGCTCGACCTGACGGTCACCGCGACGACCGACCGCCGCGCCGGCCTGACCGACTGCGACGCGGTGCTGACCAGCTTCCGACCGGGCGGCTTCGAGGCTCGGGCGCTCGACGAGCGGATCCCCCTCAAGCACGGGCTGATCGGCCAGGAGACCCAGGGCGCGGGCGGCTTCTTCATGGCCCTGCGCTCGATCCACGTGATGCGGGGGGTGATCGCCGACATGGAGGCGGTCTGCCCCGAGGCGCGCCTCTTCAACTACACCAACCCCGTCAACATCGTCGCCGAGGCGGTGACCCACCACACCGCGATCCCGACGGTCTCCCTCTGCGAGGGGCCGCTGGTCTACCCGCGCCAGCTCGCCGAGGCGGCCGACCTCGACCCGGCCAGGCTGGACACGGTCTCGATCGGGCTCAACCACGCCTCGTGGAGCGTGCGCCACCGGTACGAGGGCCGGGACGTGATCCCGATCGCGCGGGAGGCGTGGGAGCGCAAGCGCCACGACCCGGGGCTGAGCACCCGCCACCGGCGGATCCTGGCCACCACCGCGGCGCTCGGCTCGATCCCGAGCGAGTACTTCCAGTACTACTACTTCACGGACGAGATCCTCGACGGGCTCCGCGCGAAGCCGACCACCCGCGCCGAGGACATCATGGCGTCGGTGCCCGACTACTGGGCCCACTACCGGGAGCAGGCGACGGCGGACGCCCCGGCGCTGGACCCGGCGCGCTCCCGCGGCGGCATCAACGAGCTCGAACTGGCGATCGACGTGATGGACGCGGTCTTCAACGACCGGCGCGAGGTCTGGCCGGTCAACGTGCCCAACCGCGGCGCGATCGCCGACTTCCCGGACGACCTGGTCGTCGAGTGCGTCGGCTACTGCGACGCCGGGGGGGTGGCGCCGATCGCCCAGGGTCCCCTGCCGCGCCCGGCCGCCGGCCTGACCAAGATGCTCGGCGAGTACCAGGCGCTGGCGGCGCGGGCCGCCTGGGACGGCACCCGCCGCGACGGCATCCAGGCCCTGGCGAGCAACCCGCTCTGCCGCTCGCTGGAGAAGGCCGAGACGGTCTACGACGAGCTGGCCGCCGCCCACCGCGACCATCTGCCCGAGCGGCTCCTCAGGGACTGAGGGGCGTCAGCTGTCAGCTGTCAGCTGCGATGATCGCTCCCGTGCGGCGGCGGGCGGAAGACAACGTCGAGGTCCCGCCGGGGTGGTGATCGTCGGGGGAGCGCGTCAGAGGGCTATCCTGCGGTCGGTAGCATCGGCCCGCCGGCGGGCTGGGACGGCTGGGCCCAGGACGATGTCGAGAAGGGGCCCGGCGGGCTGACGGTGGGGTACGACGCGCGGTCGTGGGCTCGGCCGGGGCGCGGTCCGGCGGCGCGGGGGGAGGGCCGGGTCGGGCCGGGTTAGGCAGGCGTCGGCGACTGGCGCCCTGGCAGCGAGGGGAGACGGCTCCGGTGCGCTACGTCCTGGGGGTCGACGGGGGCAACACCAAGACGATCGCCCTGGTCGCGCGCGCCGACGGCACGATCCTCGGCGCGGGGCGCGGCGGGCGGGGCGACATCTACCACGAGGAGGGCGCCGAGGCCGCGCTCTCAGCCGTCGACGACGCGGTCGCGGCGGCGCTCGGGGCGGCCGGCCTGCGGCCCGCGGACCTCCTCGCCGGCGCCTTCAGCATGGCCGGCGCCGACTGGCCGGAGGACTTCGCCCTGCTGGAGGACGCCGTCGAGCGGCGCTGTCTGGGGCGGGTCCGGCTCGTGGTCAACGATGCCCTCGGGGCGCTGCGGGCGGGGTCGCCCGACGGCACCGGGGTCGTCGTCGCCTGCGGCACCGGCGTCGCCACCGGCGCCCGGGGGCCGGACGGACGCTCCTGGCACGCCAGCTTCTGGCAGGACGCGAGCGGCGGCACCGCGCTCGGACACCGGGCGTTGGACGCGGTGTTCCGCGCCGAGCTGGGCATCGTGCCGCCGACGGCGCTCACGGCCCGGGTCCTTGCCTACTTCGGGGAGGCCCGGGTCGAGGACCTGCTGCACCGGCGCACCGCACGGGGCGCCCATCGCCCCGCCGCGGGCGTGGGCGGCCTCGCCCGGGTGCTGCTCGACGAGGCGGACGCCGGCGACGCCGTCGCCCGTCGGATCGTGCGGGAGCAGGGCGACGACCTTGGCAACTACGCGTTGGTCGGCGCGCGCCGGGTCGGACTCGCGGGGGCGGCGTTCACGCTGGTGCTGACCGGGGGCGTCTTCCGTCACCCTTCCTGCGAACTCGTCGACGCGGTCGTCGCCCGCGTCCGCACCGCGTCCCCGGACGCGCGCCCGGTCCGCAGCCGGTTCGAGCCGGCGGTCGGCGCGGTGATGCTGGCCCTCCAAGCCGCGGGCGAGACCATTGACGCCGGCGTGCCCGACCGCCTGGCGGAGACGGTTCCGCCGCCCCTCCTCTTTGAGACCTGACGGCATCCCGCCGCCGATCCCGCGGCGGGCACCGCCGATCCGCCGCCGTCCCGGCCCCGGCGCTTCCCGACGGCGCCGGGGCCGACACGCGGTCAGGTACCGACTCCAGGGTGATCGCCGGAGGGAGCGGGGGCGCTGGGACGGCCGGGCCCGCCCCAGCCGAGCCGCGCGGTCGGCGGCTTGGGGACGACGCCGGCTCAAGCCGGCCGCGGACCCGCCGGGCGAAGTACCGGCGACCGCCCGGATAACCCATCGGCGCCCCCGGCGGTCCCGACGGCCTCGGCGGCCCCGGCGTCGGGGGCCGATGGGGGCCGACGGGGCGCGGAAGGACGCGGTGCGGCCGGACCGCCAATCTCCC
>CADCWG010000048.1 GCA_902806335.1 uncultured Thermomicrobiales bacterium | reverse complement strand
GGGCGAGCGCGCCGATCCTGTTTGATGACGGCCGCGGAGATGGACGCTTCCGTTCGAGAGATCCCCGGTCTTGAGGGTCGGGGGTGCCCGTGGCCGAGAGCGCGCCGGCCCCACCCGGTCCCATCCCGAACCCGGTCGTGACCCGGCGCAGCGCCGGAGAGTACTGCGGGGGCGACCCCGCGGGAGGCGAGGCCGCCGCGGGCGCCCCCGGCCCCCCCCACCGGGGGGCGGGACCCCCCCTTCGGGGGGACGGGCGCGCGACGCCGCGGGGTGGAGCAGCGGCAGCTCGTTGGGCTCATAACCCAAAGGTCGGGGGTTCGAATCCCCCCCCCGCAACCCTTTCGACGAGGGCGGACCGACCGGTCCGCCCTCGTCTTTTTTGCGTTCTCCGTTGGTGAGGGCGGCGGGGTGCTATGCGGAGTTGAAGAGCCAATGATCGCTACGCGGCGCTAGGCGAACAGCCCGAGTTGCTCCGTTGCGGCTTGCGACCGGGCGGCGGCAAGGTCGGTCCTGGTGCTGAGCGGTGGGAAGAAGGCATCGAAGTCGGCCTCCCGGGGGAAGAGGTCGCGGAACCGCTCGGCGCAGTCGCGGAGTCGACGTAGAAGGAACGGGACACTCTCGTCGTTCGCATACTCGGTGACGAGTGCCAACTCACCGTCCTGCCGCTCATACACCTCGACGCGCTCGCCGGGCCAGGAGTTGCCGGGGAGCCGGTCGATGAGGCGCTTCAGCCGGGGTTGCTTAGCGAGCGTCTCCACGTTGATCAGGCTCCACTGGGTGATCTCGGCGATCGGCACCCGCCGCTCCCGTAGTGATTCTCCCAGGGCAAAGTAGCGGTCTCGCACCCCGTCCCGGTCGTCGAGGAGGAAGCCCCGCGCGGCGTCCTGCAGGAAGACCCGGAAGCAACGCTCCATGCGGCGGTTCCGCAGCGAGCTGCCCTTGAGGGTCACCGCACCGTCGTGGTCGAGGAGGGCGTAGGTCTTGAGCCGCAGCGAGAGCATCGCGGCGAAGCGGCCGTCGTGCGCCAGGCGGATGCCGGCGGGCAGCGAGCGGCCCACGGTCGTGACGAAGCGTTCCTCGTCCTCGGCGCCGTCAACCTCGGGCGGAGGGACGAAGTAGACGCCGTCGGTGTCGACCTCGATCGGCGTCCCCCCACGCTCCTGGAGCGCGCGTACGACGTCCTTGATGATGCGTTGTCCGGCCACCGTGACGCGCTCTGCCGCGTCGTAGTCGTTGAACAGCGCCTGGCCGTATCCCATGTACCCATAGAAGGAGTTGATGAGCACCTTGTAGCTCGCCTGTAAGCCCTCCCAGAGGCCACGCTCCTTGGCTACGCTCGATCGGGCCCGGGCCTTCGCGTCCAGGCGACGGCGAGTGAGGTCAACCAGCATCGGCAGGGCCGCGTCGAGGACATCGGCCTCGGCCCGGATACGCTCGGTGATCATGATCGAGGGGTACAGGCTCTCGATGTCGCACTTGACGACGGGGGAGAACGAGCCGACGGCGAGCAACTCCGCGTGACCGCCCGCGTAGGGGCGCGGAGCCTGGGCCGTTGGCACGCTGTGCCCGGCCGACAGGTACGCCCGCAGCATCAGGTCGTTGATCTTCTCGCCTGGTCCGCCCGTCGCCACCGATTGGAAGGACCGGGGGATCAGCTGCGTCTGGTAGAACTCGGTGGGCAGCGTCAGGCGTGAGAGCGCGTCGACGTCCTCGACGTCGGCAAGGTTGTAGGCCTCGAGGCGAGTCAGGTCGCCCCGCTCCCAGACGGCTCGGATTTGGTCGCCCGGGATGACCTCTCGCTCGCGGTCCGGGAAGAGGGCGGCGATGACCGGCTTCAGCGCGTAGCTGCCGAGTCTGCCGGCGATGTCGTAGCGCTGGATCTGCTGATAGCTGTCGACGACATGCCGCCCCACGATCCACGCGGGCGCGTAGGGGAGGCTCAGGGCGCCCGCCTTGAAGCGTTGGCGCCCCTCGCCAATCCTGAGTTCTGACCCGTCCCTCCCCCAGGCGAGCGGCAGCCCGCACATCGCGGCCCGACGCGCGAGGAACGGGAGGTCGAAGTTGAAGATGTTGTGGCCCTCGATCACGTCCGGGTCGGCGTGGAGGATCCACTCGCCGATGCGGGCGATCAAGTCGCCTTCGCTCGTCTCGAGGGACAGGAATACCGCTTCTTCGCCGCACCGCAGGGCGGCGGCGACGATCCTGCTGGCGGGGTCGTTCGGGTCGAGACCCAGTGTCTCGATGTCGAGTTGCAGCCGTCGCAGGTCCTCGAAGACCATCCCCTTGAACAGCGTCCGGCCGGATGCCACCAGGTACTGCTCGACGGGCGAGCGCAACCGGAAGAACGTCTCCCCGGCTTGTGTCCCGGCCCGGCTGGCCTCAAGGAACGCCGGCCAGTTGGCGAACTCGACCAGGTAACGAAGGGGATGGTCGCCGGCGAGGGGCTCGATGGCGGGGCGGTCGCGCAGCGCCGCCCACGGCTCGGCACGGGCGGCCAGTAGCCATGGGCGGAGCCGATCGTCGGCGACGGCTCGGGTCTCGCCCTCGGCGCCGGGCCTTCGGTACACCGAGACCTGCGTCGGTCCGGTCCGCTCGACGGCGACGATGCCCTTCATGGGGTCGGCGCCATAGAGGAGTTGTTCGGTCGCCACGGGTACGAGCGCGGGGCGTAGCGGCGTCTGAGGCGCGGCGGATCGGGCGGAATCGGGGTCACTAACCATAGCGGTCCGAGTATACCAGCGGTCCTGACGGCCAAGCCGAATCGGCCTGCGCACGCGACATGGAGACCGATGGCCGCTTCGCGCCCCCGGGCCGTGTCTGCGCACCGACTCGGGTGGGCGTGCGGCAGCGAGCAAAGATGCAGTCCCGACCGTTGGATGCTCGCCCTGCGGTAAGTGGAGTCTGATCTGGCGCCGCCGGCCAACTGCAACGTCTGCCGGCACGCCATTGTCGCGTCGAGGTCCACGGGGCTGCCAGGACGTGGGTCGGGACGTTGGACCTATGGGCCGCTGCCGGTGCCGCCGCTACCCTTGGGAGAGGACCGCTGTCCGTCATCCCGAAGGCATCGGTGCTGGCAGCGCATCGGCGGTCGGAACCGGGCGCCGGTCCGAGGGAGGGATAGCGTTGGACACGACCGGAACTGGGCGAAGCCCGATGACAGGGCGTGGTCTCTGCGAACGAATCGTGTCGACGGTCGTCGATGTCGTCTTTCCCCGGCGCTGCGCGGGTTGCGAGCGTCGGGGCGAATGGGTCTGCGCCGAATGCCTCGCCGCGCTGCCCCTCGCCGCGCTGCCCCTCGCCGTGCCGCCCTGGTGCGACCGCTGCGGCGAGGCTCACTGCCAGTGCGACCGCCTGCCGGCCGTGCTCGGTGCGGTCCGGGCGGTTGGGCCCTACGACGGCTGGCTTCGTTCGGCGATCCTTGCCTTCAAGTACGAGGGCGAGACGGCCCGGACGGAGCACCTCGGGGACCTGCTGGCGGGAACCCTGGCCAGCGTCGAGAGCCCGGACATCCTGGTGCCCGTGCCGCTCCACCGGCGGCGACTGCGCGAGCGCGGCTACGACCAGGCGGACCTCCTTGCCCGCCGAGTGGCCCGGGTGACCGGTATCCCGACCGTGCGGGCGTTGGTGCGCACGCGCGCGACGGCCCAGCAGGCGCGGCTCGGTGCGGGGGACCGGGCCGGGAACGTCGCCGGTGCCTTCGCGGCCGCGGCGGGGACGCAACTCCAGGGGGCGCGGATCGTCCTGGTCGACGACGTCTACACCACCGGCTCCACCGCCGCCGCCTGTGGGGAAGCCGCCCTCGCGGCCGGGGCGTCCTGGGTCGGTGCGGTCGTGCTCGCCCGCGGAGGCTGATGCCAGATATTTGACGTCGGGACGGTCGGCCGTAGAGACGGCGCGGGGACGGGCCAGGACCGGCTATCCGGTGCCTGGCGCCCGGAGGGGGTCCGTGACCCAGCGCCAGGTGGCGTGCGTCCGAGCGGAGGGCCGCCCAGCACCACGCGGGGGACGGACAAGCCAGCCGTAGGTCGTCGGGCGGTAGGCGGGCGAAGGGCTGCTACACGCGCCGCATGCGCACTGCCTTCCGTTCGGGCAACGGGATGTTCGTCTGCTCGGTGGCAATACGAGGACACGCCGGCAGCAGGGCCCACCCGGGGCAATCCCGGAGATCGGAGGCTGGGGCACGCAGCCGGACCAAGGCGGCGCAGGACCGGCCGGGCAGAGCCCTGGTGCCTACCCGGATCTCGTGTAGGACGTCGTCTGGGTGACGCGCGCCGACCCGGCACCACGGGAGCAGGGCCGCCTCACGTCTCACCCAACGCATCGGTCCCGCTCGGCTGGCACGCGCGAGGGCGGGACCGGCAGGCGTTTCAGCCTGTGCTGCCTGGCAGCAACGTCTTCGCCGTACGGCGGGCCCAGACGTCGGCCTCGGCGATGCTCGCGAACGAGAGCGGCCCGTCGGGCCGATGCAGTTCGAGGATCCGAGCGACGAGGTCGGCGATCCCGACGAAGCCCAGCCTTCCCGAGAGAAAGGCGTCCACCGCCACCTCGTCGGCGGCGCTGAGGACCGTGGGAAAGGTCCTGCCGGCCTCACCCGCTTCCCTCGCGAGACGCAGCGCCGGGAACCGGATCGGGTCCGGGGGGGCAAACCGGAGGGTGCCGACGGCGGCGAGGTCGAGCCGACGGCAGGGACTGGCAGCGTGCTCGGGCCAGGTCAGAGCGTACTGGATCGGAAGGCGCATGTCCGGCAGGCTGAGCTGGGCGATCTGACTCGCGTCCGCGAACTCGACCAGCGAATGGACGATGCTCTCGGGGTGGACCAGCACCTCGATCCGATCGAGTGGGAGATCGAAGAGCCACCGGGCCTCGATCACTTCCAGGCCCTTGTTCATCAGGGTCGCCGAGTCGACGGTGATCTTGCCGCCCATCGACCAGGTCGGATGGGCCAGTGCCTCCGCCACCGTCACCCTGGCCAGCGCGTCGGCCGGCGTCTCCCGGAACGGCCCACCGGAGGCGGTCAGGATCAGGCGGGTCACCTCGTCGGTGCCCGCCCGCCCGAGCGCCTGCCAGATCGCGCTGTGCTCGCTGTCGACCGGCCGAACCGCGACCCCACGGGCGCGGGCCTCGGCCATCACCAGTTCGCCGGCGCAGACGATCGTCTCCTTGTTCGCGAGGGCGACGGTCTTGCCGGCCTGGATCGCGTGGAACGTCGGGAGGATCGCGGCGTGACCGGTCGTGGCGACGACCACGATCTCGGCGCTGGGGAGCGTCGCGGCCGCCAGCAGGGCTTCGTCCGCGGGCAGGACGCGGTCGCCGAGCCCCGACACCGCGGGGGCGCTTGGATCGGCGCCGATCAGCTCCGGCCGGAACTGCGCCGCCTGCTCTGCCAGCCGCGCCGTGTTCCGGCCCGCCACCAGGGCCACGACGCGGAAGCGATCGGGGTGGTGCGCGATGACGTCGAGTGTCTGGGTCCCGACGGAGCCGGTTGAGCCGAGGACGGCCACTCCCACCGGCCCGTCCGGCACGCGCCAGACGCCGTCCTCCTCCGTTCCGGGCGGTGACCCGTCCGCGGTGTTCCGGTCCGCGGCTGCCTTGCTCCTCATCGTGTCCTCGCTCGATCCGACCGGTCGCGTCGCGTGGCGCCCACCGCAGGCATGTCTGACCGGGTGCCCACCGCGGGTGGCGCCGAGAACCGGGGCGTCGAGGGCGGCGAGCCCATGCCCGGGGGACGGTCTCCGTTCACCTGACCAGCCGATCCAGCATCGTCGTCGCGTACCATCCCGCCGTCAGGGCGATGAGCAGCGCGTCCACCCGGTCGAGGACGCCACCGTGGCCCCGGATGAAGGTGCCGCTGTCCTTCACTCCCGCCTGCCGCTTCATCATCGACTCCGCGAGGTCCCCCATCTGCCCCAACGCCCCGAGGACGGCGCCCAGGACCGCGCCGAGGAGCGGTGAGACCCCGAGGCCGAAGGCGGCCACGCCGATCCCTCCGACGAGGGCCGACCCGGCCAGACCTCCGAGGGCGCCCTCGACGGTCTTGTTCGGACTGATGCTCGGGAGAAGCGGGCGGCGGCCAACCGCACGGCCAACGAGGTAGGCACCCGTGTCGCCGATCCAGGTCACCAGGACCACCAGCAGCAGCCAGGCCAGGCCCCGCGGGTGGGTGCCCCACGCCTGGTCGAACGAGAGCGCCTCCGCCAGGTCCGCGAGCCAGGCCCGGTCGAGTTCGCCCGGGGTCTGCCGCATCGCCACCGCCGCGGCCACCGGAACGCCGAGGTAGAGCGAACCGGCGGCGCCGAGGGCCCAGTCGACGAGAGTTCCGTCCGGCTGGCCGCCGGTGCGGAGGACGGCGATCGCGAGGGGCAGGCCGACGGCAAGCGCGACCACCCCGAGCGCGCCCTGACCGTCCCACCCGGCGACGGCGACGACCGCGAAGGCCGGTACCGCGAGGTAGCCAGACGCGATCGGCCTGGTGCCGATCAGCCCGGCCATCGTCAGGAACTCGCGATACCCGACCAGGCAGAGGGCCGCCATGGTGGCGGCAAAGATGGGGCCGCCGAGCAGCGCGGGGACCAGCCCGACGAGGACCACGCCGACGGAGCTGATCGCCCGCTCGCGCACGGCGCGGCGCGGCTAGCGGCCGGGAGCGACGGCGGCCGTAATGTGGCCGAACCGCCGTTCCCGCTGCGCGTAGTCGGCGAGGGCGGCCCGGAGGTCGTCGGGGCCGAAGTCGGGCCACAGCACCGGGGTGAAGAAGAGTTCCGCGTAGGCCGCCTGCCAGATCAGGAAGTTGCTCATCCGGTGCTCTCCCGAGGTGCGGATGATCAGATCCGGGTCAGGTAGGTCCCGGGTGTCGAGGTGGGCGGCGATGGTGTTCTCGTCGATGGTCTCCGGGTCGAGGCCGGCGGCCAGCATCTCGCGGACCGCGCGGACCATCTCCTGGCGCCCGCCGTAGTTGAACGCGAGCGTGAGCACGAGCCGCTCGTTGTCCTTCGTCAGCTCGATGGCGTCGAGGACCGCCTGGCGCGTCCCGGTCGGCAACCCCTCCAGGCTGCCGATGTGCCGGAGTTGCGCCCCCTGCCGGTGCAACTCCTCGACCTCACGGGCAAGCACCTCGCCGAGGATGCGCAGGATACCGTCGACCTCGGCGGTCGGGCGGCGCCAGTTCTCGGTCGAGAAGGCCCACAGGGTCAGGTAGCGCACACCGAGCTCGGCCGCCGCGTAGGTGATCCGCCGGATGTTGTCCGTGCCCCGCTCGTGCCCCTCGATCCGCGCCAGGCCCCGCCGCTTCGCCCAGCGCCCGTTGCCGTCCATGATGACCGCGACATGGGTCGGCACGGCAGGCGGCCCGATCTCGGGCTGGTCGAGCGGCGCGGTGAGGCGCGCCGAGGAGGTCGGTGTCGGCGTTGACGCGGCGTCGGGCAGGGCGTTGTGCGTCGGGCTGTCCATCGGTGCCGGAGGGCCGGTCAACCTCCCGTGTGCAAATCGGCGCGGCCGGGGCGCTGCGGTCCCCTGGGAGAGGGGTTGGTGGTCGTTTGGGAGACGCTTGACGGCGGCTGGCGGTTACGGGGCATGGAGAAACCGGACGGAACGGCTCGAACTGAGCCGTTGGCGACCCGCTAGACCTCCATCACCTCGGTCTCCTTGCTCTTGCCGATCCGGTCCGCTTCCTCGACGAACCGCTTGGTGAGATCCTCGACCTGCTGGCCGCCGCGGCGCTCGTCGTCCTCGGAGATCATCCGCTCGTCGGCGAGTTCCCGGACCTGGCCGATGGCGTCGCGGCGGATATGGCGGATCGCGACCTTGGCGTCCTCCACGTTGCCGTGGACCAGCTTGACCATCTGCCGCCGCCGCTCCTCGGTCAGGGGAGGGATCGCGATCCGGATGACCTGGCCATCGTTGTTGGGGTTGAGCCCGAGCTCCGACTTCTGGATCGCCTTCTCGATCGCGCCCATCGTGGTCCGATCGTAGGGCTGGATCACCAGGAGCCGCGCCTCGGGGACCGAGACGCCGGCCAGCTGATTGAGCGGCGTCGCCGTGCCGTAGTACTCGACGGTGAGGCGGTCGACCATCGACGGAGCGGCGCGTCCGGTCCGCACCCCACCCAGGTCACGCCGAAGCGCGTCGAGCGCCTTGCCCATCCGGCTCTCGGCGTCCTTGAGCACGTCGTTGATCATTCCCGGTCTCCTCTCGCCCGAAGGGCGGGCGGCGCCACACGGCGCCCGGCGGGGCTAGGTCGCGACTTCGACCGGCGCGCCGGAGACGAGCGTGCCGACGTCCTCGCCGAGGACCGCCCGCTCGACCGCGCCGTCGTCGGCCATGCGGAATACCAGGATCGGCAGGTCGTTGTCGCGACAGAGCGCGAGCGCCGAGGCGTCCATCACTCGCAGGTTGCGCTCGAGCGCCTCCTGGTGGGTGATCCGACCGTACCGTTCGGCGGCGGCGTTCAGGTTTGGGTCGTCGGAGTAGACGCCGTCGACCCCGTTCTTGGCCATCAGCAGCACGTCCGCGTCGAGCTCGAGCGCGCGCAGGGCGGCGGCGGTGTCGGTGGTGAAGTAGGGGTTGCCGGTGCCGGCCGCCAGGATCACGACCCGGCCCTTCTCCATGTGGCGGATCGCCCGCCGCCGGATGTAGGGCTCCGCGACCTCGTGCATCTCGATCGCGGTCATCACCCGCGTGTGCACGTTGGCTTTCTCGAGCGCGTCCTGGAGGGCGAGACCGTTGAGGACCGTAGCGACCATCCCCATGTAGTCGGCGGTCGCCCGGTCCATCCCCTTACTGCTGGCGGAGAGCCCCCGCCAGATGTTGCCACCACCGATCACGACGGCGGTCTGCACTTCGAGGTCGCGGAGCCGACGGATCTGACGGGCAATGGCCTTCGCGACCACGGGGTCGATCCCGTAGGGCGCGTCGCCCATAAGCGCCTCGCCGCTGAGCTTGAGCAGCACCCGTCCGTACTTGGCCACCACCGCTGCCCCCCTGCCGTCGCCCCCGTGCTCCAACCCGGCCGGCGCGCGGACGCGCGCCGGCCGGGGCCGCTACTCCGCGGCCGCGCCGTCCCCGGTCGGAAGGTCGGCACCGAGCTCGAAGCGGGCGAAGCGGCGGACGCCGATGTTCTCGCCGAGCTTCGCGATCTGGTTGCGGACCAGGTCGCGGATGGTCAGCTTACCGTCCTTGATGAAGGGCTGATCGAGCAGGCTTACCCGCTCAAGGGCCTGATCGCGACCGCCGAACTCGCGCTCGAGCGCCGGCCAGTCGGCATCCGGAATCTCGTCCGCCGAGACGTAGCGCGGGGAGAGCGCCGCGACCTGCATCGCGAGGTCGTGCGCGAGACCCCGGAAATCCGGAGTGCGCGCGACGAAGTCCGTCTCGCAGTTCACCTCGACGAGGGCGCCGATCCTGCCGCCGGCATGGATGTACGGCTCCACCAGACCCTGCTCGGTCGCGCGGCCGGCCTTCTTCTCGGCCTTGGCCAGCCCCTGCTGCTTGAGGACGTCAGCCGCCTTGCGGAAGTCGCCGCCCGTCTCCTGCAGCGCGCGCTTGCAATCCATGATGCCGGCGCCGGTCTGCTGCCGGAGCTCCTTGACCTGATCTGCACTGATGACCACGCTGGTCCTCCCTGATGTTTGAGTACGTGCGAGCGTTGCTCGGAAGCGCCACCGGCGGCAGACGATCCTATCGCCAGGTGGGGAGAAGACGGTCCAACCGGATCCGGTCGGCGCTCGACGCCGTCGCGGCTCAGCCCTCGGTGGGGGAAGCCGACGGGTCCGCGGCCGGGACGGCGGGCGCCGCGGCGGGCGTCGACGCGCCGGGCGCCGGCGCGGCAGGTGTGCCGGCCCCCGGCTGGG
>CADCWG010000047.1 GCA_902806335.1 uncultured Thermomicrobiales bacterium | reverse complement strand
TGCGTCGCGTCGCGCTCGCCGGCGCGTGGTGGCGGGGCGGCGGCGGCCCGCTGCTCGCCTTCGCCGAGGGCGGGCAGCGGCCCGTCGCGTTGCTGCCGGGGGCTCGCGGCGCCTACGACCTCGTCGACCCCGCCGACGGAACCCGGATCCGGGTCGACCGGGAGGTCGCGAGCGGCCTGGCGGCCGACGCCTGGTCCTTCTACCGGCCCTTCCCGGACCGCCCGCTTGGGGCGCGGGACATCCTCCGCTTTGGCGTCCGCGGCTGCCGCGCCGACCTGACCCGTGTGGTCCTGATGGGGCTCGCGACCGGGCTAACCGCCCACCTGCCGCCGATCGCGACCGGCGTCCTCTTCGGCACCCTGGTCCCCCGGTCGGAGGAGGCCCGGCTCCTCCAGCTGGCCGCGGTGCTGGTGCTGAGCGCGGTCGCGATCGCGCTCTTCCAGGTGACCCGCAGCGTCGCGATCACCCGGATCGAGGCGAGGATCGACGCGTCGGTCCAGCCCGCCCTCTGGGACCGCATCCTGCGCCTCCCGACCAGGTTCTTCCGCGACTACTCGGCCGGGAACCTGGCCTCCCGCGCGATGGGGATCGACACCGCGCGGCAGATCCTCACCGGGACCGCGATCTCCTCGCTCCTCGGCGTCGTCTTCTCGCTCTTCAGCTACGCGTTGCTGTTCGTCTACAGCGTCCGGCTGGCGCTTCTGGCGACGCTCCTCACGCTCGTCGCGCTGGTGGTGACCGTCGTCTCCACCCTGCTTCAACTCCGATCCCAGCGGCGGCAGACCGCGATCCAGTCGGCCATCTCGGGGATGGTCCTGCAGTTCCTGACCGGCATCGCCAAGCTGCGCGTCGCCGGGGCCGAGGCGCGGGCCTACGCCGTCTGGGCCGACCTGTTCGCGCGCCAGAAGCAGCAGGACGTCCGGACACGGTCCACAGCGAACGCCTTTGGCGTCTTCGGCACCACCTGGCCGGTGGTCGCGACCCTGGTGATCTTCGCCTTCGTGGCCCGGTCGGGGCCAGACACGATCTCGACGGCCGACCTCCTGGCGTTCCTGGTCGCGTTCGCCCAGTTCCTCACCGCGACGCTGCTGACCGGTAGCGCCCTCGCCTCGGTCCTCCAGTGCGTTCCGCTCTACGAGCAGGCGCGGCCGATCCTCCAGGCGCTGCCCGAGGTCGACGCCGACCGCGCCGACCCCGGGGTCGTGACCGGCGCGATCGAGATCGGCCACGTCTCGTTCCGGTACCAGACCGACGGGCCCCAGATCCTGCGCGACGTCTCGCTGAGCATCGCCCCCGGGGAGTTCGTGGCGCTGGTCGGCCCGTCGGGTGCCGGGAAGTCGTCGCTCTTCCGCCTGCTGCTCGGCTTCGACACGCCGGAGAGCGGATCGATCTACTTCGACGGGCGGGACCTGTCCGGCCTCGACACCGAGGCGGTGCGACGCCAGATGGGCGTCGTCACCCAGGACAGCAAGGTGCTGCCGGGGTCCATCTACGCCAACATCGTCGGCACCTCCCTGCTGACCATGGACGACGCCTGGGAAGCGGCACGTCTGGCCGGGCTCGACGAGGACATCCGGCAGATGCCGATGGGGATGCAGACCATCGTCAGCGAGGGCGGCGCGACCTTCTCGGGCGGGCAGCTGCAGCGGCTGATGATCGCCCGGGCGATCGTCCGCAAGCCGCGGGTCCTGCTGTTCGACGAGGCCACCAGCGCGCTCGACAACCGGACCCAGGCGATCGTCAGCCGCAGCCTGGAGCGGCTCCAGGCCACCCGGATCGTGATCGCCCACCGCCTGAGTACCATCGAGAACGCCGACCGGATCCACGTCTTCGAGGCGGGCCAGATCGTTCAGAGCGGGAACTACCGCGACCTGCTCGACGCGCCGGGGCCGTTCGCCGAGTTGGCGAAACGCCAGTTGGCCTAGCCTGGTACCTGGGTCCGCTCGACCAATCCGACGGGTCGTGGCGGGGAGGCGGCCCGAGGCCGGCGCCGGGGTTCCGTCCTGGCGCCGGCCCACGGTCGGCGTGGACCAACGGCGTGGAGCGCGGCCAGCCGGACAGACCGACCTGCTGCAACGATGACGCCGGGCCAGGCTCCCGGGCCACGTCCCGCGTCCGCCGGGACTCGACGACGCCCGGCGACGAGGGGTCGGGTATCGGGTCCAACGACCGGCGGGCTCGCCCACGCGTCCGTGGCTCGACGCCCGCCCGCTCGGCCGTGGCCCGCGCACGCGTCGGCCCGGTCCCGTCGCCGCCTGATGTGGTCGGGCGCGGCGCTATCGCGGCGGACGCGCCTGGGCGATCGCCCGCTCAAAGAAGCCCTCGAGCTCGCGCACGGCGCCGAGGTCCTCGTAGAGCGCCCCGTTCCTGGCGAGGATCTTCGACCGGACCTCCTCCCGCCATCCCGGGTCGGTCGCGAGCCGGACCGCCCGGTCCGCGTAGTCGTCCAGCGACTCGACGACGCAGTCCAGGATGCCCATCCGCCGGTAGCACGCGAACGCGGTCCGGCCGCGGGCGAACGGCCCGGGCCAGGTGACGGTCGGCGTGCCGACGGAGAACGCCTCGTAGGACGTGTTGCCGCCGCCGAAGAAGGGCGGATCGAGGAGGACGTCGGCCGCCGCGAGCAGGTCGAGGAACGCGTCCCCGTCGAGGAAGGGGCGGAACACGATCCGCTCCGCCACGTCGGGGTTGGCGGCCGCGAGCCGCTCGCGGAACAGCGTCAGCCGGTGCGACTCGCCACCCTGCGGTCCCTCGAGGAAGAGGAGCACACCACCCGGATCGCGCCGCAGGATCTCGCCGAGGACCGGGTCGAAATCGGGGTGGAGCTTGAAGATGAGCTGCGGGCAGACGTAGAGCCGCTGCCGCTCGTCGACGCCGAACCATGCCCGCCCCCGTCGCTCGCCGTCCCTCGTCGGTCGGGAGTAGAAGGTGGGCAGGTGGTCGAGCCTGACGAGCCGCTCGCTGTACTCCGCCTCGCTGCCGGGCGGCTCGAGGTCGACGCTCGAGAGGTAGTAGTCGAGCGTCGGGATGCCCGTCGTCTCCGGGTGGCCCCACGTCACGCACTGGACCGGGGCGAGCCGGGCGTACGACAGAAAGGACGTCGCCGGGTGCATGCCGACGTCGGGGTAGAAGATCAGGTCGAGCGCCGCGTCCGCGAGCGTCTGCCGCATGTCCGCCAGCGTGCCCGAGAGGCGGATCGCGCGGTCGGCGCTCGCGGCGATGGCGGCCGACCAGTCGTCGGAGGGGCCGAGCTGGGCGACCGTGACGTGGAAGCGGTCCCGCGACAGGTGCTCGATCAGCCCCCGGGTGACCTTGGCGATGGTGTGATGCCGGAGGAAGGCGGAGACGAACCCGACGCGGTAGCGACCGTCCCCATCTGCCGGGGGGGCATCGGGCCGGCAGTGAGGCGCCACCCAGGCCAGGCCGGGGCAGGCCGACAGGTAGAGCCGGGCCAGCTTCTCCTGCAATCGCCGGTCGCTGAGGCCATGGTAGGCGAGGAAGAAGCTTGTCGTGCCGACCTGCTCCAGAGGGTCGTCGAGCTCCAGCTCCCCGGAGGCCAGGAGGTGGTCCACCTCCGCCTCGAACCGTTGCCGCCAGGAGAGCAGCTCCTGCTTGGAGCGTGGGATCACCGGCAGCAGCGTCGCCATGTTGACGCGGACGCCCGGGTCGGGCCTCAGGGCGATCGACCGCCGGTAGCTCGCCAGGGCAGCGTCGGTGTGCCCCTGCGTGCGCAGCGCGTGGCCGAGGTCGGTATGGAAGTCCGGCACGTTTGGGCTCGCCGCCACCGCGCGGCCCAGGAGCGAGACGGCCAGGTCGCCACGGCGGCCGAGGAGGAGGCGCCCGAGCAGGTGCAGCGCGTCCGGCTGCCGCGGCTGGGCGCGCAAGATCCGGCGGCAGAGATCCTCCGCCTCGCCGAAACGGCCCTCGGCGACCAGGCGCCGTGCCTCGGCGACGTCCCGCACGGCGCCCCAGAATCGGTCGGCGTGGTTCTGCCCCCGACCACCGGCCGACGCCGCCGACGGCACCTCGCTCATGTCGCGCGGGAAATCCACTGCTGGCCGATGCCGAGGTACGCCTTGGCTTCGGTCGCCCGGCCGTCCTGGAACACCACCTTCACGTGGTGGAGGTAGCGCGCGAAGACCGGCACCACCCGCCCACCGAGCAGCCCGGTGGCGCGCGCCAGGTTGGTCGGCCAGGGGCCGAGGCCGGACCCCTCGTGCGAGACGCCGGGGTAGGCGAGGACCGCGTCCCGCTTCGCCGGCAGGCACAGCCCCTGCTCGACCAGACCGTCGAGGAGCGCTTCCCACCGAGGCTCGGGTGCGGGCAGCCGGTCGTCGCGGACGTAGCACTCGAGGCCGATCTTCTGCCGCACGCCGCCATCCAGGTCCACACCGTAGGTGACGTCGTCCACGGTCCTGGTCAGCGCATCCAGCAGGGCGCCGAGCGCGTCGACCTCGCCCTCCCAGCCAACGCGGACGAGAAAATCGAGGAACTCCGTGGGGGTCACCTTGCTGACCTGCAGTCGCACGGGGGTGGGGGTGCGCGCGGTCATCACCCCGATCTGGAAGACCCAGGCGTGGGCGGGCAACTCCCGGAAACAGCGGGCCAGCGCGGCGGCGGTCGGGGCCCAGAGGGGACCGCCGGCGAGGATCTCGAGCCCCATCTCTACCGTGCGGCGCGCCCGTTCGACGTGGTCGGCCGAGGCGCGGGCATCGTCGCCGACCCAATTGCCGTCCTGCGGGGCGAAGAAGACATTCGGGACCGCCGCGGCCGCGGGATCGGCGGCCCCAGCGACATCGAACTCAAGGCAGACGTGGTCAGCGCCGGCGGACAGCGGCGACGCCGGATCGGCCCAGCGGGCGACGAACTCCCGCGTGCGCTCCCAGGAGGGGTTGGTGACGAGCGACGAGGGGGCGGGGATGCCGGGATGCTCTCCGGCCAGGATCCGGCGGCCACCGGCGGCGACGCTCGTCGCGAGCATGAAGTCGACGCTCGCTTCCGGCACGCCCAGTCGGCTCTCGAACCCGAAGTGGGCCGTCACGGCCGCCGGCAGGAGGCGGGCCACCGCTCCCGAGGCGGCGAGACTCTCGGGCGCGACCAGGGCCGACGGCAGGTAGGGTGCCACGGCCCGCAGATAGTCGTCGAGGGTGGACACGTCGCTCGACCGCTCGACCGCGACCGGACCCGGAACCGGACGAGCCATCTGCGGATCTCCTGCCGATCGGTGCGGCGCCGGCCCCTGGTGAGGTGGGACACGACCTGGGACGCCGGACGAACGCTCGCCGCGACCGAACGGTCGCGGCGAGCGGACGACGTCGGTTGGCTGATCGTGGTCTGCGCCCGCCGTCCCCAGCGTCAATGCCGGGGGCCGGGGTTGACCGAGCTACGGGCAGCCGCCGTTCCAGCAGGTGTCCGCGTTCCAGGAGTTCCCGGACCCACCGGCCACGGCGTCGAGATCCGCGTCGGAGAGTTCCGCACCCGCGGACTCCGCCTGCGGCAGGACCAGGTAGTAGGCCGACGGCGACTCCTCGAGCACCTGCACCTGGACGCCCGCGGGGAGCGTCATGCCGAGTTCACTTTCCAGCGCGGCGCGCGGGTTGCTCACCAACTGCTGGCGGAACGACGCGTCCCGCGTCGCCCTCTCGATGATCCCCTGCTCGACATCGCCGCGGCTTCGCTCCGACCCAGCGGACATGCGTCGACCCTCCCTCGAACCATCCATTCGCGCGGATCTCACTCAGGGACGCCTCAGGTTA
Source organism: uncultured Thermomicrobiales bacterium (assembly GCA_902806335.1). Lineage (GTDB taxonomy): Bacteria > Chloroflexota > Chloroflexia > Thermomicrobiales > UBA6265 > CADCWG01. The sequence continues at coordinate 4,098 of CADCWG010000047.1, read as the reverse complement.
TCAGTCGTCCAACCGCTGGTCAATCCTTTCTGCCGCGGCACTTTGCGGCCTCCCGAAGACCGAACCTGCCTCGTCCTCGGTCCGGGAAATCACTCCCAAAGCAGGACCGAGGGGAGCGACTCGGGACTGGCGGAGCGCAGCAGCGCGTAGCCGATCCCGCTCGTTCCCTGGAAGAGTCCGGGGAGTGACACGCCGCCCCCGGTCTGCCACCAGAGCCGGTAGCCGCCTCGTTGAGCGGCGGTGGAGCGGGCGTGGGCCACCCGCCGGCGGGCAGCGCCGACGAGGTCGGGTCGGTCGAGGCGCCGCCCGATCTCAAGCAGGGCGTCCGCCCGGCCCAGGTTGCCGCAGCAGAGGTGGTCGGCGTCGTCGGCGCCGTGGTGGCAGGCGGACTCGGCGGCGGCGGCGATGTCGGCCCGGATCGCGGGGGTGTCCAGGGACCGCAGGCCGCCGAGCCGCGCCAGCCCGATCCCCGGACCGCCGTTGCACCAGGAGACGGCGAACTCGGAGTACGGGCGGCCGGGGGTCCACTCGCGGAGGTCGGGCCAGTTCCGCTCCGTCGCGGAGAAGCGCGCGGTCTCGTAGCGGATCGCCTCGGTCGCCGCCTCGCGGAACGCCGCCTCGCCGGTGGTGTCGTGGAGGCGCAGCAGCGCGTAGGCGATCCCCGCCGCGCCGTGGGCGAAGCCGGCGAGCACCCGGCCGTCCACGTTCGCCCACCCCCGCCCGTCCGCGGCCGGCGGGGCCTGGTGGGCGACCAGGTGATGGCCGCAGGCCACGGCCCGCGCGAGGACGTCGCCGTCCCCGGTGGCGTCGTGGAGTGCCAGGAGGCCGAGGATCGCCCCCGCGGAGCCGCCGATCACGTCGTAGGCGCCGTCAGCGGCGATGGCCTCGTCGGTGATCGCCGCCGCCGCCCGGCGCGCGTCCTCGAGCAGATCCCCCTCGCCGAGGAACCCCGCGACCCGCGTCAGCCCGTAGACGAACGCGCCCGCCCCCGAGGCACCGCCGACGCCGACCTCGGCCGCCAGCCGGCGTGGCGCCCGGCTCCGGAGCTCCTCGCGCAGCGGCGCGAGCGCCGCGAGCGCCAGGCCGCGGACCCCGGCGCCGCCGGTGACGCGCTCCAGGGCGGACAGGAACAGCGCGATGCCGCAGCCTCCGTCGTAGAGGCCGGGCCCCGAGACCTCAAGCTGGAACCGCTGCATCGAGAAGTCGTAGCGGACCGTCATCCAGGTCACCGCGTCGTCGGGGTCCCCGATCGCGGCGTCGCGGATCGCCGCCGCGATGGCGATCGCGTCGGCCACGAGCACGTCGGACGCCGGCGGCGTGACCAGGTCCAGCTCGGAGTCTGGCACCGCGCGGCCGCCGCCCCGCTGCCCGTGGCGCGCGACCCGGGCGAGCATCGTCGCCCGGATGAATCCGACCTGCCGCTCGAGATCGCGGGCGTCCATGCGCAGGAGCCGTGCGCGGGCCTGCGCGTAGCACGGCTCGTCGAAGCAGCCACGGAGCTCCGCGCCGGGTCCGAGCCGCAGCCCGTCGCTGTCGGCCGTGGCCAGGAAGTGGGGAATGTCGCCCTGCTCAAGCGCCCGCCGCTCGGCCGCGAGCAGTGGCCAGAAGCGCGGCCGATCGGCCTCGAGGAGCGGGGCGCGACACAGCGCGTCGAGCTCAACGCTGTGGGCCGCGCCGTCCCGCAGCTGCTCCGGGCGGTTCGCCCGCTCGGCCACGGCGTAGTAGACGCCGGTGCCGCGAAAGATGAAGCGGATCGACTGGTCGCGCATCGCCGCCAGGGGACCGTCGGGCGCCAGCATCTCCTCGCGCCACTCGACGAGCGCTCGGTACATCTGCCGGAAGCCCGCCTCGATCTCCGGGACGTAGTCGTTCGGCGAGAGCGGCGCGCCGTCGACCATGGGGGCGTTCTGGCCCGGGGGCGCGGCGTAGTGCTCCCGCTCGAGCCGCATCGCGTCGGTGTTGACGTCGCGCCACCGCGGCAGCGCCCGGGTGGTCTCCGTCTCCGCCACCGCCCCCAGCGCGCTGGTGTCGAGCGCGCGGCCACCCGACCGGGGGATCCACTGCGGCAGCATGCCGGTCCGCAGGACCGACTCGAACCGTGCCCGACCGACCGCCCGCTGGAGCGGGTTGGCGGTGTCCGCGCCGTCCCGGCGGGTCGGGTGCATGATCGTCTCGAGGTCGACCAGGATCGGGTGCTCGCCGGCGGCGACGATGTTCTCGAAGTGGCAGTCGTTGCCGCCGAGCGCGTAGACGAGGCAGAGCAGGGCGCCGGTCCGGGTGTAGTACCGGCGCGCCTCCGCCTCGTCGGCGCACGGGCGGTGCGCCGCGTACTCCATCCAGCCGTGGTCGTCCCCGCGGCGGACCTTCAGGCAGCGGAACGGGAGCGCCGCCCCACGCCCGTTGAGCCACCCCAGCAGGGCGAACCAGTGCGCCTCGGTCGCGAGGTCGCGCGACTTGTAGACGACCTTCAGCCCCGACGCGAAGGTCAGCAGCAGCGTCGACCGCCCGCCGTCGTGCGGGTCCGAGAGATTGCAGCGCAGATCCACGACCCGGCCCGTCGGGGTATCGCCGTTGAGGTCGGCCCGGAGCGCCGGCAGGTCGGCCGCCAGCCGTACCAGGAACTCGGCGGTCCGATCAACCCACTGGGCGGCGACGGTGGCCACCGCCCGCGCCAGGCGGGGGTACTCGGCGAAGAGGCGGATCATCCCGCCCCGGCGCATCTCGGCCACGAACTCCCGGTAGAGGTCGGTCCCGGGTGCACTCGAGGCGCGGGCGAGCAGGCGGCCGAAGCTCGTCGTCCGCCGCGCCCGGAACGCGGTGAACTCGAGATGCAGGCATTCGGCGCAGAGACGGGCGAGGCGCTGGAGGAGCGACCATTCGAGGGCCGCGTACGCTTCGGCGCTGAGCAGGTGACGGTGGGCGGCGGCCCGCGGGGCCAGGCGACGGCTCGCCGCGGCCACCAGCGGCGCGAGGAGATCGTCGAACGGGAGCGGCGCGACGGACCGCGGGGCATCGCTCGGGAGGCCGTCGGGATCGCCGTCCGTCGTGGCGCCGGTCCCGTAGGCGCCGGTGACGAGGTCGCGGAACACGGTCGCCCAGCCGGGAAGCGACTGATCATCCTTCAGGCGCACCGGTCCGAGCGCGCCGCGGACGCGTGCCTCGTCCAACCCGTCCCATTCCAGGCGCCGGGCGAACACGTCCCGGTCGCCCTCGGCGGCGACCTGACACCACCGGTCGAAGCGCCCCGCGGCCACCGACGTGGCCTCGGCGCCGCCCACGGGGAGGTAGTCGTCGCCCAGCCGCTCCCAGAGGGTGCTTGCCCGCTCGACAATCTGGACGAGCGCGTCGTGAGCGACAGGACTCGAGGGCACCGCGGATTCCTCACGAGAGCCTGGCGGCATGGTCAGGTTCGCCCCAGGAGCGACTGACGCTTCAGACGCCGAACGACCGACAGGGCGTGGAGCCCACCGCTGGCCGGGGACCGCGGCAGGGATGCCGCTCCCCGCATCACGGTTTCCGTCAGGATCAACAGCGACCAGGACCCTCATGGGCGCGTCACCGGGATACCGCCATCCTTGCACCGACCCCGAGCGTGGCTCGGGTGTCGTGGCGCGCCGTGCCCACGGTCGGCCGAGTGAGCGAGCGAGAAACGCCCCACAGGACGCAGGTGCGCCCTGCCCCTGGTCGCCTCGGTTGCGCCGCGGACGACCCTCGCGGGTCGGACGGCACGGGTCTCCCGATTGGTCATCGTTCCTCGTCGATCCGCCGGCGACGCCGCACCGGGCAAGGCGGGACGGCCAACCACCTGGCGTGGTCGGACAACGACCTTCCGCGAGGCGGTCGTCGTGGGGGCAGGGGTGGCCGGACCCGACGCGAAGTGCGGGCGCCGTCGCCCTCGGCCGCCGGCTCCGAACGAAGCCGGCACCCTGATGCTACCGAGCACCGCGAGCGAGGGAAAGGGGGCTACCCCCCATGGTTCATCCTCCCACCCCGCGTCCCGCCGCCGGCTGAGCGCCCTCACGCTCAGGAGCCAAGCCGGACCGCCCGCCTCCCCCGAGCGGGCGGTCCGGCGGCGCCCGGGGCCGACCTCTTCGGAGC
>CADCWG010000046.1 GCA_902806335.1 uncultured Thermomicrobiales bacterium | reverse complement strand
TCCCTGGTCAGGTCCAGGTAGATGGTATCCCCGTCGTAGTTACACACGGCGCTGGTCGGCACGTTGTAGTCGTGGTGGATGAGCAGCCCCTTCTCGACGACGAGGTGGGTCGGCCTCGTGGCGTCCGGGACGAGGTCGACGACCTTGCCGAGCTTGTGGTCGTCGGCGCTGCAGACCTGGTCGCCCTTCTTGAAGCGCCACTGCCGGGACGTCGCGTCCATCGCGGTACCTCCCACGCCACCGCAAACCCGCCGTTCCCTACCCGGAACGTTGCCGCAGGCGCCGTGCCAACCGTAGCGCGCGACCGCCCGCCGCCACGGACGGTCGCGGGCGATCCCACCCGCCGCGGCGCAGCGCCTCCCCGATCTCTACGCGGACGATGCCCGGGTCGCCCGTGGCCCGGACCGCCGCCCCGCCGCGCGGCACGACCGCGCCTCGGGCGGGGGAAGCGGCGCCCGTCGCCGAGGACGGTGTCGCGGTCCGGCTGGTTCAGGTCCCGGTGGACCCGAAGGCTGCCGCTCGGTTCGGGCCGGACTCGGGAAGGACGGCCGGCCCGCCTCGCGACCACGCCCATGCCGCGCCCGATCCCACGGTGTCGGCGATCGCGCCGGGGTGAGCCACCCGCCCGAACCGGGCCGGCAGCGGAAGGAGCGCCACCGGGCCCTCCCCGGTCACGCCGGATCGCTCGGGTCAACGTCCGCGTCCACCTGCAACACGAACTCCGCGGCGCCGTCGCGGTTTGGCGCCGTCGGCCGCGCCCCGGTTTCGTCGTCCGGGCTGAGTCGTCCCCCGGCCCTGGCGCTCGGGCCGCCCAGCATGTCCCCCGGCCGGCCAGCCCGTCCCGTCCCGTCCGTGCGCTCGAGCGGGGCGGCCGGCACCCCGTCGTGGCCGGTCAGGGCCCCCCGTCGTGCTCGCGCATCGCGGCTCCTTTCCGGCACGTTGATTGGCCCCGCCAACGGTGACGCCTTGGGGGCGCCTCTGTGCTACTCGACCCCCGGCGCCGGCAGGACGACGAATGTGGCGGCAAGCCGCCCGCGGTCATCGTTGTCCCTGGGATGCCGGTCTTTCAGAGTCCCTGTCGGACGTAGAAGAATGTTCCTCCGAGTCGTCCTGGGAAACACACTGCCCGTCAACGTTCCCCGTCCGCAGCGGGGCTAAGCGCTGTCCGCAGCGCCCGTAGTCCCTCGCGCAGGCCCTGCCGTCGCCGTTCGTCGCTCCCCGACGCGCCGAATCCCCAATCCCTGTCCTCGTGCTCGATCGAGACGACCCCGCCGAACCCCGCCGCCCGGAGCCGGTCGAGCCACCTGCTCCAGTCGATCGTGCCGTGGCCGGGCAGCCGGTACGTCCACCAGCCGGCGCCGAAGTACCCGACCTGCTGCAGCCGCTCGGCGAAGACCTCCGTGTCCTTCGCATGGGCCAGGAAGATGCGGTTCGCCACGTCGGCAAGGGGTTGCTCGTGGTCGATCCCCTGCCACACCAAGTGGGACGGGTCGAAGTTCAGCCCGACGTTGGGGGCGGGCACGAGCTCGAACAGCCGCGCCCAGCCCTGTGGCGTCGTGGCGATGAAGTCCTTCCGCGGCCCCGGCCAGTTCTCGATCGCGATCCTCACCCCGCCCTGCGCGGCGCGGTCGGCCAGGGGCGCCAGAAAGCCCGCGAGTTCGCGGTAGTTCTCGTCCTCGGTCAGCGACTGGTCTCGGCCGGCGAAGGTGACCACGAGCTCCACCCCGCTGGCGGCGGCCGCTTCGACGGCCGCCGCCACGCCGCTCCTCGTCCGCTCCCTGGCGTCGGCGTCCCCGTCGAGAAGGAAGCCAAAGAGGGTCAGCGCGCAGACGTCGAGACCCTGGCCACGCACCGCGTCCACGGCCGTGGCTATCCCGGCCGGCCCGCCGGCGTGGCGGGCTATGTCCACCTCCAACGCGTCAAACTCGGCATCGGCCGCCCACCGCGCCACCTCAGCGATCGGCGACCCAGGCAGCGCCGCCGTGTAAAAGCCCGTTCGCACTTGCCCTCCCCAATAGCCAAGTACGCGTTCGTGCCACAGGCGGGTTTGTCCCGACTACAACGAGCCGAGTTGAGCCAGGTAGGCGCGGTAGATGTCCTCGAAGATCCGGACGTCGGTCCGGGTGTCCTCGCCGCTGGACCGGAACGGCTCCCCGGTCCGCAGGCAGCGGACGAAGTGCTCGGCCTCCCGCTTGTAGCTCCAGGTCCACCCGGGCTGCGGGATCGGCCGGCTGAACGTCTGCTCCCCGCCCGCCCGGTAGACCTCCACCTCGGCCGGGACCTGCCGCAGCAGCAGCGGCGGCGCCCAGGTCTTGACCCACCCGTCGCGGAAGTACACCTGGGTGTGCTCGTCCCAGCGGTGGTGGGAGATATGGCCCGTCTCCAGCACCACCCTTGTGCCCGCCATGTCGAGCACCACGACCCCGCTGTAGCCGTCCTCGTCCAGGTCGACCGCCCGCACCCCGACGTCGTCGCCCGCGTCGAGGAAGTAGCGCAGCAGGTTGACGTTGTGGGTGTACTGCTGCAGGTAGCTGACGTAGGGCTTGAGGAACCGCTCGGGCAGCCAGTCGGGCCCGATGGGCGGAACCGCCGGCATCGGTTCGTCCGTCGTGTCGACGGGGATGTCCAGCCCGGCGATCCATTCGCCACCGAAGCCGTGGTTCCGGGCGAACGTGAGGGCCCCCAGTTCCCCGCTGGTCCTGAACTGGTCCAGCTTCGCCTTCACCAACTCGTTGCCGACGTCGTACCGCTTCATGTAGCCGACCATCAGCTTCTTCCCGGACCGCCTGGCGGCCGCGAGGATGGAGTCCGCCTGCGGCACCGAGACCGCCATCGGCTTCTCCACGAAGACGTCCTTGCCGGCCTGGAGCGCGTCGCGGGCGAGGTCGCCCTGCACCGAGAAGGCGGCCGACATGGCCACCGCCTGCACGTCCGGGTCGGCCAGCAACTCCTGGTGGTCGCGGTACAGCGTCGGAATGCCGAACCGCGTTTGCACCTTCCGGCCCAACTCCGGACGGAGCTCTGCGAGGGCGACGACCTCGCAGTCGGGCAAGGACACGAAGTTGGGGATGTGGACCCGCTGGGCCATGAAGCCGCAGCCAACGTAGCCCAGGCGAAGCTTGTCCAATCGTGTCCCCCCTGTCCCTAGCTCTTGGAAATGCCTTCCGGGCATCCGCCGATGAGCCGCCGACCCGGCCTCACTTCACCGCGCCGGCGACCAGACCGCGCTGGATGAACCGCTGGAGCACCAGGGCAGCGATGATCAGCGGGAATGACGACAGGATCCCGATGGCCGACACGAAATACCATCCCACCGACTCGGTCTGGTTGATCTGGTTGGCGAGGAAAATCGGCACCGTCACCGACTCGCTGAAGGTAAGCACCAGCGCAAAGAAGTACTCGTTCCAGGCCCCGGCCAGCACCAGCACGAAAACCCCGATGAGCCCCGGCAGCACCAACGGCAGGGTGATCCGGAAGATAACCCCCAGGCGGGAGGATCCGTCGAGCATCGCGCTCTCCTCGATCTCCACCGGCACGCTGCGGATGAACTCGGTGAGCAGCCACACCGCGAAGGGGGTGCTGAACGCCGTGTAGAGGAGGATCAGACCGACGCGGGTGTCCAGCAGCTTCAGGTCCTGGAACATGATCAGCATCGGCAGCGCCAGCAGCGCCGCCGGGAACATGCGTTGCCCCAGCAGCAAGAAGCCGAACTGGGCGCTGGCGAAGGGACCGAGGCGCCGCCACCGCGCCAACGCGTACCCGCCCATCATGCCGAACACGGAGGCGAGGGCCGCCGTCACGACCGAAATGATCAGGCTGTTGGCGAAGAACGGGAGCCAACGGTCGGTACTCTCCGAGAACAGCTCCCGCCACGCCTGCAGGCTCGGATCGAAGTCGACCCAGGGCACGAAAGTGGCCCCGCCACTGATGGCAGGGCGTGTCTTGAACGAGGTGGTCACCACCCAGTACATGGGGAACAGCAGCAGTAGGCTCCAGGCAGTGAGCACCCCGTACGTGAAGAACCACGCGCCCTTACTGCGTCTCATGCCACCACCTCAGGGACCCGTCGACCGAGGCCCGCTCCGGATATCCTGGCGTCGGCCCGTCCGGACGAACCGGCCAAGAACGACGTAACCAGGTAACGCCGCTTGCGCCTCCGCGGTGCGGCAACGCACGCCTAGTCCGTCCAGCGCCGCGAGAGCCAGTAGACCGTTCCGGCCACCACGGCGATGGTGACCGTCAGCATCCACGCCATCGCGCTGGCGTACGAGATGTTCCCTCCCTGCACCCCTTGCTGGAAGACGAGAAGGCTGATCGACTGGGTGGCCGTCCCCGGCCCTCCTCCGGTCAGCACGTTGATGATGTCGAACACCTTCCAGGCGTCCACGATCTGGATTAGGAAGACGGCCGAGCTCACGGGCAAGAGCAGCGGGAAGGTGATCTCCCAGAACGCCCGCCACTCCCCGGCTCCGTCGACCCGCGCCGCTTCGTTCAACTCCGGCGGGAGCGACTCCAGCGCCGCCACGAGGAGCATGATGGTGTAGGCGGTCCCCCACCACACCTGAAGGATGATGATCGTCATCATCGCCGTTCGCGGATTCGCCAGCCAAAGGACCTGCGGCACCCCGAGGCGGTCGAGCACCGAGTCGACCGGCCCAACGAACGGATCGAACATCATCCGCCCGATGACAACGGTCACCAGCACGCTGCTCAGCATCAGCGGCAACCAGAAAAGCACCCGAAAGAACCGCTTGCCGACCGTCGCGGTGTCCAACGCGACGGCCACCATCAGGCCCACGAGGTACGTCAAGGGCGTCGCGATCAGCACGAACACCGCCGTGTTCTTGAACGCGATCAGGAAGTTCTGGTCCCGCCACAGCTCGATCCAGTTACGGAAGCCGACGAAGCGGACTGGGGCGCCGAAGTTGAAGAGGTTCCAGTCGGTGAGGCTGGCGTAGACCGTAAAGCCGAGGGGGTAGATCGTCACGAAGGCAAGGGACACGAACGCCGGCAGCAGCAGCACCAGCCGCACGTAGGATCGTTTCCGGCGCCGCCCGCGGGCGGGGGCGACCGGCACGGCCGACGGCCGGGCCCGCGTCGCCACCCCCGGTCTGCTAGACACCGAGCAGGTCCCGGTAGTACGTCATCTGCTTCTCGGCGCCGCCCAACTGGCCGGTGATGCTCTTCCATTGCGCTGCGGCTTGGTCGAGCGCCCCTTGCGCTTCGGAGCTGCCCGCCAAGACCGCGGACACCGAGGTCTCCAGCGCGTCTTGGTACTGCGTCCACCCGGGCAGGCGCAGGTCCGCGACGAGGTTCGGGTGGTTAAGGTTGGCCCGAATCGTGTCGAGGTAGCTGCGCGCCTCGTCCGGATTCCACTGGAACGGGCTGTTCACCCACGCGTCCACATTGAACTGGCTCTCCCGCACCGGGTCCATCCCGCTCCCCGGCGTCACGGAAACCGTCAAGGTGGTCTCTGGGGAGCAGGCGTGCTTGAGGAACTCCCAGCTGGCCTCGGCCTGCTTCGTGTCACGGGCAATGGCGAAATTTCTCCCGCCGAACCCGAGGAAGGGCGCGTGACTGACCTCCGGCTGGGTTTCCCACGCCCGGGCCTTGGGGTTGTACACGTCCGTCGAACCAGGGGTGAGGTGGTACCCCAACTTGCCCTTGACGGTCGAGTTCTCCGGGTCCTGGGCGTCCTTGCCGGTGTCGGCCCAGTAGTTCACCATGGCCACTCGGCCTGTCATGAGCTGGTCGTTGCCGTTCGCCCATTCGAAGTTGAGGGCGCCCGGCGGGGCGTACGTCTCCATCTCCGTCTTCCACTCGGTCAGCGCCCGGACGAACGCCTCGGAGTTGATCAACGGGTCGCCGGTCTCCACATCAAAGTAGAAGTCGGGCGCACCCGGATGCTTGGCGTATGCCGCTGCTCGGGAGCAAAACGCCCAAAACAGCCCGCCGCCCCGCTTCCACATGCTGGAGAGGCCGTAGCCCTCCTCGCCGCTCGGGTCCCATGCCCAACCCGTGAAGAACTCGGCGTACTGACCGTGCTCCTGCCAGGACTTTGGCCCGGTGGCTGGGTCCATCCCGTAGCCGTAGGCCGCCGTGAACCGCTCCTGGATGGCCGGGTCGGCCATAAGGTCGCGCCGGTACGTCAGGAACATGTTGTCGCCGTCGTACGGAATGCCGTACGTCTTGCCCTGCCAGCCGCTCAGCCGATCGCGGTAGAACGGAACGATGTCGTCCCATCCGACCGTGCCTTTGACGTCCGCCGGCACCTCTTGGTAGTAGCCGCGGGCGTACAGGTCCGCGCCGTAGTTGTCGTCGTGCAGCTGCACGTCGGCCAGGAATGCCCCGGTGACCGCCGACTGCAGGATCTTCCGCCCCAGATCGGTGCTGACGACGACCGGCTCGACGGTGATCCCGGTCTGCGCCATCCAGTCCTGCGAGTTGTCCAGCAGGACCGGGATCGTCCCCTCCCGGCCCACGACCGTTATCTTGGCTCCGGCGGTCCCGCCGTCCTGCGCCGCCCTCGCGGCGGTCGGGGCCGCGCGCAACGCGCCCCCGCCGCATGCGGCGGCGACCGCCCCGGCCGCCGCCCCGGTGGCCTGCTGCAGCAACTGTCGTCGGCTGATTCCTCTGCTCATGGTGCTCCCCTCCTGCGGTTCCGAGCTTCCAGACGGCGACCCGAGCGTGGGGGACGAGCTATGCATAGATTTCGCCCTCGAAACCAACGTGTCGTTGACGAGGCCTGCGATGGCGAGTAGCGTACGCCACCCTAAGGAGACGGCTCAATGCACGATTCGCTACCCGTCATGCGTACAACGCAACCTGCAGAGCCGACGGTGCTGGCGGCCGGACGGTACAGGGATGAGTGGGGTGCCGACAAACAGCTCCATAGCCACCCGACATGGGAGGTGGTCTATTACCTCAAAGGAGATCTCGGTTGCCGCATCGGGGACTCCATCCGGAGGGTTGGGCCCGGGGAAGCTTTGGTGATCCCGCCCGGGACGGTGCACGGGGAAACCGCGCGCCAGCCGTGGGCGTGCTACTACCTGCTGCTCGAGGGCGCGGAGCCAACGCGGTGGCCGTGTTTCGTGAAGGACGACGCCGAGCGAACGCTTGGCCACCTCTGCCAGGTCCTGGTCGGCGAGTGGCGGTCCACGCATTGGCATCGGGAACAGATGCTCGCCCTGCTGCTCGGACAACTGGACATCGTGATGCGGCGTTCGGGGGACGGCGCTCATCCCAGTGCCGCGGAGATGCACGTGCGCGAGTTCGAGCGAGTGCTGGAGGAGCGCTTCGTCGAGCACCCGACGATTTCGAGTCTCGCCCGCGAGGTCGGGGTGTCGTACTCCTACCTCCGCGCCCAGTTCGTGCGGCTGCGCGGCCAGACCCCGACGCAACGGCTGCAACACCTGCGCGCCCAGCAGGCCCTGGCGATGATCCGAAACTCGGATCAGAGTCTTGAACTAATCGCCCATCTGTGCGGCTACGCGTCCGCCAGCCACCTGAGCCGTCACATCGTGCGGGTGACGGGAAAACGCCCGGGCAGGGTGCGCGCGGAGGGGAGACTGTGATCGAGTCGCGCGCAGGGAGTCGACGCGAACGCTCCCCACGGCTGGTGCTCGACGGGGATGCTGCACGGGCCGCGCTGCTGAGGGGGGTCGAGCAGATGGCGATGCTGCTCCGCCCTACCCTCGGACCGGTCGCCGGCACCGTCGCCGTCGCCGCGATCGTCCCCGGCCGGTCGCCGGAGGTGCTCGACGACGCGGGGACGATCGCCCGGCGGGTGGAGCAGTTGCCCGCTCCGTTCGAGGACATGGGCGCAATGTTGGTGCGCCACCTCGTCTGGACGGTCGGTCAGACGTCGGGCGACGGCGGTGCGACGGCCGCGGTGATAGGGCACTCGCTGGCGCGGCAGGCCACTACCTACCTGGCGGCTGGCGGCGACCCGGTCCGTCTCCAGGCGGGGGTCGCGCAGGGCGCAGCGCTCGCCGCCGCCGAACTCCGGCGGATGGCCGTCCCGGTCATCGAGTTCCGCGAGGTCTTGGCCGTCGCGCAGGGCGCACTTAGGGAACGGGAGATCGCCGGCACGGTGGCAGAGGCTGTCGAGGCCGTGGGGCCCGAGGGAGCCGTGCTGGTCGAGGACGGTTATGCACGCCGAACGGCGTGCGAATACGTTGAGGGAATGCGGTGGCCGGAGGGCATGGTGTCCCCCTACCTCCTGCCGCCGGGACGGCCGGAGGCGCGGCTCGCTGATCCGGCTGTCCTGACCACCGACCATACCCTGCACGAGTCCGCGCACCTGCTTCCGGCGATCGAGACGTGCGTCGCCGCGGGGCGACGAAACGTGCTCATCGTCGCGCCCGACATTCGAGGGACGGCGCTGGAGCTGCTGGTCGCGAACCTCCAGCGTGGCGTGCTTGCCGGGGTGGTGGCGGTGAGGTCTCCCGGGGCGGAGTCCGACCGCTCGCGTGTGCTCGAAGACATCGCCGTGGCAACCGGTGGGCGACTGATCGGGCGCGAGCGGGGAGACCGCCTCCGCGACGTGCGGTCCGAGGATCTCGGGGGCGCCCGCGAGGCGTGGGCGACGCTGCGGGAGGTCGGCATCCTCGGGGGACGCGGCTCCCGAGAGGCCGTCCGTCGACGGGTGATCGACGTCCGGGCTGAGAGCGAGGGCGACGGGGGAGGCGAGGGCGTCCTCGCGCGGATCGGGAGGCTTACCGGGGTCTCCGCCGTGATCCGGGTCGGGGCGCCGACGGCAAGCGAGCAGGCGGAGCTGCGACCGCGGGTCGAGGCCACGGTCCGCTCGACGCAGGCGGCGATGCGGGAGGGGGCGGTGACCGGCGGGGGGGCGGCTCTGACGGCATGCGGGGCAGCCATCGGGGAGATGGCGGGCGACGGCGCGGAGGCGGTGGGGGTCCGGATGGTCGCCAGGGCCCTAGAGGAGCCGATGCGGGCCATAGCCGCCAACGCCGGGCTCGACGCGGCGGCGGTGGTGGGCGAGGCGGCCCGGCGGGGAGCGGCCTGGACGCTCGATGTGCGGCGCGGCGAGTGGATCGAGGCCGGCGGCGCAGGCATCCTTGACCCGCTTCCCGTGGTGCTCGGCGCCCTGAAAGCAGCCGTGGACCTCGCCACTGCCGTGGTGTCGACCGAGGCGCTGGTACGGAGGCGGAACCCGCCCGTGTCGATCAATCCTTAGGACGGAGGGGAAGGTGGACCGCGGGTGGGAGTCGATCGGCGGCCGACCGGGAGGAACCGCGTCCGCCGTGGCCGTGGTCGGGGACCGCTCCCCCGTGGCGTTCGCCGCCACCCCGGTCGGCGTGTTCGCCTCCGACGACGCCGGATCCTCCTGGTCCCCCGCGGGGATCGGCAAGACGGGACCGCTGGTGGAAGCCGTGGCGCCGTCCCCGGCCTTCGGGGCCGACCGCACCCTCTTCGCCGGCGGACGAGACGGACTCTACCGCTCCAACGACGGGGGCGCCGGCTGGCGCCGCGTGCTCGCGGTTGGTCCCGTCACCGCGGTGGTCGTGTCCCCGGCGTACGGGCAGGACGCCACGCTGTTGGTAGGCACGGAGTCGGACGGCGTGCTGCGCTCGGCGGACGCCGGGCAGAGTTGGGACAGCGTCAACCCGGGGCTGCTGGACACGCGGGTGCTGGCGCTCGCGCTGTCCGGCGACTTCGCCAATGATCGGACCGCGATCGTGGCCACCCTGACCGGACTGTATCGGAGCCGCAACGGCGGGAAGGTCTGGCGCCAGGTCTGGCCGGAGCGCGGGGAGGCCGCCGTCCAATGCCTGGCTGTTTCCCACGGCTCCGTCGGGCTAGGGCTGGCAGGGACGGTGCAAGACGGGCTGCTGCGCTCCGTGGACCCCC
>CADCWG010000045.1 GCA_902806335.1 uncultured Thermomicrobiales bacterium | reverse complement strand
CGGCTGTCGGCTCGCGCGCCGTCGCGTCGCCCCGCGGCGTGTCGCCAGGGCCGCTGCGCGCCGCGTCTGGCCGGGGACAGCCCGCGCTGCGGGCCGCACCCGGCCCTGGAGATGGCGTCACCGGGCGCGGCCAGACGCGCCGCGGATCGTGGCCAGGATCGTGTCGAGGGTAGGAGCGTAGCCCGCCGTGGTGTCCACGACCAGGATCCGGACATGGCTGCCCAAGTCGAGCGGCGCGTAGCGCCCGGCGTCCAGGTCGGTGAGCACCGACGCCGACGCCGCGTCGTCGTGGTGCCCTGGGTGCCGCGCCCCATCCGCCCACCGTGCCCGGTAGCGCCGCGCGATCTCGTCCCGTCCGGCTTGGCAGTGGACCAGAACCGTTCCCGGCCCCGCCGCCGCGACCAGCGGCTCGAGGTCCGGCTCCGGCACCCCACGCCGCCAGTTGCTCTCCAGCACCGCCCCCACCCCGGCGTCGAGGAGCCGCGCCGCGACCGAGAAGAGCACCGCGTACGACGCCGCCCCGATCTCCCGCGACCGCGCCCGGTCGGTCGCCCCAAGCGCGTCGAGGAGCGTCTCCTTCACGTCGTCCTTCGCCAGCAGCGGCAACCCGATCGTCCGCGCCAGCACCGTCGCGAGCGTCGTCTTCCCGCTCGCCGGCGCCCCACCGACCAGCACCAGCGCCGGTCGCGTCCGGTCCCCGCGTCCCATCCGGTCTCGCCCCCCTCCCGCACACCCCTGGTCGCTCACGCCCCGGCCACCGCCGTGCCGGCCGGTGGCCGAGTCATCGTGGCCGACCGGCATCCCGCGGCCCCTTACCGCCGCCGGCGAGACCGATAGGGGAGATGACGCACCGGCACCACGCGACCCCGTCGTGAGAGGGCGCCACCGGCCCGCCCCTTGCGCCGCCGAGCGCGACCATGGCACCGCCCAGCCGTCGCGAGGAGCACGCCCCATGACCGCCCCGCACGTCGCCGTCCCCAGCGACGGGATCCCCGCCCTGACCTCCGCGGAGATGGCCGCCGTCGACCGCCTGATGATCGCGGAGATCGGCGTCGAGCTCCTCCAGCTGATCGAAGTCGCCGGCCACGCCGTGGCGCTCTTCGCCCGCGACCGCTTCCTCGGCGGCGACGCCCGGGGTCGGCGCGTCCTGATCCTGGCCGGGAGCGGCAACAACGGCGCCGACGGGCTGGTCGCCGCCCGCTACCTCCATGCCTGGGGCGCCACCGTCGACGTCCGCCTCGCGACCGCGCCCGGTGCCCTCCGCCCCCCGGCGGCGCACCAGCACCGCACGCTCGTCGCCCTCGGCGTCCCGATCGCGGCGCCCACCCAGCCGGCCCCCGCGGCGGGGGTGGGACCGGGAGGCAGGGGCCCTTCCGCCGACGCGACCGACCCCCTCCCGCCCACCGACCTCGTCGTCGATGCCCTGCTCGGCTTCGGGCTGACGCGCGCCCCGGCGGGCCCGCTCGCCGACCTGCTCCGGGCCGCCAACACCCACCCCGCCCCGACCCTCGCCGTCGACGTCCCCTCCGGCCTCGACGCCGACACCGGTGCGGCGTTCGCACCCTGCGTCGTCGCCACCGCGACGCTGACGCTGGCGCTGGCAAAGGTCGGTCTGCTGGCCCCGGGGGCCGGGGACGCCGTCGGCGAGCTGCATCTCGCCGACATCGGCGTCCCACCCACCGTCTACGCCCGGCTCGGCCACCGCGTCGGCCCCGTGTTCGCCCGCACGTCCGTGCTCCGGCTGACCTGACCCACCGCCGGCAGCGGTCGGTTCTCGTCGCCGGGCGGGCGGGCGGCGTACGCTCCGCACCCGGCCGCACCCACGCGCCAGGACCGGAGCCGAGCCGGGCCGCGACGTCGTGGTGCGGGCACCCGGTGGTACCATCCACCATCCGGACACGGCGCTCACCCGGCGCCCGCGAGGCGTCGCCGGGTGACCGCGAACCGCCGCCGCCGCGCGCTCCCACCCCGTTGCCAGCCCGACCCGGGCGGCCACCCCGCTAAGGACGCCCGTGACCGACGACCGGCACCCCACCGGTCCCCCCGCCGAGCCGCCCTACCCCGCCGACGGGACCTGGCGCGCCGACCGGCCGGCCCTCCCCGGTGCGTCGCTGGCGGGTGAGGACCTCCGTTCGGACGAGGATGGGTCCCAGGACCTACCTACCCGGACAGGCGCGGTCCCCGCGGGCATCACCGTCGGGCCGGGCCGCGTCGGCGACCTGCGGGCCGTCGTCCGGGTCCAGCGCCACGCCTTCCCCCGTCGCCTCGCCTACGGGCTGGGCACACTGACGCTGCTCTGGGTGCTGCCCCACGTCCGATTCCTCGTCGCCCGGGAGGAGCGGGACGGCCGCGTCGTCGGCTGCGCGATCGGCGACCGCCAGGGAGACCACGCCCGCGTCATCAACCTCGCGGTCGACCCCGATGCCCGACGCCGGGGCGTGGGTGCGGCGCTGCTCGCGGCGCTGGAGACGGCACTCCCCGGCGGCAACGTGCTGCTGATGGTCGAGCAGGAGAACGTCGCCGCCCAGGCCCTCTACCGCGGCGCCGGCTACGCCCAGGTCGGCCTGGCGCGGGACTACTACGGCCGCGGCCGCCACGGCCTCTGGATGCAGAAGCGGCGCACCGACCTCCCGACGCCCATGCTGCGCGTCTAAGGGGCCGTCCCACCCGAGCCGCCTGGACGAGGATCGCCGCCAGGTCGACGAGTACCGAATCCGGCCGTTCGGCAATGTGACCGATGCGCGTCGACGGCGGCACCCGCCCGGGGCCGAGCCCCCGGGGGCCGAGGTCATACCGAATCCGGCTGATCAGCGGTGGCATCGGGGGTGCCGGGACGGCCGGCCGGACCGGGGCCGAGCCTCGGGTCGGAGGCTCAGGGACGAAGCCGGCCGCGGACCGTCCGGGCGAAGCGTCGGCGATCACCCGGATCCGGTATCAGGGAGAAAGCCGGCTGGGGCTGGCTGGGCCGGCAAGCGCGGTGGTCGAAGTAACCGCCCGGCGTCCAGACAGTACGAGATCCGCGTGATCGCCGGCGCTCCCCCGGACGGTCCGCGGCCGGCTTCATCCCTGAGCCTCCGACCCGAGGCTCGGCCCCGGGCGGCCACGGGGACGACCAGCCCCCCGCGTCCTCACGCGAGCACCCGGAGTCCGCATGATTCGGAGTCGGGGTGGTCATCGGGGGTTTCGGCCGGGGGTTTCGCCCGGCGGGTCCACGGCGGGCTCGGGCCGGCTCCGTGCCCTGGACTCTGGCCTCGGGGCGTGCCCCGGGCAGGCGACACCGCCGGTGCGCCCAATACCACCACCGAACCGATGGAGTCCGTCCAGGGGCTCAGGGTGATTGCCGGACGTTCGCCGCGTCCCTCGATGAGCAGCCTTCAGCCGGCTTCGTCGCCGAGTCCGTGGCTCTCCCTCGGTCGGACCCGGTCGGCCCCGGTCGGACCCGGCCGCATCGCCCCCGCTGCCGCCACCGCTCGGACGAAGGTCGTATCGACCGGACTCGGCCCTCGTCATGCCTGGACGGGCTCAGGTCACGGCGTATGGCATCGACCCCGCGCCGACTCGGCCAGAGCCGACCTCTCGAGAGCCGGTCCGGCCAGAACGGCCCCGGCCATGGCGGGAACGGCCCACGGCGCGCCCGTTCCCGTCACGTCAGCCGGAGCACCAGCGCCGCCGCGCACGCGACGGCCAGCGCCAGGTTGGCGACCGCCGCCACGCCCAGTTGCCGCCGCAGCCCCGGCTCGACGGCCGGCATCGCCAGCCGTGCCAGGTACGCGCCAGCCCCGAGCGCGATGGCCATCACCGCAAGCCCGGCGTCGACGTCGTACAGCACCGCCAGGAACGGGGCGGCCAGGATCGCCAGCCCCAGCAGGCACCCCAGCCCTCGCGCCGGGTCCAGCGGTGGCCCGCCTTGCCGGTTCACGCCTGCCCCACCTCCCCCGCCCCTCAAAGCTCGGTCCCTACCCGCGTGCCCGCCGTCCCCACGCCCGCCGCGCCGCGCCTGCCCGGACGTCAGCGCCGATGCGTGCCGGCCCGCCCGGTCGACGCGTCCAGCCGTGCCTGGCGGAGCGCCTGGTAGGATACGGGTCCGGCTCGACACCGGCACGCCGCCGAAGCACGCCACCCGGGCACGCCGCCGCGCCGGTACATCGCGTCCCGGCGCGACCGCCGCCCGGGCGCGACCGCCGCTCCATGCGACCGCCGCTCCATGCGACCGCCTCGTCCACGCGATCGCCCTGAGGACCCCATGCCGTCCCCGTCCGACCGCCCAGACGCCGGCCGCGCCGTCGAATGGGACGCGGCGACGTACCACCGCGTTGCCACCCCCCACGTCGCCTGGGGACGCCGGGTTCTCGACCGTCTGCCGCTCGTCGGGGACGAGACCGTCGTCGACCTCGGCTGCGGCACCGGCCGCCCGACCGCCGACCTCCTCGCCCGCCTACCCCATGGCCGCGTCGTCGCCGTCGACCGGTCGGCCGCGATGCTCGCGGCCGCGCGGGACCACCTCTCGCCCATCGCCGGCGACCGCGTCCGCTTCGTCCGCGCCGACCTCGGCGCCCTCCCGCTCCGCGGCCCCGTCGACGCCGTCTTCAGCACCGCGACGTTCCACTGGGTGCCCGACCATCCCCGCCTCTTCGCGGCCATCTTCGGCGCACTCGCGCCCGGCGGCCGCCTGGTGGCCCAATGCGGCGGCGGGCCGAACCTCGCCCCCCTGCGCGACCACCTCGCCGCCCTGGCGGCCACCCCGCGCTTCGCCCCGGCCCTCGGCGGCTGGCCCGGCCCCTGGGAGTTCGCCGACGCCGAGCAGACCGCCGACCGCCTCCGCGCCGTCGGGTTCGTCGAGGTCGAGACCGGCCTTGAGCACGCGCCGACCGCCCTCCCCGACGCGGCCGCCTACCGCGCCTTCCTCGAGACGGTCGTCCTCGGCACGCACCTCGACCGCCTGCCGACCCCCGCCGACCGCGCCGCCCTCCTCGACGCGCTGACCGCCCACGCGGCCACCGACCCCGAACCCTTCACCCTGGACTACTGGCGCCTCAACCTGCGCGCCCGCCGCCCCTGACCGGCGCGGGATCGGGCCATCGGCGTCTCCCAGCCCCCCGCCCCCCGGCCTCAGCCACCCACAGGTGCGGCCGCACCCTCGGCAGCCCCGCCCCCTCGCGGGCCCCGAGCGCATCCCAAGGCACTCCGACGTCCGGTCCGGCGCGATCCCGGGGACTCCCGCCGTGCGTCCGGACCAGGACCACCCGATCCCTTCCGGGACCGACCGTAGGGCGACAGGCCCGGGGTCGCGACGCCCAGGGTTAGCCGCGGGCGGCCTCCCTCCTCGGCGGCGCCTTGCCCCATCGCCGTTCGCCCGCTCGGCTCCGCACCCGACGCGAGGTCGCGAACCGCCGATCGCGGTCGTGCCGGGAACGACCTCCGCAGGTCCTCGGGGACGTCGGCGTCGGGTCGCCCGGCCGGCGAGATCCGGCCTCGTCCCCGGGATCGGGGCTCGGCCAGGATGGGCCCAACCGCAGACCGGCCGCGGGAACGACGACCGGACCGGATCCCGCCTTCTCAGGGATCCGGGTGATCGCCGGCGCTTCGCCCGCCGCCAGCCAGCTTGGGCCGGCTTCGAGCCTGCGCCTCGCACCACGGGGCTCGTCCCCGTGCCCACCCGGGGCCGACCGGGTCCCCGATTCCTCCAGCGATCACCCGGATTGGGTACTAGCCCCCTGCCGACCCGGTGGGGCCTACCGGCACCTCGACGCTCGTCGACGGCAGCGTCTCCTCGGGACGCACCGCCACCGGCCCATCCCCCGCCCCGGACAGCGCCGGCTCGGGGACCTCCGGCCCCGGCAGCGGCGGCCCGAGCGCCACCGCCCCCCCGGCGGCCAGCGCCGCGACCTCGGCCTCGCCATAGCCGAGCTCGGCGAGCACCTCGGCGGTGTGCTGGCCCAGCAGCGGCGGAGCCAGCCGGACCGCGAGCGACTCCCCCCCAAGACGGTAGGGGAACCCGGTCAGCCGCACCGACCCCAGCGTCGGGTGCGGCGCGTCGACGGCCATCCCCTGGTCGACCGCCTGGGGGTCGGCGAAGACCTCGGCGACGTCGTAGATCGGTCCGCACGGGACGGCGTGCGCGTCCAGCCGGGCGACCAGTTCGGCCGTCGTCCAGCCCGCGAGGACCGGCGCGATCACCGCGTTCAGCTCGCCCAGCGCCCCGATCCGGCCGGCGTTGGTCGCGTAGCGGGGGTCCTCGGCGAGGCTATCGAGCCCGAGCGCGGCGCAGAAGCGCCGCCAGATCGCGTCGTTGCCGACCGCGATGTTGGCGTGGCCGTCGGCGGTGGCGTAGGTGTCGTAGGGGGCCACGATCGGGTGGGCGTTGCCCAGCGGCGCCGGGACCTGGCCGGTCGTGAAGTAGATGCCCGCCTGGTAGGTCAGCAGCGCCACCTGCCCACCCAGCAGCGAGGCGTCGACGTAGGTCCCTTCCCCGGTCTTCTCCCGGCCGTGGAGGGCGGCGGCGACGGCGAGGGCGGCGAACATCCCGGCCGCGATGTCGGCGATCGGCACCCCAAGCTTGGTCGGCGGGCCCCCCGGCTGACCGGTGATCCCCATCATCCCGCCCATCCCCTGCAGGATCAGGTCGTATGCGGTTCGCCCCCGCGCCGGCCCGGTCTGGCCGAACCCCGAGATCGAGGCGTAGACGATCCCCGGTCGCCGCGCCCGCACCGCCCCGTAGCCGATCCCGAGTCGGTCGGCCACCCCCGGCGAGAAGTTCTCGACGACCACGTCCGCCCCGTCGAGCAGCCGCCAGAGCGCGTCCTGGCCGCCGGGGGTCTTCAGGTCGAGGGCGACCGAGCGCTTGTTGCGGTTGACCGAGAGGAAGTAGGCCGACTCCCCCGGGTGGTCGGCGTCGCCGCCGACGAAGGGAGGCCCCCAGTGGCGGGTATCGTCGCCCCGCCCCGGCTGCTCGACCTTGACGACGTCGGCGCCGAGGTCGGCGAGCAGCATCGTGCAGTACGGCCCGGTCATCACCCGGGTCAGGTCGACGACCCGCACCCCCGCCAGGGGCAGCCGCGTCCCGCCGCCGTCGGCCCCTACCCCGCCCGTCGGACCCGTGCCCGACCATCCGTCCGGCCCGCTCGCCCCTCCCGCCGGTCCGCTCGCCCCTCCCACCTGCCCGTCCACCGGCCCACCCACCGCTTCACCCGCCGGCCCGCCCACCGCCGATCCGCCGCCCACGCCCATCCGTCTCCACGCCTCCACGCGGTCGCGTCGGCCACCGTCCGCCGGCCGCGCGACCGCCCCGCTCCCCGCCGACGATGGGCCGCATCCTACCACCGGCCCTGTATTGACACTATGACGTGCGACTGTTACGTTATCCCCATGGACAGCACGACCGGGCGCAGAGGACCAACGCGAGGACGCCCGGCGCCGAGGGAGCCGGGCGAGGGGACGCGGCTGTCGCTCGGCGAGCTGGCCGGCGCGGCCGGGGTGTCGGTCCGGACCGTCCGCTACTACGTCGCCGAGGGGCTGCTGCCGCCGCCGGCCGCGACGGGACCCGGCCGCCACTACCGCGCCGCGCACCTCAACCGCCTCCGCCTGATCGGCCGGCTCAAGGCGGCCTACCTGCCGCTGCGCGAGATTCGGCGCCGCCTCGCGGGCCTCGACGATGCCGCCGTGGCCGCGCTGCTGGGCGGTGACGCCGGTCTCCCGGGCGGGAACGTCGGCGTCCGAACCGGGAACGCCGGTCTCCCGGGTGGGGACCGGGGCCTTCCGGGTGGGGACGCCGACGCCCTCGGCGGGGCCGGCCCCGTCCCGGCCGACGGCATCGACGCCCCGCGCTTCGCCGGGCCGAACGACCCCGCGGTCGTCGCCGACACGTCGATGGCACCGAGGCTGGACGCCGCGTTCCCGCCACCGTCCGGCCCCCCACCCGCCGGGACGCCGCTCGACCGGGACGACGTCCCCGAGGAGTCCCCGATGGACACCGCCGCCGCCTACCTGGCCCGCGTCCGCGGCGGGCAGCCGGCCTCCTCGGTCGCCCCACCGACGGGCGCCACGCCTCCCCGCCACCGCGCCGTCCGCGCGTCGGGGCCGCACGGGATTCCCAGCGACCCGGGGCGCGATCCGGGGCGCGACCCGGCCCATAGGACCGACGCCGTCCCCGCATCCGTCGCGCGCTTCCGGCTCGCGGAGGCACCGCCGACCGGCTCGTATGGCGTCCTTGGCGCCGCCGGCGACCTCGCGCCGGGGGCGCCCGGTGGGCAGCCCTCCCCCCTCGGCGTCGGCGCCGCGGTGCCCCTGGCCGGGCAGGAGCCGCCCACGCCGCCCGGGGAGACCGCCCTCGCGGAGGCGATCCCCGGCGTCGCGGCCGAGACGTGGCTGCGGCTGCCGCTCGGGGACGGCGCCGAACTCCTGGTCCGCGGTGACGCCTACGCCCGCCTGCGGGACCGCGTCGACTGGCTCGTCGCCTGGGCCCGCCGGGTCTTCGCGTGACCCTCGGCCGGACCGGGCGCGATCCCCGCTGGGAACCTCCGACGCCGTCTCGCCGCGTCGGCGAGAGATCCCGCCTCGTCGGGGTGGTCTGACGTCCGGTCGACGCCGCAGGCGGCAACGGTGGGATCGGGCGGCATAGAGGCCGGTCCGAGGCACGGCGCGAGGCACGGCGACCACCAGACCCGTCCGGGACGATCCCCGGGCAGGTCCCCGAGCCCAGCACGTTCTCCGGGCGGCACCAGCCGCCGCGGGGGATCGGAACTTCATCACGTCCACGACCGCCCCCGGAGCGGGGGCGACTGTCCGACACCGGCCGCCCCAGGCGGCAGGAGGAACGTCCCATGGCCATCCCCGCGTCCCCGACTCCTGACGGCCGCCCGGACGGTGCCGTCCCCTCCGGCGGATCCCTCGCCTTCGAGGCCCGCTGGCTCCGGGGGGCGGTGCCACCCGCGGGCGGCGAGGCCACCCTGCTCGTCCGCGCCGTCCCGCCCCCGGCCGCGGCCACCGACGGTGGCGACGCCCCCGGCCGGAGCGCCCCGGTCGACGTCGCCTTCGTCGTCGACCGCTCCGGCTCGATGGACGGCGACAAGCTGCCGCTCGCCCTCGAGGCGGTCTCGGTGGCCGTCGGTCTCCTCGGCGACGACGACCGGGCCGCCCTCGTCGCCTACGACCACGCCGTCGAGATTGTCCACCCGCTGGCCCCCGCGACCGGCCGCGCCAAGGCCGCCCTCCGCCTCGCCCTCCGCGGGATCGACCCCCGCGGCTCCACCGACCTCGGCGGCGGCTGGCTCGCCGGCTGCGCGGAGCTGGCTGGGGGTGACGGGGTCGGCGACGGAGCGGCTCCCGGCGGTGCCGCCCCCGGCGGAGCCGGCGTGCGGGGCCAGGGCGCCGCGGCGACCGGTGACGGACCAACCGACCCGGCGACCGGGGACGTGGCACGGCCCGTCCGCGCCCGGCGGGCGGTGCTGCTGACCGACGGGCTGGCCAACGTGGGGATCACCGAGCCGGCGGCGCTCACCGAGCACGCCCACCAGCTGCGGCGGCGCGGCATCGCCACCACCGCCCTCGGCGTCGGCGCCGACTACGACGGCGAGCTGCTCGCCGCGCTGGCCGAGGCCGGCGGCGGCAACTACCACCACATCCGCCACGCCGCGGAGCTGCCCGCCCTCTTCGCCCGCGAGCTGCGCGAGCTGCTCTCGCTCGCGGCGATCGGGCTGACGCTGACGCTGCGCCTGCCCCGCGGCGCGAGGGCCACCCTCGTCTCCCCCTACCCCACCGAGCGGGCCCGCGGCCGCCTGACCGCCCACGCCGGGGACGTGCCGGCCGGTGTGCCGCTCGGGCTGGTCTTCTCCGTCACGGTCCCGCCCGCCGCTGTCGGCGGCAGTCACCGCCTCACCGTCGAGGCCGCCTGGGCCGACCCGGCCGCCGACGCCCGCGGCGCCCA
>CADCWG010000044.1 GCA_902806335.1 uncultured Thermomicrobiales bacterium | reverse complement strand
GGCGGGGCGCGGTGGCCCCGCGGGGCGGGGCGAGCAGCCGCACGGCCACGGTGGCTGGGGTCGCGCCCGGGACACCACGCCGCCGCTGGGCAGGGCGCCGAGCCGTGCACGCGTCCGGCCCCCGCCTCCCGGGGCGGACCGCGGCCAACGCGAGAACCGGGCAAACGGGGTCCGGGTCGACGGTGGTGACCTCCGGGGACGGGCAGGGCATACGGGTTCCTGTCGGTCATCAGGCGCTTCGCTCGGTTGCTCCGCGGTCGGCTCCGGCCGGCTTCGTGCCCGAGCCGCTGACCTCGGGGCTCGGCCCCGGGCGGGTCCCGCCGCCCGCCCGCGCCCATACCGCCGCCGCAAAGGCGGGTTCCGGATCGGGCCCGCCCGGGGCATTCCCCAGGGTGATGGATAGGCGATGATGGACGAACTCGGCCGAAGCCCGCTCGGGGTCTGTCACGCCTCGTCGGCGGGGGACGTATCCCGGTCGGGGCGACGCCCGGTCCGCCCGGGCCGCCCAGTTGCCCGGGTGGGCGCGGCATGCCGTGCCCCGACCGGCGAGGGATGGTTGACGGGACGCCAGGGACGTCGCCGGGGGAGCCCCCGAGAGCGGCCGAAGCTCCCCGAGAGGCGACCCATCTCCGGGGCCATTGGGCTCGGGGCGAATCGGGCGCGGAAACCCGCCGGGTTGACCCCGGGGCGCGGACCCTGGTGGTCGACATGGCTGGGACGCCGGTCATCTTGCGTTCCGGAGCGGCCGCTTGCCTCTCGTGGGCCGGTCTACCTCACCCACGCGACTCGCGGCCGACCGCTCGGTCCGGCCCGGCGGGATAGGATGCCGTGATGGGCGGAATGACGCGCCTGGGGCTTGGAGGGGGGGTCGGCCGGGCCGGCTACGCGGCGGCCGGCTGGGCGTTCCTCTTCGCCGTCCCCCACGTCTTCTGGGCGATCGGCGGGCGCGCCGGGCTGCGGTGGAGCCTGGCACTTCGCGGGCCCGACGAGGAGGCGCTGATCCGCGATCCCGCCTTCGTCGCCCAGGGGCTGTGGGGGGTCGCCGGCCTCTGCGTCGTCGCCGGGCTGATTGGGCTGGCGACGGTCCGGCCCTGGGGCGCCAGGGTTCCGCGTCGGCTCCTTCGCGCCGCGACCTGGGGCGTGTGCGCGGTCCTGCTCCTGCGCGCCCTCTTCTACCCGGGCTTCCTCTTCAGCGGGCTCAAGGCACTGGGCCTCGTCGGGCACTCCGCACGCGCCGACCCCGGCTGGACGACGTGGGACCTGTTGCTGTGGTCGCCCTGGTTCCTGCTCGGCGCCGTCCTCTTCGGCGCCGCCGCGCGCTCGGCACCGCGCCGACCCTGAGCCCGTCGGGATCGCCTGCGTTCGATAGGGGGACGGGAGGCGGTCGCCCAGGGGCGAGGGCCGCGAATCGGACGCCAGCCTTGCTCGGACGACCCAGGAGGATCCGGTGCCGGGGCCTCTCCGTCCTCGGCGCCACGGTGGCGATCGTCCGCCCCGATACCGCCGTCGACGCGCCGAGGACGGGCCAGTCCAGGCTGCGACCGCCAGGGCCGCCAGGGCCGCCAGGGCCGCCAGGCGAACGGGAGACCGGTGGACGCCACCCCAGGCTACGGGGCCTGCTGACGCGCCTGGACATTGTGGAGCAGGGTGACGAAGACGACGCCACCGACGACGTTGCCGGCGAGCGCGGGCAGGAAGTTCGCGCCGAACCACTCGCCGATGGTGATCGGCGCACCGAGGAACATCGCCATGAAGATCTCGGCGGCCGAGAGCACGACGTGGTTGAACTGGCCGAGGATGATCAAGGTTCCCATCGACCAGATGATGACCAGGCGCGGTCCAAGTCCCTGGGCGGCGATCAGGAGCCAGGTCAGCATCGTCATCAGCCAACCTGCGAAGATCGCCTTCACGAAGGCAGTCCGCAGCGGATACGCGACGTTGTGCTCCGCCAGTTCGGTCAGCATGCCAGCCGGGGCACTCTCGAGCACCCCGGGTTGGGCGACGAGGAAGGCGAAGACCCCGGCCCCGACGAGGTTGCCGACAAGGCTGATCGACCATAGCTGACCGAGCTGGCCGAGGGAACCGCGCCGTTCCAGGACTCCGGTGACGGGGAGAAAAAAGTTCTCGGTGAAGAGTTCGCTCTTGCCAATCAGCAGGATGACGAAGCCGATCGGAAAGGCGAGCGCCCCGGCGGCGTGCGACGGCGAAGGGGCCGACTCACCGCCGCCGATCGACGCGCCCATCCAGACCATCGCCACCGCGCCGAAGCTGACACTCATCCCGCCGATCAAGGAGGTGATCGCCGTCCCGGCCAGGGAGCGGTGCAGGCGTTTGGCCCCGATCTTCGAGGCGTCGTCGACGATCTCCGGTGCCTCTTGGCCGAGCGGCTTCGGCTCGTCGTCGGTCTCGGCGGGCTGCCGCTCCGGATCAGGCGGTTCCGGGTCTCGCTCGGGTCGCTCGGCGATCGCCGCCCGCCTGTCCCAGCCCTCGGAGCGCCCTGCCATATCCCCCCCGATGCCAATCGTCCGCCCGGTTGTCTGGACCTGCCCCCTCGGATGCAGTCCAGGTGCCAAGGACAGCGCGCCACGCCGCTCGGCGGGCAGTTCTCCGTCCCCCAAACGGCGGCTACGGGATTGGAAAGGTCGGACCCGTGCGGTCATGCGCAGGGCCGCACAGCGCAACTGCCTGGGCAAGCGGAACCAACGGGCTCCTCACTACCCCATCAGCCGACGGTCATCGCGACGACGCAACTGACCGGGCGCCGCTCAGGGGGCAGCCGGGGGAACCACCGCGCCGAGCGTGTCCTGGACCGCCTGCAGAACCGCCATCGCCGGCCGCACCGCCCGCCCGGAGACGGCCGGCTCCCGCCCCTCGCGGACGGCCGCGAAGAACTCGCCGTCCTGGCGGACGATCGCCCCGTGCGTGTGGTCCCCCGTCACCGCGACGATCACCCCGTCCGGGCCGCGCAGCGTGTCGTCGGCGAAGAGGACGGTCGTCTCCTCGCCGATCAGCAGATAGTCGTGGGCGGGGAGGTGGGTGTTGTAGGACATCGCCACGGTCGCGACCTGGCCCCGGGGCGTCCGCAGCACGATGCCGAGGTCCATCGGGATCTCGAGCGGCCCGCCCGGCGGCGCGACCTGCGCCGCGACCGTCGCCTCCCCCGCCCCCAGCAGCCAGAGCGCGGCGTCGACGGCGTGGCAGCCGTGGTGCCAGAGCAGGTCGTCCGTCCAGGAGCGCCGCCGCCCCTTCCAGTTCACGTTCTCGCGCCGCCCGAACAGATAGCGGCAGACCGCCGAGGTCGGGTGGAGGTCGCCGGCGTCGACCATCCGCCGCGCCTCGGCCAGCGCGGGGTGGTAGCGCTGGGTGTGGCAGACCATCAGCCGGCGGTCCATCGCATCGGCGAGCGCGATCAGGCGGTCGGTCTCCGCGAGCGAGGTGGCGAGCGGGATCTCGCAGAGCACGTGCTTGCCGGCGCGCAGGGCGCGCTCCGTCTGCGCGGCGTGGAGGTCGGTCGGGGAGCAGACGACCACCGCCTCGACGGTGGGGTCGGCGAGCAGATCGTCGAGGTCGGTCGTCGCCCGCTCCGCCCCGACCTCGCGCGCGAACGCCGCGGTCGGCTCCGCCAGCCGACCCATCACGCCGGCCACGCGGAGATCACCTCCCCCGGGCTGCTCCCGCAGCGCCACTATCGCGCGGGCGTGCTCCTCCGCGATCGAGCCGTACCCCACCAGCGCGACCTTCACGGTGTCTCCTCACCTGTGCTGCCCGGCGGACAGACGGAGATCCAGCCCGGCGGGGACGACCCCCAGGGGTCGCCTCGCCCTAGCCCCACGGAGCGGATGGCGCGACCAGCGGCGTCGGCATCGCCGCCGATCAGGTCGCGCCATCGGTGTCGTCGGCATCGGCCCCGGCCAGGGTCTGGCGAAACGCCGGCGCGATCCTCATGCCGGCGTCCTCCAGGTCCCGCAGGTCGTCCACGAACGTGCGCGAGGCAAGCCCGAGGCCATGGAGCCTCAGCAAGAGGCCAATCGTCCCGGTCATCCTCACCCCCGCCCGACGCGCACGACACCGTGCTTGCCGATCGTCGAGGACCACCAGGCACGAGAGGTCCCACCCGAGCGCGATGGCGGCGGTCTCCCCGCGGCCCAGGAGAGGCGCGGGCTCACCCACACGCCCAGTGGCCGCCGAGCTTGGGGAACGCCGCGTGATCCAACCCAGGGTTGGAACGCCCCCACCGGGCAGATGGGGCCGCGCCGACAGCTCGTCAACGACCGCCCCCGGCACGATGACGTCACACACCCGTCGGAGGAGCGGAACGTACCCGAGGAGATCGAGGAAGACGAGCGGACTCGCGTCGAAGACCGCGGGTTCGACCGACGATCCGTGTCCAGCTCCACCAGGAGAACCCGGTCCCACGGGACCCTACGTGCCCCGGGCGAAGGTGAGATCCTCCGCCACGGCGTCCGGGGAGGGGTCCGGGTAGGGAAACCCGTGCGCGGTGTACCAGCGGACCGCGGCGAGTCGGTCGATCCCGAGCACGTCCCCGGCCCAGGCGACCGACACCCGATCCTCCGCGAGGAGGAAGAGGAGGATGGCCTCGAGCGCCTCTCGCTCGGGCTCCGGTCCCAGGGCGTCGACGATGGCTCGCGGCAAGGCCAGGCTCACGCTCATGGCCGCAGTCTACCCGACGGACCGGTCGTCACCACGGCGACCGGAAGCCCCCCCCGGACCACACGCCGGGAGACGGCGGCCGCACGGATGGCCCACGACGGCGCGAGCGACGCGGTTCTCGGCGGGGGAGCCGAGCGGAGGGACCTGGACCGCCCCATCGCTCCACGTGGTACCGCGCGCCTGCTGTCGGGCCGCCAGGCTGGGAAGAGGACCGTGACGACGTGGCGAGCATCGCCCGTGCCCGGTGGAGGCGATCGCCGCCCAGCGTGAACGGACCGGTCACCGAAGCCGATGGCCTGGTTCGGCGCCGACCCTGGCCCACCGTCGCCCGGGACCCGGCGGGGTCGAGCGGTCTCGGGGTCAGTCGCCCAGCCGGGGGTCGAAGGCGTCGCGGACGCCGTTGCCGACGAGGTAGAGCGCGAGGGAGGTGATGTAGATCATCGCGCCCGGGATGATCACCTTGTCGGGGTGGGCGCGCAGGAACTGGGTCGCCTCGCCGAGCATGTTGCCCCAGGAGGGCGTCGGGACCTGGACGCCGACGCCGAGGTAGCTCAGCGCCGCCTCGTCGACGATCAGCACCGGGATCGCGATCGCGGCGTAGATGACCAGCAGCGGCATCACGTTCGGCAGCAGGTGGCGGGTCAGGATCCGCAGCGGGGGAACCCCGACGACGCGCGCCGCCTCGGCGTAGTCCCGCCGCCGCAGCGAGAGCACCTCGCCGCGGATGATCCGCGCGATCCCCGGCCACGAGACGGCGGCCAGGATGAACGCCAGCCCGACCGGACCCGGCCGGTAGAGCGTGGTGATCAGGATCAGCAGCGCCAACCCCGGGATCGCGAGCAGCACGTCGACCAGGCGCATCAGGAGCGAGTCGACCCAGCCGCCGAAGTAGCCGGCGACGAGCCCGACACCGCCGCCGAAGAACAGGGTCGCGAACGTCGACAGGAAGGCGATCATCAGCGAGACGCGGCCGCCGTAGGCAAGCCGGGTCAAGATGTCGCGCCCGTTCCCGTCGCTGCCGAGCAGGTAGCCGTCGGTCATCACGGGCGTGAGCTTGTCCGCCAGGTGGTTCTCGCTGTAGGAGAACCCCGTGACGTAGCGCGAGATGAGCCCCGCGCCGAGCACGAACAGCCCGATCAGCCCGAGGACCACGAGGGCGGCCAGGGCGAGCCGGTTCTGCCGGAAGCGGGTCCAGGAGCGCCGGTAAAACCCCGGCGTCTTGCGCACCTCGGCGCGCTCGAGCGCGCCGAGCCCGGGCTCCCGCTCCCGACCCCGCCGGCCGACGCCGGAGCGAAGCCCTCCGGCGGCCGCGTTCGATCCCTGGGCCTGCGCCATCCCCGTCCCCGTTCCCCACCCCGACCCGCCGCCGGTCCCGCCGTCCTCAGTCCAGCCGCACGCGAGGGTCGAGGATGCCGTACATCACGTCGGCGATCAGGTTGCTGACCATCGTCAGCGCCGCGAAGAGCAGCGTCGTCCCCATCACCATCGTGTAGTCGCGGCGCCCGACCGCCTCGATCGTGAGGCGGCCCATCCCCGGCCAGGCGAAGATGTTCTCGATGATCAGCGCCCCGCCGAAGAGACCCGGCAGCGACAGCCCGACCAGGGTCACCAGCGGCAGAAACGCGTTGCGGGCGGCGTGCCGAAAGACGACCACCCGCTGCGCCAGCCCCTTGGCGCGGGCCGTCCGCACGAAATCCTGCCCCATCGACTCCAGCATCTGGGAGCGGATGTAGGCCGACCAGCCGCCGATCTGGATCATCGCCAGCGAGAGGGCGGGCAGGACCAGGTGCTGGGCCCGGTCGACGAACCCGCCGCCGTTCCGCGCGTCGACCATCCCGCCGACCGGCAGCGACGGGAGGCCCCACTCCCTGAACTTGAGCGCGAAGAGGATCACCAGCAGCAACGCCAGGTAGAAGGTCGGCATCGCGTACATCACGACCGCCGTCAGGCTGGCGGCGTGGTCGAACCAGGTCCGGTACCGAACGGCGGCGTAGACCCCGAGCGGCACGGCGACCACCAGCGCGAGCACCAGCGACGTCATCGTCAGGAGCAGCGTGTTCGGCAGCACGCCCACGATCCGGTCGGCGACCGAGACCTCGTTGTGCATCGACACCCCGAGGTCGCCGCGGGCGAGCTTGCCGAGCCAGTCGACGTACCGCTCCGGCCACGGCCGATCCAGCCCGAGCTGCCGCTCGAGCCGCGCCGCGTCCTCGGGCCGGAACTTGGGGTTGGCGCGCAGCTGGGTGACCGGGCTCCCCGGGATCAGGTTGATGATCGCGAAGGTGAGGAACGTCACGCCGAGGAGGAGCGGGATCATCAGCAGTAGACGACGAACCACATAAGCGAGCATGAGGCTACCACCCACCGCCGAGCGCGGCCGCGACGCGGGCGGGGGGTCGTCGCCCCCGTCCCCGCGCTCGGCCGGGTCCGGTTACTCCTGGATCCAGACGTAGGGCAGCTCGGTGCCCCACGGGCCCGGCGTGTAGTTCTGCAGCCGGTCGTTGTAGGCGACGATCTCCTGGCTGAAGTGGGTGACCATGACCGGCACGTCCTGGTTGACGATGTTGGACGCCTGGATCAGCAGGTCGGCCCGCCGCGCCTCGTCGAACTCGCGGCGCGCCTGGTTGTGGATCTCGTCGAGCTGCGGGTTGCAGTACCGCATGTCGTTGAAGCCGACCTGGTACTGGTCGCAGCCGAACATCGCGTCCTGGATGAAGCTGGCGTCCCAGTTGAACCCGTACTGGGCCACCGCGAAGGTCGGGGTGGTGGTGGTCGCCTCGATCAGGGCCGGGAACTCCAGCGAGCGCGGTGTGATCTCGACGCCGACCTGGGACCAGGCGTCCTGGATGTAGGCCACGATCTGGTCGTTCGTCGGCGAGCCGGCGGGGTAGAGGTACTCGAACGCCATCTCCTGGCCTTCGCGGTCCACGGTGCCGTTGCCGTTGGTGTCGGTCCAGCCGGCCTCGGCGAGCAGCTGCCGCGCCCGCTCCGGGTCGTAGGTGTACTGGGGCTCGATCCGGTCGGGCGCGTAGGCGTAGGAGATGACCGGCTGGGTGCCCTGGGCCACCTCGCCGTAGCCGAGCAGGATGTCGTTGACGATCGACTCGCGGTCCATCGCGTAGAAGAGCGCCTGCCGCACCCGCGCGTCCTGGAACAGCGTCGTCACGGCCGGGTCGAGGTTGTACTCGATGTAGGTGAAGCTCTGGGTCGGGTAGTCGGTGACGACGATCCCCTCGGTCCCCTCGATCGCGGAGACGTCGGCAGGCTCGAGCCCGGCGGTGTCCAACTCGTCGTTGAGCAGGGCGTTGACGACCTGCTGCTGGTCCGGCCAGATCCGCAGGCTGTAGGCGTCGATGTTCGGCACCTTGCCGTAGAAGGCGTCGTTGCGCGCGAGGGTGACGCTCTCGCCCTGGCGCCACTCCTGGAACTTGAACGGCCCGCTGCCGACGACCATCGACGTGTCCTGCCCGGTGCTGCCCGGGTGGGTCCGCCACTGGTCGAAGGGAACGTCGCCCCAGATGTGCTTCGGCACGATGTAGAGGGCGCCGATGTCGTAGAGGAAGCTCACCAGCGGCTCGGTCGCGACGAGCTCGACGGTGTCGGGGTCGATCGCCCGGTAGGAGGCGACCGCGTTGTTGAAGGTGCCGGTGTAGGTGCTGCCGGTCGCCTCGTCGGCGAGGGCGTCCATGCTGAAGACGACGTCCTCGGACGTGACGTCGACGCCGTCGTGGAACGTGGCGTTCTGATTGAGGAAGAAGGTGTAGGTGACGCGGTCCGGCGCGATCTCCCAGCGATCCGCGAGGCCGAGGGGGGCCGGCTGGCCGGTCCGCGGGTCGCTGCCGAGCAGGGTGTCGTAGATCAACCCCATCACGGCTCCCGTCTGCACCTCCTCCGACAGCAGCGGGTTGAGGGTCTGGATGTCGGCGACCCCCGAGTCGATGAAGGTGCCGCCCTGCCGCGCGGCCTCGGTGTAGCCGAGCTCGGCGTCGATCTCCGCCCGCAGCTGGTCGCGGGTCGGCGACTGGATCGTCTCGCCCTGGGCGACCGGCGACCCCTCGGGGGAGGCAATCGGGGAGGCTGCCGGACTCGCTCCGGGAGACGCGACCGGCGATGCCGCCGGCGTCCCGTCCTGGGCCACCAGTCGCGCGGTGGGCGCGAGCAGCACGGCCACCAGCAGCGCTGCCAGCCAGCCGAACGATCGGATTCTGGGTCCTCGCATCGTCCCCTCCCTTTCGACCGGCCCGAATGCGGGCACTACGATGTAGCCCCGGCGCAGCCACGCGCCAGGGCGCGGAGTATAGCCTGTGGCCACTTGGGTCGTGAGTTCCGACCCGACGCCGCGTCGGGCCGATCCGTCCCGCCGATCTCCACCCCGCGGCCCCGGAGACCGGCGCGCCGTCGCCGCCCGATCGGGTCACACCCGGTCGTCCTCGTGGTCGGGCACGGTGCGGGTCAAGACCGGGGCGCTGATGCTCGGCGCCGTGGCAGCCGCGCTCTCAGCGCGAGACGCTAGGCCCGCGAGCCGTGGAACACCGCCTCGATGTTGTTGTCGTCGGGGTCCCAGACGAAGGCGGCGTAGTAGCCGGCGTGGTACTCGGGCCGAAGGCCCGGCGCGCTCTTGTCGCGGCCCCCCGCGGCCAGTGCCGCCGCGTGGAAGGCGTCGACCGCCGCCGCGTCCTCGGCCACGAAGGCGACATGGACGCGGGTGCTCGGCGCCTCGCCCGGCCGGGCCTGGTTGAGCCCGAAGTCGTCTATCCCGGCGACCCCGAACGCGACACCGTCGCCCTCCTCGTCGACAACCCCGAAGCCGAGCGGGGCGAGGGTCGCCGCGTAGAACTGCCGGCTCGCCGCGAGATCCCGCACCACCAGCCCGACGTGGTCGACCACCACCCGCCGCACCGCCACCGCCCTGCCTCCGTCACGCGTCGCTGCCGGTCGGCCGACCTCGGCCAACGACCCCACCAGGAGTCGCCGAGGACCATCGGACCCAGCCCCTGCTCAGCCCGGCGGCGACCGCCGTACCGGCTAGACCCCGCCCTCCGTCCCGACCGTGGGAGTCGCCGGCGGCAGCACCGGCACCCCGACGATCGGCGCGCAGGCCGCATCCGCCCGCGGCGGCATCCCGAACCGCTCCCCCAGGAACCCGTCGAGCGCGCACTCGTCGCCCAGGGTCCGGTCGTCCTCACCGCCGACCGCGTCGATCGAGAGGACGAACGTCTCGCCGGCCGCGCCGTTGGGGGCGGCCGGCCCCTCGAC
>CADCWG010000043.1 GCA_902806335.1 uncultured Thermomicrobiales bacterium | reverse complement strand
GGGTGAAGGCGGATCTGAGGGGCTGGAGTGCGGCAGGCGGGCAGGCGGGCAGGCGAAGGAGGGACACGATGGGCGGGACATCCGGGGCGGACGCGCGGGCGGCGGGCGGCGGCCAGCCGCTGCGGGCGGACGCCGTCTTCGAGGGCGGCGGGGTGAAGGGCATCGGCCTGGTCGGGGCGCTGGCCGTGGCCGAGGAGCGCGGGTACCGCTGGCAGAACGTCGCCGGCACCTCGGCCGGCGCGATCGTGGCGGCGCTGGTCGCCGCGGGCTTCGGCGCCGCCGAGATCAAGGCGAAGATGGACGGCCTCGACTACCAGGACCTCCTCGACCGCAGCTGGTGGGAGAAGCTGCCCGGCGCCTTCGTGATCAGCCTCGGGGTCGAGAAGGGCATCTACGAGGGCGACGTCTTCGAGGACCTGATGCGGTCCTACCTCGCCGAGAAGGGGGTCCGCACCTTCCGCGACCTCAGGGACGAGGTCGCCGAGGACGAGCGGTACCGGTACAAGCTCCAGGTGATCGCCTCCGACATCACCCACGGCCGGATGGTGCTCTTCCCCCAGCACGCCCGCCGCTACGGGATCGACCCCGACGACCTCGACGTCGCCCGGGCGGTCCGGATGAGCATGAGCATCCCGTTCTTCTTCGAGCCGGTCACGCTGCCGCCCTGGCCGGGGCAGTCGACCGAGAGCGTGATCGTCGACGGGGGCGTGCTCAGCAACTACCCGGTCTGGCTCTTCGACGTCCGGGGCTCGGAGCTGCCCGAGTGGCCCACCTTCGGCTTCCGCCTCGCCGAGCCCGAGCCCGCGGAGTTCGGGCTCCGCGACCTGCCCATCCTCGGCCCCGTCGGCCTGCTGGTCCGGCTCGTCCTGACCGCGATGGAGGCCCGCAACGCCTGGGACATCGAGGACGACGACAGCTGGGCGCGGACCATCGCGATCCCGACCCTCGGCGTGCGCACCACCGACTTCGACCTCGGGCGGGAGCTGAGCGACCGCCTCTACGCCTCGGGGCGCAGCGCGGCGACGGCCTTCTTCGACGGGGACGGGACCACCGCCGGGTGGGACTTCGCGCGCTACGTGGAGCGCTACCGCGGGAGCAGGCCGGGGCGCCGGATCAGGATCGAGGCTGCCCAGGAGCAACTGCTGGCGCTGTGACCGGTCCGCGCCGCAAAGGCCGCCGCGCCGCCCGCCCGCCGCGCCGCGGTCCCACCGTTCCGGCGTGGCGATCCGGTAGGGGCGGACGGCCGTCCGCCCTCCCCTGGGCGCGTCCGCCCCGCCCCCGCCCCGCCGTCGGCCGGCCCCCGCCCCGCCGTCAGACGGGGATCGGCCCGAACTGCGCGACGTGGAGCCGGCGGTAGATGCCGCCGGCGGCCACCAGGTCGTCGTGCCGGCCCTCCTCCGCGACGCCCGTCTCGTCCACGACCACGATCCGGTCGGCGTTCTGGATCGTGGCCAGCCGGTGGGCGATCACCAGCGTCGTGCGTCCCTCCGCCAGGTCGGCGAGGGAGCGCTGGATCGCCCGCTCGGTCTCCGAGTCGAGCGCCGAGGTGGCCTCGTCGAGGATCAGGATCGGCGGGTTCTTGACGAACATCCTGGCGATCGCGAGGCGCTGCTTCTGCCCGCCGGACAGCTTCACGCCCCGCTCGCCGATCACCGTGTCGAGCCCGGCGGGCAGGTTCTCGATCATCGCGTCGAGCCGGGCCCGCCGCGCCGCGGTGGTGATCTCCGCTTCGGTCGCCTCCAGCCGGCCGTAGGCGATGTTGTCGCGGATCGTCCCCGCGAACAGGAAGACGTCCTGCTGCACGATCCCGATCTCGCGCCGCAGCGAGGCGAGGGTCATCGTCCGGATATCCCGGCCGTCGATCGTGATCCGCCCGGCGTCGGGCTCGTAGAAGCGCGGCAGCAGGGCGGAGATGGTGGTCTTGCCCGCCCCCGACGGGCCGACGAAGGCGACGGTCTCGCCGGCGTGGATCGTCAGGTTGATGTCCCGCAGCACGGGCTTGCCGGGGCTGTAGCCGAAGCTGACGTGCTCGTACCGGATGTCCCCCCGCAGGCCCGAGACCGCGACGGCGTCGGGCGCGTCGACGATGTCCGGCTCGGTGTCGAGCAGCTCTGTGTAGCGCTTGAAGCCGGCGATCCCCTTCGGGTAGGTCTCCAGCACGGCGTTGATCTTCTCGACCGGCCGGAAGAAGACGCCGACCAGCAGGAGGAAGCTGACGAACCCGCCCTCGCTGAGCTGGCCGTGGAGCACGAAGTAGGTGCCCGCGACCATCACCACGAGCTGGGTCAGGCGCATGCTCAGGTAACTGAGCGACATGCTGGCGGCCATGATCCGGTAGGCCTCCAGCTTCGTCGCCCGGTAGCGGGCGTTGTCGCCGGCGAACAGCCGCCGCTCGTGGTCCTCGTTGGCGAAGGCCTGGACCACCCGCATCCCGCCGACGTTCTCCTCGATCCGCGCGTTGAACTCGCCGACGCGGCCGAACAGCGAGCGCCAGGTCCGCGTCATCCGGCCGCCGTAGCGGCTGGTGATCCACCCGGTCACGGGGACGATCAGGGCGACGATCAGCGCCAGCCGGGGGTTGACCGCGAACATCAGGGCGAACGCGCCGACGAAGGTCATCACTGCGACGAACAGGTCCTCCGGCCCGTGGTGGGCGACCTCGCCGATCTCCTCGAGGTCCTTGGTCACCCGGCCGACGATGTGCCCCGTCTTCTGGTCGTCGTAGAACCGGAACGACAGCTTCTGGAGGTGGTCGAAGCTCTTGCGGCGCAGCTCGGTCTCGATGTTGATCCCGAGCATGTGGCCCCAGTAGTTCACCACCACCATCAGGCCGGTGTTGAGCAGGTAGACGGCGAGCAGCCCCGCCGAGGCGAGCAGGATCAGCCCCCAGTCCTCGCCGGGCAGCAACTCGTCGACGAACAGCCCGACCGCCATCGGGAAGCCGAGCTCCAGCACCCCGGAGACCACCGCGCAGCTGAAGTCCAGCACGAACAGCCGCCGGTGCGGCCGGTAGTAGGCGGCGAAGCGCCGCAGGACGGGAAGGATGCCGTCGCTGGCCTTGAGCCTGGCGTCGGGCTTGGACGTGGACATGGCATCGGGCGAAGTCTTGGGCGTGGGTTCGGGCTTGGCCGTGACTGTGGTCCCCATCTCGGACGCGATCTCCCGCGACTACGCTGGTCGGCTCTCCGCCGGCGGGCGCCGGCCTCACGTCGCGGGACGACCCGGCCCGGTGACGCCACCCAGTCTAGGACAGTTCCGCCGTGTCCCTGTAGGATCGCGCGCGACGCCGGTCCGTCGTGCGCCGGCGCGGCGGACCGGCGATCCGCGGGCACGGGGGCGGGGACAGGAACGCCCCACCGGCGGGCGGGAGGGACGAGACATGGTGGCAACGCCGTGAGGCGACGGGTCCGCGGGCGACTGGGTGGGGCGGCGGTGCTCGTCGCGCTGCTCGTGGTCGGGCTCGCCACTGTCCTCGTCGCCCCACCACGGCCGGGAGACGACGGCGCCGTCTGCCCGACCGCGGGCGGGGCGGTGGTGGTGCTCGACCCGGGCCACGGCGGGGTCGACCCCGGCGCGCTCAACCC
Organism: uncultured Thermomicrobiales bacterium; assembly: GCA_902806335.1. Taxonomy (GTDB): domain Bacteria; phylum Chloroflexota; class Chloroflexia; order Thermomicrobiales; family UBA6265; genus CADCWG01. The sequence continues at coordinate 6,382 of CADCWG010000043.1, read as the reverse complement.
GACCTATGGGCTCGCCGAGGCCGACCTGAACCTGGCGATCGCCGAGCGGGTCGCCGCCATCCTCCGGGCCGGCGGCCGCACGGTCGCGCTGACCCGCGCCGACGGCCTGACCACGCTCGGCAACAGCGAGCGCGGCGCGATCGCCAACGCCTGCGGCGCGGAGGTTTTCGTCTCGATCCACCTCAACAGCTTCACCTCGCCGGAGGTCAACTACGCGAAGTCGTTCTGGGGCCGCGCGGGGAAGGACTCGGCCTTCGCCGGGGCCGTGCAGGCGGCGCTGACGGCCGGCCTCGCGCCGGGCACCGACCTGACCGACGGCGGGACGGAGCAGTTCGAGTCCGGGGCGCTGCTGCGGGCGGCGATGCCCGCGGTCCTGGTCGAGGCGGCCTTCCTCACGAACCCCGCCGAGGCCGCCCGCCTCGCCGACCCGAGCGGCGCACGCCTGGACCAGATCGCCCGCGCGGTCGCGGCCGGCGTCGAAGGCTGGCTCTAGAAGGCTGGCTCTAGGCGGCGAGTCCGGATCCGAGCATCCCCTCATCCGACTCCAACCCAGCCACGGTCCCATCGCGGAACGCCGACCGGTGCCCCTAGTGCCGGCACGTCGGCGGGCGAGCAGCCCGAAGTCCGAGCGGTCCCGAGGTCCGACACCCCGCGCTTCACGGCGCGCCTGAAACGGAATCCGGGTGATCGGCGGGATCTGACCTGACGGGTCCGCGGCCGGCATGGGCTGGCTTCGCCCCTGGGCCTCTGACCTCGGGGATCGCCCGGGCGGGCCCGACCACCGCCCTCCCCTCGACAACACCACCGTCCAACCGGATTCCGCATCAGAAGTCCGACGCCCGACGTGCCGGGACGTGCTTGCCCGGACCGGCGCGGCGCTCAGCGCGTGGCCACGGACTCGGGGCAGGGGCGGGGGCACCGCCGGGCACGACAAGGACGCGGCCAGCCCGTTCTCCATGCAGGGGTCGGGCAGACGGGTCAAGCGCCACCGGGCGGTCGCGGGGGATCGGGTCGGAAGCAGGGCGGGGAGGGCGACGACGGCCGAGGGGATCGGCCGGGGCCGTGCCGGTCGGCGGGGCGCCCCCTGGAGGGGGGAAGGGGGTGGCCCCGCCGCCGTGCGCGGTCCGGGAAGCGTCGGCGTCGGCGCCGACGGACGGCATCGTGCCCCGAGACATCCGTGGCTGGCGGCTGCCGCTGGGTACGTCCCGATCGTAGCGGAGCGGTGCCGATGTGTCTATACCGAATTAGGGTCATTATCCCAGAAGTACGGGTCGAGTCCTACCCAAGGGTCCGCCTTGCGCCGGCCGTGGAGCGCCGGCCAGCTTCGATTCGCGGCTCAAGCCGGCGGGCCGTCTCCGGTGGCTCCTCCCGACGGCAGGAGCGACACGACGCCCACCACCGAGCGCCCGGCCTTTCCCAGCACCACGCGTAGAGCGACCACCGAGAGCTGACCTCTGCTCAGCCTCGCCTCGCCTCGCCTCGCGCCCGAGGCGTGGGCCGCCCGTCCGGTGACCGCCCCTAGGAATCGGACTCGCTCCCAACCAACACTACGTCTGGCAGCGACCGTTTCCGTAACCGTCCAGGCTCCGTCCGTGGACGAGGACGGCGCCCTCTGAGATGGGACCGCCGCACCCATCCGAAGGTCATCGGGCCCCATCTGCCCAGTGGGTCGCCTTCCCCACCTACCCTGACGGACGATCAACCGGGCGCCGGTAGAAGACGTACCGCCCGACAACCGGGAACCCCGCCGAGCGGTAGAGCGCGACAGCGGCCGGGGACTTCTCGTAGGTGTAGACGATCGCGGTCCGCGCGCCGAGCGCCTGCAGGCGCCGCTGCCCCTCGACCACCACGGCCCGCCCGAGCCCCCGGCCGCGAAAGGCGGCCCGCGTCCCGACCGGCTCGAACTCGCCGGTCCGGCTCGTCGGGTCCCACCAGACCAGGCAGTAGGCCGCGAACGTCCCATCCGGCGCGACGACCGCGAGGTCCAGCTCCGGTCGGTAGGCCGGGGCCGCCCGCACCCGCCGGTACGTCTCCGCGGTGAACCGGCTCGGCGCCCAGACGTCGCGGTGGACCGCGACCCGCTCGGCCTCCTCCCCGTCGCGGACCTCGCGCACCGTGTACCCCTCGGGCAGCGGCGCGGGCAGCGGCGCGGGCAGCGGCGCGGGCGGGATCTCGGCACCGGTCAGATCCCGCTCGAAGCGGAGCATGTCCTCTGCCGGCGTCGACTCCCGTTGCCAGCCCAGCCCCGTGAGGTAGTCGCACGTCGCCGCGTCGCCGTCGTAGGCCGACAGGGTGAGCTCCCCCCGCTCGCCATTCTCGGCCACCGGCCAGGCGGCGTGGGTCGCCTCGGCCCAGGCCAGGATCGCCGGCTCGAGCACCCCCGCCCCCCGCAGCGCGGGGACCACCTGCCATTCCACCTCGCCCGAAGGCAAGAACCAGGCGAAGGCGCCGAACGCGCCGTCCGCGTCGCGCCAGAGCCGGATCTGCTCACCCGGCGTGTCGCGGACCGGACCACCGGCCGCGATGGCCGCGGCGTCGTTCGCCCGGAGCTGGGCGATGCGCCAGCAGACGTCGCCCGGATGCAGGTATCCCACGCCGGGGGCATCCCGGTTGCCCTCGGCGAGGAGGGCGAGCATCGCGTCCTGGTCGGCGTCGCCCGCGAACGGCCCCTCGGTCCAGCTCACGGCAGGGCTCCCCTGGCGCCCGCGGCGGCACGCGGGTCGGCCGCATAAGGCCAAGGCCGGTCTGGCGATCAGCACCGCCCCTGGCCGGCGCCTGGTGACGCCGCCCCGGCCGCCGGACGGCCAGGCGGCCGACCCCCCGGACGCCTGACCCCAGGCCCTAGTCGACGCGTCTGACCCCAGACCCTAGTAGACCACCAGGGTCGTGACGTCGTAGGCGGCGAGGCGGTCGCGGCCACCGAGGGCCGACAGCTCGGCGAGCACGAACACCCCGGCGATCTCCCCGCCGAGCCGCTCGACCAGGTTCGCGGCCGCCCGGACCGTCCCGCCCGTCGCCAGCAGGTCGTCGACGAGCAGCACCCGCTCGCCGTGGTGGACGGCGTCGTGGTGGATCTCCAGCGTCGCCGTGCCGTACTCGAGGGTGTACTCCTCGCGCAGCGTCCGGTCGGGCAACTTGCCGGCCTTGCGAACCGGCACCAGGCCGACGCCGAGCGCGTAGGCCAGCGGCGCCCCGAAGATGAACCCGCGGCTCTCGATCGCCACCACCGCGTCGATCTGCCCGCGGTAGCGCTCGGTCACCGCGTCGACCAGACCTTGGAACGCCGCCCCATCAGCCAGCAGCGGCGTGATGTCGCGGAAGAGGATGCCCGGCTGGGGGAAGTCGGGGATGTCCCGGATCTTGGCCCGGATCGCCTCGGCATGCTCGCGCAGCCGGGCGTCGAGCGCCGGATCGACCCGGGGAGCGGGCACCGGATCGCGCGGATCGGCGCCGGGCGGCGTCGCGGCCGGCTGGGGGTCGGACATCAGACGGCGCCTCGACGTGTCGCGCGGGGTGGCACGGGCGACGGGTCGCCCCGCGCCGTGGCAGACCCTACCAGATCCGTCCGTCACCAGGGAGCCACCGGGTCCCGGGAGCCGCCCCGGCTCTCGCCGCCCCGGCCCTCGCCACCCGGCCCTCGCCACCCGGCGACCGGTCTGCGCCCGCCCCGCCGTCCTTGCGTATGTATGGCTCGCCCCCCGGTCATCACCAGGGGCTCACCGCCGCACGAGTCCACCGCGCGGACGCGCCTCGCCCGGTGCCGGGTCGGATCCACTCACTGGCGTGTGCCCCGAGCCGGCCGTGTGGTGGCGACGACCGCGTGGAGTCCCGGCAGGCAGGCGTCGCCCCGTGTCCCCGACGCCCCCATGGAGACGGCGACGAGCACCGCCGCCGGTGCCTGGGCCCAGACTGTGCGGCGCGAGGCGACGGCGGCCGGCGCGGCCCAATCCGCCACACGACCGGCGGCCGGCGTACGGGGCCCCACGCGACGAACGGTCGGCACGCCACGCGGATGACGACAGCCAACGATCGGATGGTGTACGTTCACCTTGCCGGCTGGGCTGGGTGGGACTGGCAGGGCGCGCGGCGAAAGGCGGGGGGATCGGGCGGATGGGGGAAGGGTCCAACCGGGCGCGCGAGTGGATTGCGCCGCGCGCGCGCCTGACGCGGCGGCGCCTGGCGGCCGCGCTGCTGGCGCTGCCGGCCACGCTCGGACACCCGACGCTCGGCGGCCCGACGCTCGGCCGGGCGGCCGCGATCGCGGCCGCCCGGGAGACCCGCCCGCTGACCATCGTCGTCGGCGGGCTCGATACCCGCGGCGGCGACGAGCCCGAGAACACCGACGTCCTGATCCTCGCCCGCGTCGATCTCCGCCGCGCGACGGTCCGCGCCGTCAGCATCCCACGCGACCTCTACGTCGCGGTCCCCGGCTACGGTTGGGACAAGGTCAACCGCGCTTACGACCACGGGCTCCGCGCCGCGGGCGAGAGCGACGACGGGTTGGCCCTGCTCGTCGCGACCGTCGCCGAGAACTTCGGCGTCGAAGCCAACGGCGTGGTCCTGACCACCTTCGACGGCTTCGTCCGGATCGTCGACACCCTCGGCGGCGTCGAGGTCGTCAACCCCTACGCGGTGGCCGACCCCGCCTATCCGACCACCGACTACGGGACCACGGCGATCTTCTACCCCGAGGGCCGGCTCTCGCTCGACGGCGCGGCGGCGCTCGAGTTCGTCCGCACCCGTCACCAGGACGCCGACGACGGCCGGATCATGCGGCAGCAGCTGGTCCTCCGCGCACTTCTGGCCCGCGCCCAGGAGCCGGCCGTCGCCGCTCCCCTCCTCCAACTGGTCGAGGCCTCCCGTCGCGCCGTGCGCACCACCCTGACCAGCCGCCAGCGACTCGCCCTCGTCCTGACCGTCCCCGAGGTCCGCGACGCCGAAGTCCGCTTCGCCACGATCGGGCAGTTCCTCTGGCCGGGCTCAACCCCCGGCGGCGCCTGGATCTGGCAGGGCGACTGGGCACAGATCCCCGCCTACGTCCAGGGCGTCCTCGACGGCACGGTGGATATCTAGGCCGTCAGCCATCGGCCATCGGCTAACGGCCGTCGGCCGTAGGGGACTGGGCGGCCGCCGGAGCGCGGCCGGGGGCGTCCGGGGCGGCCGTCATCGGCTGTGCCTGGAGACGCTTGCTATAGTTGGGTGACCGACCGGTCCTGGAGAGACCCCGGCCCGGCCTATCCGCGACCGGCGGCCTCCCATCGCCGCCACCGTCGTCTAACGCCCCGACGCCTGGAGCGACACCCGTGGACGCCGCCACCGCCGCCCCGCTCGCCCCCGCTGCCCCGCCGACGCCGGACGCGGTCGACCTCGCCCGTGCCGCCGGGCAGGGGCCGCTCGACTACCTCCGCGCCCGCGGCTACGTCCAGGACGTCACCGACGAGGCCGGTCTCCGGGCCGCCTTCGCCGCCGGCCCGGTCACCCTCTACCAGGGCTTCGACCCGTCCGCCGCCTCGCTCCACATCGGCAACCTGCTCGGGATCATGATGCTCGCCGCGACCCAGCGCTTCGGCCACCGGCCGATCGCGCTCGCCGGCGGCGGCACGATGCTGGTCGGGGACCCCTCGGGTAAGACCTCGACCCGCGCCCTCCTCGACTCCGAGGCGATCGCCGCCAACCTCGCCGGGATCAAGACTCAGTTCGCCCGCCACCTCGACTTCGCCGGCGGCGCCTTTGTGGCCGACCCGCCCAACCCCGCCGCGATGCTGCTCGACAACGCCGACTGGCTGCTCGAGCTCCGGTACATCCCCTTCCTGCGCGACGTCGGCCGCCACTTCTCGGTCAACGAGATGCTGACCGCCGAGACCTACCGGACCCGGCTCCAGGAGGGCGGCGGCGGTCTCAACTTCGTCGAGTTCAACTACCGCCTCGTCCAGGCCTACGACTTTCTGTACCTCTCCCGGACCGAAGGCTGCGCCCTCCAGATCGGCGGCTCCGACCAGTGGGGCAACATCGTCGCGGGCGTCGACCTCGTCCGGAAGGCCGACGGCGGCAAGGCCTTCGGCCTCGTCTGCCCGCTGCTGACCACCGCCTCGGGCCAGAAGCTCGGCAAGTCCGTAGGCAACTCGGTCTGGCTCGACCCGGCTCTCACCAGCCCCTACGACTACTACCAGCACTGGGTGAACACCGAGGACGCGGACGTCGCCCGTCTGCTCCGGCTCTTCACCTTCCTCCCAGAAGACCGGATCGCCGCGCTGACCGCGGCCTCCGGCCGCGCCCTACGGGAGGCCAAGGCCGTCCTCGCACGGGAGGCGACGGCGCTCCAGCACGGTCCGGAGGCCTCCGCCGAGGCCGAGGCGGCGAGCCGCGCCCTGTTCGGCGGCGC
>CADCWG010000042.1 GCA_902806335.1 uncultured Thermomicrobiales bacterium | reverse complement strand
CGCCGCCCGCGCCGCGGAGCGCCGGCCGCGGCTCGGGACCCGCCGCGGCCTCGACGGCCTCGGCGATCGGCGGCATCCGCACGCCGCCGCCGGGCCGCTTGGTCGCGGCGTCGACGCGGGACTGGTAGCTGCCGCGGGGGGAGGTCTTGCGCCCGTTGCGCGCCTTGGCGGGGGCCGGCTCCGACGCGTCCTCCTCGGCGGTCGCCGCGACGACGGTCTGGCTCCGACCGTTGGCCTTAGCGCCCCGCGTGGCCCCCGCCCGGGCGGCCTTGCCATTGGCGGCCTTGCCGTTGGCGGACCCGGTGACGACAACCGGGTCGGACCCGGCCGAGCCACCGCCGGCGCGGGCCTGCTGCCGGGCCTCCTGCTGGGCCTGGGCCTCCTCCATCTTGCGCTGCAGCCAGCCACTGGGACCACCGCGCTTGGCCTGGAGGCCGCTGATCACCACCGGGTCGTCGAGGTCGCGGGGAGGCCGGTAGCCAAGCCGGCGGTGCTCCGGCAGCTCCGGCAGCCCGGGCACCCAGTCCCGCATGCTCCCCCAGCCGGTGATGAACCACTGCTGGACGACGCTGAAGACGCTCTGGGTCGCCCAGTAGATGACCGCGCCCGAGGCGAAGCCCCAGCCGAAGACGACGACCATCAGCGGCATGAAGGTCATCATCTGGTTCATCAGCACCTGCTGCGGGTCGGTCGGCTTGGGCGCGTTCTCCGGCCGCATCATCTTGGTCTGGACGAACTGGAAGACGCCGGCCGCGATCGGCAGGATCTTGTAGGGGTCGGCGTCGCCCAGGCTGTTGAGCCAGAGGAAGTTGCCCGACCAGGCCCCCGAGTTCGAGTTCGAGAGGTGGTTGATGGCGTTGTAGACCCCAAAGAAGATCGGGATCTGGATCAGCATCGGCAGGCAGCCCGCGACCGGGTTGATCTGGTACTGCGCGTAGAGCTCCATCGTCTTGCGGGAGAGCTCCTGGCGGTCCTTGCCGTGCTTCTTCCGCAGCTCGTTGATCTTCGGCTGCAGGTCCTGCATCGCCTTGCTGGAGCGGATCGACTTCACCGTCAGCGGCATCAGCAGCGTCTTGATGCCGATCGTGAAGAGGATGATCGCGACGCCGCCGTTGGTGACGTCGGCGAGGCCGTTGAGGATGTTCTCGAGGAAGTCGACGTACTGATCCCAGATCGGGATCGCGAGCGTCGTCAGGCGGGCGACGGGGGAACCGAGCACGGGGGAAGGCCTCCTCCCGCGACGAGCGGGACACGGCAGGTCTGGGATCGCGGGTCGGCCGGCGGACCGAGCGCCGGGCGGGGTCGCGGGACGGTCGAAGGGTACGGCGGCATCACGCGCCGGGACCAGGCCCCTCCGGCACCCCTACCGGGACGCGTCAGGGCTCGATCTCCCTCACGGGACGGGGTCGAAGCCGCCCCGGCCGAAGGGGTTGCAGCGCAGGATGCGCCAGGCGGTGAGCCATCCACCCTTAAAGATACCGTACCGGGCGATCGCCTCGTAGCCGTAGTCGGAGCACGTCGGGTGGAACCGGCACGAGGGCGGCAGCAGCGGCGAGAGCGCGCGCTGGTAACCGCGGATCAGCAGGAGCGCGGGCGTGATCAGCGGGCCGCGCCGGACCGCGAACGCCGGGGGGCGCCCGGCATCGTGGCCGTCGACGTGGTCATGCCCGGCGCGGTCGTCGGCCATGGTCTCGCGTCGGTCGTCGAGGGGGGTCTCGGGGTCGAGGGTCGGCCGATCGGGCGTCGCGACCATCACGCCACGCCCTCCCCGGGGGCCGGCCGAACGTCCGATGGGGGCGCGTCGGCCGGCCGACCTGGCGGACGGCCGGGGGACCTACCCGGCGGGGCGGCCCCGGGCTGGGCGGCGGGCGGGAGCAGGAGGTTGGCCCGGCGGGCGATCCGGCCGAGCGAGGCCTCGGCCACCGCCAGCCCGGTCAGCTCCTCGACGGTGCCGCGGACCACGACCACCAGGTCGTGCCCGGGCCGGAGCTGGGGGTGGAGGTGTCGGATCGCCTCCCGGACCAGCCGCTTGCAGCGGTTGCGCTGGACCGCCTTGCCGACCTTCTTGCCGGCGACGACGGCGTAACGGTTCTGGGCGGGGTCGAGGGCGTTGGGCAGCACCCGGACCACCAGGGGACCGTCGGCCCACGACCTGCCGCGGGACCGGGCCTGCCGGACCTCCGCCTCCCGCCGCAGCCGCAGCGCGCGCGCGACCACCCGACCGCCCCGGGGCGCGCCGACCTACCAGCGCGACCGCAGGGCCTGGCTGTACTTGGTCTGGGTGAACTTCTTCTCTTCGGAGACCGTCAGCGCCTGGCGGCCCTTCTGGCGGCGGCGGGCCAGCACCGAGCGGCCGTTCTTGGTCGCCATCCGGGCCAGGAACCCGTGCTCGCGCTTGCGGGGGATGCGCTTCGGCTGATAGGTGCGCTTGGGCACGGGGAAGGCTCCTTCGTCGGCTGGTGCGTGCTGCGAGATCGTGATCGGTCCCGACCCGGCGGCACGGTCGGCCACTAGATCAGCAGGGAACGGCAGCCAACGAGTATAGGTGGGCCGCCGAACGGCCGTCAATCCGCGGCTGAGATACGGCGACATCCTGCTGTGCGTGCTAGGAGAGCAGACATGCGCACGGCCTTCGGGAGTCATACAAGCCCCTCCCGAAGGCTTCGCCCCGCTGAGATGTCTGGCGACCTACGGAGACGCCTGGGCGGTCCGCTGTCGGCCCGTTCTATCTCAGCCGGGTGGGCCGGAGAACCGGTTCCGTGGTCGCGACAAGTGTCCGATCCACCGGAGCGATGACGCCGCGCCGTCTCGCTATCCGCATCCTCTGTCCCAACCTCGCGGGCCAGAGGAGGGCACCCGCGAGAGGAACTGAGGCTAGCCATCCCTTCGCGGTTACTGAGAGGGCGCTCGTATCCTAATGCGCGCGGCAACTCGTCTGCCGGTCGTCCTAGACTTGGGCAGCATGGGCACTGGATCGCACCCGGAGTCACCGTTCGCCCGCAATGAGGAGAGTGGCTGTATGCCGGAGTTCGGAGCCCTCAGGCGGGTGGACCTCCGCCTGCTCTGGCCGATGGAGGCGCTCGACTTCACGCCCTGGCTGGCGCAGCACCTCGGCGCGCCGGGCGACGAGCTCGGGTGCTGCAGGGCCACGAGGCGCCCGTCGGCCCGTTCTCGCTCGACCTGCTCGCCCGTGACCTCGGCCGGGACCGCACCGTGATCGTCGAGAACCAGCTCGAGGCCACGGACCACGACCACCTCGGCAAGCTGCTCACCTACGCCGCGGGGTACGACGCCGGCGCGGTGGTCTGGATCGCCGCCGAGTTCCGCGAGCAGCACCGGCAGGCGCTGGACTGGCTGAACCAGCGGTCGGACCAGAACACCGAGTTCTTCGGCGTGGTGCTGGAGGCGCTGCGGATCGACGACTCCCGGCCGGCGTACAACTTCAAGATCGTGGCGTCGCCGAACGAGTGGCGCAAGGCGGCCATCGCGCCGGGGGGCGGCGAGCCGTCCGAGCGGGCGGAGGCGTACCGGGCCTTCTTCCAGGGCCTCATCGACCGGCTGCGGGACCAGCACGCGTTCACCAAGGCGAGGAAGGCCCAGGGCCAGAACTGGTACTCGTTCGCGTCGGGCATCCAGGGCGTTTCGTATGGCGCGGCCTTCGCCCTCGGCGGGCGCGTCCGCGCCGAGGTCTACATCGACCGCGGCGACGTCGCCGAGAACAAGGCCCTGTTCGACGCGCTTGCCGCCCACCGGGACCCACTGGAGGCCCAGTTCGGCGAGCCCCTCGAGTGGGAGCGGCTGGACGACCGGCGCGCGTCCAGGATCGCCGTCTACCGCCCCGGAAGCATCGAGGACGACCCGCAGCGGATCGAGGAGGCCCGCGGGTGGGTCATCGACCGGCTGCTCAGGCTCAAGACCGTGTTCGGACCAAGGTTGACGACGCTGATCAACAGGACAGGCTCGTCCTCCGCTTCGGCAGTTACGGAAGTGAGCCGCGGCCAATTGCACCCTGGCACAGGGTAGAGAACCGACCCCTAGGGCTTATCGCGCGACCAGCGGGACAGCCACGGCCGCTGCGCCTTGTACCGAATCTGGACGGCCGTCGGAGGGTTCGGGGACCCGGTCGTCCCCGCGCCAGGCCCGGGGAAAGCCCAGGGCCCAGGGACGAAGCCGGCTGAGGGGCCGCCGAGCGAAGTGCCAGAGATCACCCGGATTCGGCAAAAGGAGGTGCCCGGTTCAGCCGAGTACCGGCAGCCGACATCACATCACGCGCCTGGGACGCCACGCACCAGGCGAGCAACGACGACGGCCCGGGGAGGATCTCCCCGGGCCGTCGCGCATGCTGCTTCCGAGACGAATCTACTCGGTCGTCCCGGGCTCGGCCGACCGCTGCTGGAGCTTCCTGGCCGCCAGCGCCGCCACCGCGCCCGCCGCCAGCAGGCCGGCAACCGGGGCGTTGCTCCCCGTGGTGCCGGGGCCGGCACCGGTGCTCGGGAGCGCCGCGACGGCGGGGGCGTCGTCATCGTCGTCGGCGGCCGGCGTTTCGACGTCGTCCTCGACCGGCTCTTCGTCGTCATCGTCGCCGTCGTTGTCCTCGACGGGGTCGCAGACGCCCTCGAAGCAGCTGGTCCCCTCCGGGCAGCGGGCGTTCGGGTCCTCTTCGTCGATGCAGCACTCGATCGCCCGGCAGACGCCGGCGCAGCAGATCTCGTCGTCCGCGCAGTTCCCGTCGGCCTCGCAGGCGTCCCCGTCCGGCTCCTCGATCGGGTCGCAGACGCCCTCGAAGCAGCTCGTCCCCTCGGGACAGCGGGCGTTGGGATCGTCCTCGTCGATGCAGCACTCGATCGCCCGGCACGTCCCCGCGCAGCAGATCTCGTCGTCGGCGCAGTTGCCGTCGGTGTCGCAGGCGCCTTCGGCCGGCTCGTCGACGGGGTCGCAGACGCCCTCGAAGCAACTGGTGCCTTCCGGACAGCGGGCGTTGGGGTCCTCGTCGTCGATGCAGCACTGCTGGTTGCGACACGCACCGGCACAACAGATCTCGTCGTCCGCGCAGTCCGCGTCGGCGGTGCACGTCTCCTGGGCGACGGTGGCGCGGCGCTGGCCGGCCAGGGCGCCCAGGCCAGCCACGATGCCCCCGGTCAGGACCTTGAGGACACCACGGCGTGAGCGTGGGTCTGCCAATCGGCGGGTCAACTCGTCGAACCGCTGGTCGTCCACAGGCTTCCCTCCTGTCCATCTCGGATCGGCGACGCCCCCCGATTCTATCCCCCACAAACGGCTACGTCACTAGGCAAGCGATAGGCTATCTCGCAAGTGGTCGGTCGCCGTGGTTCGCGGTGCTGAGCACGTTCTTTGGCGTCCTCCCGCTGACCCAGACCAGGCGGGTGACGCCTCGCCCGCCGTCGCATCCGGGTCGCTGCCGGTCGCGTCCGGAGGCCCGGGGCCCTCTCCGTCCACCACCCGATCGTACGTGGGCGTCCGGACGAATCTCTCGGCTCACGCCGTCGAGTCGCACCTCCCGCCGGCCGCCAACTGCCCGGGACCGCGAGGAAGGGATGTCCGTCTCGATCGGGGTCGAGCCGGGCCGGCCGTCGCCGCCGACCGCGGTCTTGCTCCTCGGGAACACACGGGGACCGGCGGCCATCAGCGGGCGTGGACGCCGAGGGTGGGGACCGGGTCGTGGGCGCCGTCCGGTGCGAGCGCCTCGCTCACCGCCTCCTGAACCGACGCGTCGCGTCCCGCCGCCCAGGCGGCAGCGAATGGACCGGCACCGAGGCGCGCCCGGAGCGCGGCGACCGTGCGCTCGTACTCCCCGCGCTGCTCGACCGGCAGGGGCTCGCCGATCGCCTCGCGAAGCCCGGCACCCGCGCCGAACAGCCGCGCGGCCCGTTCGAGCCTCCCCCGCTTCATCGCGAGGTCCGCCTCCCCTTCGAGCGCGTACGCGACGCCGGACCTGTCCCCCAGATCCACGAACAGCGCCAGGGACTCCCGGAGCAGCGGTCCGGCGCGGTCGAGGTCACCCTGGTCCCGAGCGGCGCAGCCGAGGTTGTTGAGCGCCATCGCCACGTTCGAGCGGTCGCCGAGCCGGCGGTAGACCGCCAGTGCCTCCTCGAAGAGCCCGGCTGCCCGGACAGGGTGACCTTCGGCGAGGACCAGGGCGCCCATGTTGTTCAGGCACATGGCGACCCCGACGTCGTCGCCCTCGGCCCGCTTCAGGGCGAGCGCCTCGTTGATCAGGGCGAACGCGCGCTCCGCGTCGCCCCGGGCATAGGCCACGTCGCCGAGGATGTTGAGGAGCGACGCGACGCGCTTCCCGTCCCCGAGTTCCCGACCCAGCGCCAGCCCCTCCTCGAGCAGCGGCGCCGCCCGATCCGCGTCCCCCCGCATCTGCGTCACGACGCCCAGGATGTAGAGCGCCCGCAGGGTGGCCGCCTTGTCCGCCATCGCGCGCGCGAACGTGAGCGACTCCTCAGCGGAGGCGGCCGCATGGGCAAGGTCGCCCTGCGCCCGCGCCAGCATGGCCGCGCCGAACAGCACATCCGCCCGCCGCGAGGAAGACCCGTCTCGGTCCCGGGCGAGGGCCCGATCAAGCCACATTCGCCCCTCACCGAGGTGTCCGTGGGTGTACCAGAAGCTCGAGAGCAGGGCGGCGAGCCGGACCATCTCCTCCGTGGCTGGCTGCTCCTCCGCCCAGGCCAGCGCCAGGCGCAGGTTGCCGTGCTCCGTCTCTAACCGGTCCAGCCAGGCAGCGGCATCCGGCCCCCGCAGGAGCGGTTCGGCCTGCTCGATCAGCGCCCAGAAGTAGGTCGCGTGACGCCGCCGGACCGCCGCCGTCTCGCCGCTCGTGTCCAGGCACTCATCCGCGTACTCCCGGATCGTCTCCAGCATCGCGAACCCGAGCTCGCCATCGGCGCGCACGGTCTGCCGGACCAGGCTCTTGTCCACCAGCGACGCGATCCCGGCGAACACCGCGGACGGCTGGGGCCCGTCGGCGAGCGCCGGGTCGGCTCCGGCCTCGCGCGCGACGCCCGGCCCCGCGGCGGCGATGGTCGTCGCCGCCGGGAGGTCCCAACCGCCGGCGAACACGGCCAGGCGACGGAAGAGGATCCGCTCCTCGGGCGAGAGGAGGTCGTGGCTCCAGGCGATGGCGGCGCGCAGGGTCTGCTGCCGGTCGGGCAGGTCGCGCGCGCCGTCGGCGAGGAAGGGCAGGCGCTTCTCGATCCGCGTCAGCATCGCGGCCGGCGGCAGCATCTTGGCGCGCGCCGCGGCCAGCTCGATCGCGAGGGGCAGCCCGTCGAGCCGGCGGCACAGCTCGGCGACGGCGGCAGCGTTCTCGTCCGTGAGCGCGAAGCTCGGCGCCGCCTCCTCGGCGCGGGCGACGAACAGGCGCACGGCCGCCACCCCGCCGAGGCCGGCCAGCGGCGGCGACGCCCCGCCGCCCGACCCCCGATCCGGCAGGGCCAGCGGCTCGACCGGCTGTTCCCGCTCGCCACGGAGGTGGAGGCGCTCCCGGCTGGTCGCCAGGACCCGGAGCCCCGGCGACGCCGCCAGCAGCGTCGCCGCCAGGGTCATCGCCGGCAGGACATGCTCGCAGTTGTCGAGTACCAGGAGCAGTTCGCGGTCGGCGAGGTGGTCCCGCAGCGCCTCGCGGAGCGGTTGCCCGGCGGTCTCCCGCACGCCGAGCGCGCGGGCGACCGCCGCCGGCACGAGGCCCGGCTCGCGGGCCGCGGCGAGCTCGACGAGGACCACCCCGTCCGCGAAGTCCCCCCCGAGTTCGTCCGCCGCGGCGAGGGCGAGCCGCGTCTTGCCCACCCCGCCGGGGCCGGTGAGGGTGAGGAGACGAAGTCCGGAACGACGGAGCAGCGCGCAGACCTGCGCCACGTCCCGCTCGCGCCCGACCAGGGGGGTCGGCGGCACGGGCAGCCAGGCGCCCGGCGGGCGGGGCGCGCGGGGCGCCGGCGACGGACCGGCGGGGACCGGGGGTGCCGCCGGGGGTGGAGCGGCAGACGGCGCTGCGGACGGCGCCGACAGCTCCGGGTGAGCGGCGCCGATCAGGCCGGCGCGCTCCTCGGCGCTCAGGGCCAGCGCCTCGGCGAGCAGCCGGACGGTCTCGGGGCGGGGCGTCGCGCGTCGTCCACGCTCCAGGTCGCTGATGCCGCGCACGCTGAGACCGGCTCGCTCGGCCAGTTGCTCCTGGCTGAGCCCGGCGGCGAGCCGATGCCGCCGCAGCACGTCTCCGAAGCGTGACGGCAACGCCCGGGTCATGGTGACCCCCACGGTGTGGACGGTGAGCGCGTGCGATAGGTCCGGTCTCCCGATCGTATCACGCGTCTGGGGACGAGGCGACACCCACGGCGTGACCGGCAACACCCCGGGCGGTGCTGCGTGGGTAATGCGTGGGTGGTGCTCCTGTCGGCCGGGATTGGCGCGACAGAGACTGGACCCAGGAATCCAACCCCATGGCCAAGACGACGACGGACCGGAAGCGCCCACCCGGGCGATGGAGGACGGGAGCATGGTCAACGGGTTCGCGTTCGAGACGGAATCGCGTGCCAAGCAGCGGGACGCGATGCGCCGGGCGGGACAGGAGCGCCTGGCGTTGCGCTCGGTGGGCGGGGTGGGCGGCCGACACCGTCCCACGGTGACGATCAACCCGCCGGCCGCCAGGTGGCTGGTCCCGCGGCTGGTCGGCTTCTTGTCCGCGCCGCGGCGACGCCCGACCGAGTGGATCTGAGCCGAACGGCTCCCAATCCAGGTCTGGCATCCGTCTCACCCCTATCCACCGTGGACAGCCCCCACAGGAGACGATCATGGAACTCGCCGTCGCGTTCGTCCTCTTCGCTCTGCTCGGGGTCCTCGCCAACCGGTTCGGGCACGACAGCCGCCCGGGCCTCGCGACCGGGGAACGCGCGCTGGTCACGCTCGGACCGCGTCGCTCCGATCCGGCCACCGACGAGATCCTCGCCGAGGAGCTCCGGGCGGCGAGCCGGGCCCGCGCCACCCGAGCGCTGGCGGCGGGCGGCCGGACGGCGTCCGCCCGCCGGGATGACGGCGGCCAGGGTATGGAGCCGCGGCTCGACCTTGCGACGCCTGCGCTGGTGGGCGCGGCGGTGCGGATCGAGGAGGAGGCATTCGGGGCCGTCGGCCTGCACCTGGACGCGGCGCGGGCGCGGGACCTGGCGGCGGCGCTCGGCGAGGCGGCGACCGTGGCGCAGGCCGAGCCCGGGGGCACGTGGGCGTGGTCCGCGGTCGAGCGGGTGCTCGGAACGCTGGGGCGCCGGGAACTGGCCGGGCTGGTGGCCAACACGAGCCTGGTGACCGCCGGGACCGACCACGGTCCCGACGACGGGTCGGCCCCCGATCCCGTCTGCGACGTCCTTCGCCACCTGCTGCGGGATCGGCTCGTCGACGTCCTGCGCATCTGCGCCGGTCAGCCGCCGTTCTGGTCCTGGGTCGCGATCACGACGGCCGAGCAGGGTGAGCGGTCGCCCTTGGCGGCCTGAACCCGCCCCGGTGGAGCTGCTTTGCCATCCGCCCGGCCAGCGGCCGGACCACGAGGAGCCGCGCGTGGACGCCAGGATCACGACGTTCCGCATCGCCGCCGGGACCTCCGGCGACGGGACCGAGGAGGACCTCCGGCACCGCCTGGGGGTCATCTCGGCGGCGCTGTCGCGGGAGCCGGGGCACGTCGCGGGGTACGCGGTCCGGACCGGCCCCGAGACGCTGGTGCTGCTCAACCTCTTCGCCGGGGCCGACGCCGCCGAGGCCGGGCTGCGGGCGGTCGGGCCGCTGCTCGCGTCGGCCGACGCCGACGGGCTCCGGCTCGTCGGGACCGCGGCCGGCCCCGCCCACGACGGCCGCTGGTCCATCAGCTAGCCCCGCCCGGGCCGGCCGCCGGCCCTTCCCTGTCGCCATGTCCGCCGCGATCAGTGAGCCCTGAGGCCGGATCGTGGGGAATCAGGCGGAGGCCGACGGACACCGG
>CADCWG010000041.1 GCA_902806335.1 uncultured Thermomicrobiales bacterium | reverse complement strand
GGCGGCTCCGGTGCCCGGGCGGGCACGACCGGCACCCGCGGGACCGCGACGCCCCGGCCGGCGGGCGGCTAGGCGTCGGCCCACGGGGAGAGGGCCGAGAACGCCCGCGCGGCGGCCTCCTCGAGCGACACCGCGCTGGTCGCCTCAGCGGCGATCGTGTCGCCCGGACCCCACAGGTCGACCGCGGTGTCGGCGCGTCCCCGGCGCCGGCACCGCGCGTCCCCGGTGCGACCGGAGACGCGGAGCGAGCCACCCGGCCCGGCATCCCGGCGTGTCCGCCCGGCTGGTCGGGCCCGGTGCCACCGTCGCCCGTGCCCAGCCGTCGATCAGGTGAGGCCGAGCTCGAGGGCGCGGCGGGTCGCCGCGACCCGGGACCCGACGCCGAGCTTGCCGAGGATCGAGTGGACGTGGGCGTGGACGGTCCGCGGGCTGAGGAAGAGGTGCTCGGCCACCTCGGCGTTCGTCATCCCCTGGGCCACCAGGCGCAGCACCTCGACCTCGCGCCGGCTCAGGTCGGCCGACGACGGCGTGGCGCGCGCGCCATCCGGCGCGGCGGCCGCCGCGGCGGTCACGGCCAGCCCCTCGGCGATCGCCTCGTCGATCGGCAGCGCCTTCCCGGCCGCCCACGCTTCCGCGTACGCCGTCTCCCCGAGCGCCGTCCGGGCCTCGGCCGCGGCCCGCGCCAGCCGCGCCTTGAGGTCGAGCGGCGGCTCGAACTCGAGCGCCTCGTGGACCGCATCCGTCGCGCCGAGCAGGCGCGCCGCGCGCTCGGCCTGCCCGGTCGCGGCGGCGATCCGCGCCAGCCCGCAGAAGCACTCGTTCACGTGGAACGGCTCGCGGAGGCGCTGCCAACCGACCAGGCTCTCCTGGTAGAGGGGCAGCGCGGCGGCCACCTCGCCCCGGAGGAGCGCCTCGTGTCCGAGGTCGCGCAGCGCGGTCGGCACGCCCCACGGGTGGTCGACCGTCCTCCAGATCCGCAGGGCCTCCTCGTGGCGCGCCGTCGCCTCGGCATGGTCGCCGAGCTCCCCGGCCACGACCCCGACGTGGCGCACGGCGATCCCGTGCCAGACGGGCTCGTCCAGCCCGCGCAGCCGATCCACCGACGTGAGGTAGTGGGCCTTCGCCGACTCCAGGTCGCCGCGCCAGTGGCAGGCGATCCCCTGCTGGATGCGCGCGACCGCGATGCCGAGCTGGTATCCGCTCGCCTCGGAGAGGGCAAGGGCCTCGGCGGCCAGCGCCGCGGCGCGGTCGTGGGCGCGGCGGAAGTCGGCGAAGTCGGCGGCCCAGGAGAGCGCGTCGGCGCGGACCGACGGGGGGGACGGCCCGTCCATGGCCACGACCCGCTCGAACCAGTCGCCCCCCTCGGCGAGGCGGCCGGCGGCGACCCAGAACCGCGAGAGCTCGTTGGCGAGGCGCTGCGCCTTCTCGGCGTCCTCCCGCGCCACAGCCCAGGCGAGCGCGGCGCGCATGTTGTCGTGCTCGCGTTCGATCCGGTCGCGGGCCGCCTGGCGACCCGGCCCCTCGAAGCGCACCCGCGCGTCGGTGGCCATCGCGAGGAAGAAGGCGAGGTGGGCGTCCCGGGTCGCGACGTCTTCCCCGGACACCGACGCCTGCTCCAGCGCGAACTCCCGCACCGTCTCGAGCATCGAGAAGCGCGAGTCGCCGTCGGGAGCCTTCTGGCAGCGGAGCAGGCTCTTCTCGACCAGGCAGGCGATGACGTCGAGGACGTCGATGCCGCCGTCGTCGGAGACCGCCTCGGCCGCCTCGAGCGAGAAGCTGCCGGGGAAGACGGCCAGGCGACGGAAGAGGGTCCGCTCGTCCGCGGTCAGGAGGTCATAGCTCCAGACGATGGCGCTCCGCAGGGTGCGCTGCCGTTCGGGGAGATCCTGCGGTCCCTGCGTCAGGAGCTGGAGCCGGTTGGTGAGCCGGGTCAGGAGCGACTGCGGCGAGAGGATGTTGACCCGGGCGGCGGCCAGCTCGATCGCGAGCGGGAGACCGTCCAGGCGGCGGCAGACGGCGGCGACGTCGGCCGCGTTGGCCGCGGTGAGGGCGAACTCCGGCCGCACCACCCGCGCCCGCTCGACGAAGAGGCGCACGGCCTCGGAGCCGGCCACGTCGGCCACCGACCGGTCCCGCGCCGGATCTGGCACCGCGAGCGGATCGATCGGGTACTGGCGCTCGGCGCGGACCCGCAGGGGCGCCCGGCTGGTGGCGAGGATCGTCAGCTGCGAGCAGGTGCCGAGCAGGGCGACGATCTCCGGCGCCGCCAGGGTGACCTGCTCCACGTTGTCGAGCACCAGCAGCAGGTCCCGGCCGGCGAGGGCCGCCGCGAGGGTGGCGAGCAGGGGCCGGTCGAGCTTGTCGCGCACGCCGACGGCCTGGGCGATGGCCGGCACGACCTGCGAGGGATCCTGGAGCGCGGCCAGGCTGACGAAGGTGGCCCCCCCGGCGAAGTCGGGACCGACGTCGGCGAGGAGCTGGAGGGCAAGGCGCGTCTTGCCGACGCCGCCCGGCCCCGTCAGGGTCACGAGACGAACGTCGGTCCGGCGGAGGAGGGTCCCGATCTCAGTCCGCTCCCGGTCCCGCCCCAGGAGAGGCGTGGGCGGCATCTGGAGGCGGACCGTTCCCCCGCCGTCGCGGCCGAGCCGCGTCACCGCGACGATCTCGTCGGTCGAGCAGGCGTCCGGCGCGGCGGTCGTCGGGGACGAGGCGTCGTCGACCCGCGGTGGGGAGTCAGGCTCGATCATGGCAACAAACCCTCCGGCGCCACGCCCCAGAACCGCCGAACCACGACACGCGCCAGCCACCCGGCGCGCGATGCGCCGGACCGCCGGACCCCATGCCACGGATTGCGCTCGCCCAACGCGTACCGCCGATCATACCCCGTTCCAGGCCCGCTCGCTGGAGTGTTGCTGACAGACGGGCTACGTATGAGACGATGACCGTCGGCTCTTTTCTCCGGAGTCGCGTTTCGCCGGCCATGCTCTGGGGGGTGGGCACCATCGGCACCCGCCATCCGTCGACGATCGCGGCGGGGCAGCCCGCCCGTGCCGGCCTGATGGGAACAACGGTCTCGGCATGGGCCGACGGACGGGAGACCGGGACGAGTCGCCTTCTCCTGGGGGATCGAGGGGCCGGGCTCCGTTCCCCGAGCCGCTACCCCGACGTCACGTCCCGCCGTCGGAAGACCGCGAGCGCCAGGGCGAGGGCGCCGACGATCCAGGCGAGCAGCACCGCCGCCGCGCGCCAGGCGCCCGGCAGGCCCTCCCGCGCCTCGTCGTCGCTGGCCGTGTTGACCGCCTCGACGTTCTCCGACAGGAAGGCCTCGGGCACCCACTCTAGCGCGTCGACCAGGGCGATCAACTCGAGCAGGATCCCTTCGGCGGGGAGGAACACGATCCCGATCGTGATCCCGGCCGCGTTCGAGCGGGTGAGCAGCGCCACCAGGAAGGCCACCGCCGCGTAGGGCAGCATGGTGTAGAACACCCGGGCGACCGCCGCCACGAAGTCGGCCGCGAAGCCGGCGTCCGTGCCGCCGTCGACCCCCACCCGGCCCGTGACGATCGCGCTCAGGCCAAGGGCGAGCAGCGACACCAGCGAGACCATCGCCGCGAGCACGAGCGCCACGGCGACCATCTTGGCGAGGAGCAGGGGCACCCGCCCCCGCGCCCGCGGCAGCAGCGCTCGGATGGTGCCCCAACCGAACTCGGTGCCAACCGCGCTCGCCCCGAGCACGATCGCCATCACCGTCCCGAACAGACTCAGGAAGCCGCCGATCGCGAACCCCGGGACCTCGACCGGCCGCACGTCCTGGCGCAGGCCGACGGTCTCCCGGGCCGGTTGGGTCTCGATCTGCACCCACTGGATGCCGTAGAGAAGCAGCACCAGCGCGGTCAGGATCGTGAGCATGATCCACGGCATCGGCCGCTTGGACAGCCGAAACAGCTCGCTACGCAGCAGCCCGCCCACGGCGCCACCTCCTCCGCCCTCGCCCAGCGCCCGCAATAGCCTGCTCGCCCGGGGTGCTCCCCTCGGTCAGCTCCAGGAAGATGTCCTCCAGCGACGAGCGTCGCGGCGCGATCGTCCCGGCGAACAGCCCCTGCCCGGCCAGCGCCCGGTTGAGCTCGGCTCCCCGCTCCGCCGGCGCGCCCACCCGCAGCGTCCGCGCGGCCTCGTCGATGTCGACCCGCTCGACGAACGGCAGGCCGCGCAGAACCTCGGCGCCCGGCGCCAGCTCCGCCGCCGCCAGGCCGACCTCGATGTGCTCGCCGCGACGGACCAGGGCGGCGACGGACCCGCTCTCGACCATCCGCCCCCGGCGAACGATCACGACACGGTCGCAGACGTGCTCGACCTCGTTGAGGAGGTGGCTGGCCAGCAGCACCGCCCGCCCCTCGCGCGCCAGCCGGGGGATGATCGCTCGGATCTCGCGCTGCCCGGCCGGGTCGAGCCCGTTGGTCGGCTCGTCGAGGATCACCAGGCCCGGGTCGGTGAGCAGCGTCGAGGCGATCCCCAGCCGCTGCTTCATCCCCAGCGAGTAGGTCTTGTACTTGCCGCCGGCCCGCTCGGTGAGGCCGACCTGCGCCAGCAGGCGGTCGACGGTCCCGTCCGGCACCCCGCCGGCGGCCATCGCCAGCGCCCGCAGGTTGTCGCGCCCCGACAGGTAGGGATAGAAGGCGGGCGTCTCGATGATCGCCCCGACCCGGCGGGCGACCACCGAGCGGTCGGCGCCCAGCGGCCGGCCGAAGAGCTCGACCGTGCCGGAGGTGGGCGCGATCAGGCCGAGGACCATGCCGACGGTCGTGCTCTTGCCGGCGCCGTTGGGGCCGAGGAAGCCGAACACCTCGCCGGCGCGGACCTCGAGGTCCAGCCCCTCCACGGCCGTGATGGCGCCGAAGCGCTTGGTCAGCCCCCGGGTCCGCAGCACCGCCTCGCCGGGCGTGGGGCGCCCATCGGCTCCACCGAATCCGCCGGCTGGCTGGACGTGCCCGTCGAGCCCGGTCGACACCGACGCGGTGTCGGGGAGAGTCGTCGCCACACCGCGCCTCCGTCCCGATGCTGTCGACGCGACCGCCGCCGCCGACATTGGCTCCCAGTCCGCCGCACGTGAGAGCACGCTCGTAGCCGAGTAGGACGCGTCCATGCGCCGCGCCCGCTCGCGGACCAGCGTGTCCCGGCCGTCCACACCGCCCCTGGCACCGGCGCAGCCCCCGTCCTGCCGACGCCGGCGCGACCCCTGGCGCCCCCTCGCGAGCGATCAGCCGCGCCAAGTCGGGGTGACGGGGAGCCGGGCCGGCTGGCCGCGGACCGGATGAGACCGCGATGCCCCGAGCGTCGAAGCAGATCCACCAGCGTAGCACGGGGGCACCGCGGCTTCGGGCGGGACGCTCCTCGCCCGACCATCGGCCACCGACCGCGCGCCGCCTCCTGGCCGTCCTCACGGTGCCTCGACGGGGGTCGATGCGGCTCGGCGCCGGGGGCGCGACCGGGACGACACCAGGAAAGGCGACGCGCCGGGACACGCCCTGGCGGCTTGGCGCGAACCGCCCCAGACCTGCGCGCCAGGGGAGACGGCTACGCGATCGGCTCCACCCCCCGCAGCGTCAGCGCCGCGCAGGCGAGAAGGAGACAGAGAAGCAGGACACCCATTGGACCGACGCACTCCAGACAAACGCCGACGCCGACACCCGCGCCGACCGCGAGACAGACGGGACCCCGTCGGCCCCCGGCCGTGCCTTGTCCCGCGGGGCATCCCGCCCCACGGTCAACGCGACCCGCAGTACAGGACGCCGGCCGGGCGGTGGCGGTTCCCGCCGCGCGCCGAGCGCCGTCGACGCGCCACCCGAGCAGCGGGCGGCGCGAGGGGCGACGGCGCGTCGGTGGCCGACGGCGGCGGCGAGGAGGGGGACGCGGCGGGGACCGGTGGTCCGGCTGGGACCGACCGGTCCCCGCCGCGTGGGGAAGGGGGGGAGGGAACATCGCGCCGGGCCGGCGACGCGACGGGAGGATGGGTGATGGTGCGAGGTCGACGGAGCGGTCCCGGCCGAGTGGTCTTGGCGACCGTGCCCGTCTCCCTGGATTGAGCGTAGGGGGCAGCCGTCGCGCCCCGATCACCGCCCTGTGACGAAAGTGTCGCGGCGTTCCCACGTTGCGGACGACGCGGCCACCGGCGGCATTCCGGGTGTCGGCGCGGTCGCCGGGCGGCGAGCAGTCCCCCAGGTCCCCGCTCGGGGCTCGCCCCGGCCGACGATGGGCCGGGCTGTCCGGCCCGCCGGCTGTCCGGCCCGCCGGCCGCGACGGGATCTGCCTGGCCCGGTCGGGCACCGTCGCGCCACGGGTTCGCGGCGCCGCGCCATCACCGCGGCATGACCACCGACCGCGCCGCGCTCGGCGCGCCGACCAACCGCCGTGCTTGGCATGCCGGGGGACCGGTCCGGCCCCGCCTCCGGCGCGACCGCCGCGCGACCGCCGCTCCCTGGGCCACGCGACCGCCGATCGCTACGCCGCGTCGTCGAGCAGCGCCTCCACGTCGGCCTCGGTGACGCCGTCGGACTCGAACCACAGCTCCCAGAGCTCGTCGATGTCCTCGCCGGACGCCTCCTCGAACGCCGCCCGGAGGTCGGCCGGCTCGCCGACCCCGTAGGCCGTCTCCTCGGCGTAGGCGCCGACGGCCTCGTAGAACGCGGCGTCGCCGATCGCCTCGTGCACGGCGAGGAAGGCGACGGGCGCCTTGCCGTAGACCAGGGTCTGGTACTCCAGGGCGGACGGCTCGTCGGATCGGTCGTCCCAGTCCAGCGACCGATCGCCCTCCTCCTCCAGGAGATAGCGGTACTGGGACACGACGTACCGCTCGAACAGGCGCAGCGCCCGCCGCTCCCCGAACTCCTCCCCGTAGAAGGCGTAGGCCAGGTGCTCGGTCAGACCCTCCGGCAGGAAGACGTGGGTGGCGCGGTCGCTGGGCGCCAGGATGCCCCACCACTGGTGGCCGACCTCGTGGGCGATCGTCAGGGCGTAGTAGACCTCGGCGTCGCGCTCCGGGATGCCGGTCGTCGGCGTCCGGCCGTCCAGCACGCCCGGCTCGAGGAGGAAGATCATTCCGGCCGTCGCCCGGCCGAGGGCGTCGCCGAGCTCCGGCACGACGACGAGGTCCAGGTCGCGGAAGCGGTAGGGTCCCGCCACCTCGGCGGTCCGCTCCAGCGCCGCGACCGCGGCCTCGAGGGTTGCCTCCGCCGTCTCGTCGCGGCCCGGCTCCGTCCAGACGCGGACGGTCGTGTCCCGCGCCTCGCCCGTCAGCGTCTCGATCTCCTCATCGAGGGCGAGCAGGAAGCCGCTGGTTGGGCCGTCCACGAAGCGGTGGGTCACGTTGCGCCCGGCCTCTTCCTCCTCGACCAGGCTGCCGGAGGCCACGACGCGCAGGTCGGCCGGGGCGGTCAGCGTGACGTCGTAGAGGGCGGTCAGCCCGGCGCCGAGCCCGGCGCCGAGCCGGTCGGGGGGCACCAGGACGGGATACCAGGTGCTCAGGAACCAGGTCTCCGTCTCCGCCGCGAAGCCGAAGGTGAGGTCGCCGGGCTCGTCGTGGTCGACGACGGTCTCGAACGCGATCGTGACCTCGGCGCGGTCGCCCGCCGCAAGCGGCTCGGGGAGCGACACGATCAGGGTCAGGCCGGCCTCGGCCAGGCCCACCTCGCGGTCGCCCAGTTCCTCGCCGTCGACCGTCACCCCGTCGATCGTCAGCTCCGACCGGCCGAGGTCGTCCTGGTTCGGGAAGAGGAGGAAGTACAGCTCGTCGACGGATCGGCGGGTGCGGTTGGTGGTCTCGACGGTCACCTCGCCCGTGATCTCGCCCCGGCCGCCGCGGAAGCGCGCGTCGATCGTGTAGCGGTCGGTCCCTTCCGTCGCGTCCTCGGCGTCGGACACGGCGCCGGGGAGCAGCGCGCCCAGGGGGTCGCCGGGGTCCGGGGTCGCGACGCGGGCTCGGTCGGTGCCCGGGCGCTCGGCGCGGCCGGCCGGCCGATCGCCGGCCGGCCGGTCGCCGAGCGCCTCGATCGCCTCGGGCCGTCCCGCGGTGACCGCCACGCCCGGCGCGGCCGAAGCGGCCGTCCCCCGCGGCGCGAGCGGAATGAGCACGGAGGCGAGCAGCACGGCGAGCAGCAACGCCACGCGGCGTCGGCTAACGGGTAGTGGCGGGCCCGCCAGCGCGGACGGGGCCGGGATCGTCATGGGAAGAAGGTCTCCTGCGAAGTGCCCAGGGGCGCCCGCGGGCTCCCGCGGGACTCATACGGGGCGCCACGCGCGGCGCTCGCCCGGCCCGCTCGCGGACCGGAGTGGCCAAATCGGCGACGGCCAGATGGCGACACCGCCAACAGGTGGAACGGAATCCGGGCCCCGGCGGTTCCCCCTAGGACACCGCCCGTGCCCCAGACCGTTGTCGGCGCGACACCCCCGGCCGGCGGCGCGGTCGGGGGTCGTCGCGCGGCGACGTCGCGAGCACGCCGGGGCTGGGGCCGGCGGCCGGCGTCCCCGGTCCGGGCGTCACGACGCGGCGTCCAGCAGGGCGTCCACGTCGGCGGCGGTGACGTCGTCGGACCCGAACCACAGCGCCCAGAGGTCGCCCAGATCCTCGCCGGACGCGTCCTCGAAGGCGGCCAGGAGGTCGGCCGGCACGCTCGGCCGGAAGGCGAACGCGTCGGCGTAGGAGGCAAGCGCGGCGAAGAAGGCCTCGTCGCCGACCACCTGGTGGACCGCCATGATCCCCAGCGGCGCCTTGCCGTAGACGATCCCGCCGTACGCCGCCGGCGACAGGTCGCCGAGCCCGGCCCGGTCGGCGACCTCGTCGCCGCCGGCGGCCAGCACCTCCGCGTAGGGCGCGACGACGATCCGCTCCAGGAGCCGCCGCGCCGCCCGCTCGCCGTGGACGTCCCCGTAGTGGACGAAGGCCAGGTAGTGGGCGACGCCCTCCGAGAGGAAGGTGTGGGCCCGATAGTCGCTGCGGACGCTCATCCCCCACCACTGGTGGCCGAGCTCGTGGGCGACCACGAGCTCGAACAGCGCCGCGGCACCGTCGGTCAGGTCGCCGTCCGACCCCGCGCCGCCCCAGGCGGTCGGGCTGCCTACGAAGACCAATCCCGCCGTCGCCGCGCCACCCCCGAGACCCGGCACGACCAGCACGTCCAGCTCGCGGAGGGGATAGGCCCCGAAGCGGTCGTCGAAGACGGCGAGCACCGACTCGGCGTAGCCGAGCGCCAGTTCCGCCTCGGCGGCCCCGGCGGCGAGGTCGCCGTCGGCGTGGACGCGGACGGTCGCGCCGACCGACTCGCCCTCGGCGGTGGCAAACCCCGCGTCGAGGGCGGCGAAGAAGGCGCTGGTCGGGCCGGCGACGAAGCGGCGGACGGTCGCGTCCCCCTCCTCGTGCGTCGCCACCTCGCTGCCGGAGGCGACGACCTCGAGGTCGCCCGGCGCCGAGAGCGTCACGTCGTAGAAGGCGACCTCACCCGGGGACTCGCCGCTGTTGGTGCCGTCGGGGACGGGCACCCAGCCGGCGGTCGGCTCGTGGGTGGCGAGCAGGGGGTACCAGGCACCGAGGAACCAGGTCTCGGTCTCCGGCGACCGCCCGAAGAAGCCGCCCTCGGGCTGGCCGAAGTCGACCGTCGTCGCGAACGCGAGGTCGACCGGCACCGCCGCGCCCGGCCGGAGCGCGTCCCCGAGCGGGACCCGGAGCACGAGCCCGTCGTAGGCGAGCCCGTCCTCGGGGTCGGCGACCTCCTCGCCGGCGACCGTCAGGCTTTCGACCGCGAGACCGGAGTCGCCGTAGGCGCCGAGGTTGGGCGGGAGGACAAAGACGAGTTCGTCGAGGGCGCCGGGGGTGCGGTTGGTGAAATCGAGCCGGACCTCGCCGGTGACGACCCCGGCGCCGCGGCGGGGGGCGAACCGGGCGTCGATCCGGTAGCGGTCGAGCGGGTCGTCGAGGTCGGCGACGGTGCGCCGGGCGGGACCGCGCAGGGCGCCGAGCGGATCGACACCGAGCGCAGC
>CADCWG010000040.1 GCA_902806335.1 uncultured Thermomicrobiales bacterium | reverse complement strand
GAGGCCAAACCGGGGCACGGCCGCGCTCACTGACGAAGCCAGCTCACCTCGGCTGACGGCGCCACCGGTGAGACACCGGCGATTGCCCGGAGTCCGTATAAGATGAGTGGCGAGCGAGCGTGATGACGTGATCCCGCCGGAGCGCCGAGATCGGGAGCCGAGGCGGCCCCCCGGGCGTCTTCCGAGATGAGACGAGCGACCGGCGCGGCCAGCGCGGCGCGGACAGGAGACGAGCGGTGGCGTACTGCCCAGACTGCGGGACCCAGAACGACGACAACGCCCGCTTCTGCAAGTCGTGCGGCCGGCCCCTCGCCGACGTGGCCGACGCCCGCAGCGCGATGGACCCGCCGGTCGGCGTGGCCCAGACCGACGAGCGGGGCGGGATGATCGCCGACGACGGGCTGCCGGTCGGGGAAGACCTCGACGGCGAGCCGGGCGGCGAGCGTCTCCTCTGGCAGGGGCGGCCGAGCCGGATCTTCTCGCCGGTCCAGGCGCTGACCAACCGCTACAAGCTGACCAACGAGCGCCTGATGATCGAGCACGGCTGGGTCGGACGGAAGACCGAGGAGATCGACCTCTACCGGGTCAACGACGTGGCGGTCAAGCAGAACCCCGGCGAGCGGGTCGGCGGCTTCGGCGACATCTCGATCGAGACGACCGACGCGACCGCGCCGATCAAGGTCCTCTACAACGTCCGCGAGCCGGACCGGGTCAAGGACCTGATCCGGGAGGCCGCCCGCGCCGAGCGCCAGCGCCGCCGCGTCCTCCTCCGCGACGAGGTGTAGCCCCGGCGCATATGGCGGCCGGCGAGGATCGGGACCACATGGGGCCGGTGCGACCTGAGAAGGGAAGGCACGGGGCCTTCCCCTACGGCGTCGGGCCCAACCGGCGCGTGGCCGACGACGCGCCGACGAGATCGAGCGCGACCGACCCGGGTGGCATCGGACCGGGGGTGGACGCCGGGTAGAGGTGGCAGGCGACGGCGTGGCCGGGGGTGTGGTCGGCGAGGAGGGGGCGGACGACGTCGCAGACGCCGGGGATGCGGCGAGGGCAGCGGGGGTGGAAGGGGCAGCCCGACGGCAGGTCGGCGGCGCCGGTCTGCTCGCCCGGGACGACCGCCCGCCGCCGGAAGCGGTTGCTCGGGTCCGGCTCGGGGACCGCGGCGATCAGGGCCTGGGTGTAGGGGTGGAGGGGATCCTCGACCACCTGCCCCGCCGCGCCGAGCTCGACGACCTGGCCGAGGTACATCACCGCGATCCGGTCGGCGAAGTGGCGGGCGCTGGCGATGTCGTGGGTGATCGAGAGGAACGCGACCCCGCGTCCCTCCTGCAGTCCTCGCAGCAGGTCGAGGATCTCGATCCGGCTCGACGCGTCGA
Organism: uncultured Thermomicrobiales bacterium; assembly: GCA_902806335.1. Taxonomy (GTDB): domain Bacteria; phylum Chloroflexota; class Chloroflexia; order Thermomicrobiales; family UBA6265; genus CADCWG01. The sequence continues at coordinate 8,757 of CADCWG010000040.1, read as the reverse complement.
TCATCGAGACGGGCTCGTCGGCGACGATGTACTCCGGGTCGCGCACCAGCGCCCGGGCGATGCCGACCCGCTGCCGCTGCCCGCCCGACATCTGCGTCGGGTACTTCTCCGAGAATCGAGCGGCCGGGAGCAGTTCGACGGCTTCCAGCGCCGCCCGGACCCGCTCGCCGCGCTCCCCGCCGTCGCGGACGCCGTCGATCACCAGCGGCTCTGCCACCAGATCACCGACCCGCATGTACGGGTTGAGGCTCGAGAAGGGGTCCTGAAAGACGATCTGGGCGCGCCGCCGGAACCAGCCGAGGTCGGCGTCCCCGAGCCGGGTCACGTCCTGCCCGTCGAACGTGACGGTGCCGGAGGTCGGGTCGGTCAGGCGCAGGGAGACGCGGCCGAGGGTCGTCTTGCCGCTGCCCGACTCCCCGACCAGCGCCAGCGTCTCGCCGCGGGCGACGGCGAGGGTGACGCCGTTGAGGGCCCGCACCCGCCCGGAGCGGAAGAGCCCCTTTCGGGTGACGAAGGTGACGTGGACGGCATCGAGGGCGACGAGGGCGTCGGTCGGCTGCCCGCCTCCGCTCCGCGGGTCCCCTGGTCTGCTGGCCGCCCCGGCAAGGCTCCCGTTCTCCGGCGTCGCCACACCGGCCGTCGGCGCCGACCCGACCGCGCGGGTGGCGGTCTGGTCCACCGGCGTCGAAGGACCGCCGGGGGTCGTTCCGACAGGGACAGGCGTGCCGCCGTGCCGCTCGGTCATCCGGCGTCCCCTCCCGGTGCCGCGCCGGACGCGCGGGAGGCGGCGACCTTGTCCGCGTCGAGCAGCCAGCAGCGGGAATGGCCGCCGTCGGGCAGGACGAAGGCGGACGGGTGCTCGGTTGGGCAGGGGGCGAAGCAGGACGGGCAGCGGGGGTGGAAGCGGCAGCCGGAGGGCGGCGCGGTCAGGTCGGGCGGCTCGCCGGGCATCGGGCGCGGGCGCTCGGTGGCGTGGAGCCGTGGCAGGCTGCGAAGCAGCAGCCGGGTGTAGGGGTGCTGAGGCTCGAGCAGGACCCGCTCGGCCGGACCGAACTCGACATGCTCCCCGGCGTAGGCGACGGCGATCGTGTCGCAGAGGTCGCTGGCGAGCCCGATGTCGTGGGTGATGAAGAGCATCGAGATGCCAGGGTCCTCCTTGAGGTCCTTGAGCAGGTTCATGATCTGGGCCTGGATGCTGACGTCGAGCGCGCTGGTCGGCTCGTCGAGGATCAGCAGGTCGGGGTCCTGGACGAGCGCGGTGGCGATCACGACGCGCTGCTTCTGGCCACCGCTCAGCTCGTGGGGGTAGCGACCGGCGATGTCCCGCGGCAGGCCGACGCGCTCCAGCAGCGACCCGACCTTCGCCCGCGCGGCCGCCTTGTCGAGCTTGCCCTCCCCGTCGAGCAGCAGCGGCTCCGCGATCTGGGTGCCGACCTTGAGGACGGGGTTGAGGACGTTCATGGCGCCCTGGAAGACCATCGCGATCCGCCGCCAGCGGACCTGGCGCCGGTACTGCTCGTCCGAGAGCGCGGTCAGGTCGAGGCCGTCGAGCAGGATCTGGCCGTCGAAGCGGGCGACGCTCTTGGGGAGGAGCCGCATCAGGGCCGTGGCGAGGCTGGTCTTGCCGCTGCCCGACTCCCCGACGACCCCGATCGCCTCGCCGCGCCGGTCGAGGGTGAAGGAGACGCCGTCCACGGCGCGGACGGTCCGCCCGGCCGACCGGTAGTGGAGGTGGAGGTCGCGGACCTCGAGCAGCGGGCGCGCTTCCGCGGGCATACCCGTCGCCTCGGCGGCCGAGGGCGCGGTGGCGCGGGCAGCGGGGGCGGGAAACGACATGGGCTCCTCGGCGGGGCGACAGGCGGCTGGGCGACGAGGGGACGCTCGCGGTGATTCTAAGCCGTCCGCGGCTCCCCCGACGCGCCCAGTCGGCTCGAGGGCTATGGGTCGCCGGCAACCGGGAAGGGGAACCCGGGCCGCGCCGCGGCCGGGACCAGCCATCGCCCCCGGCGCCGGCCGGACCGATGCCGGGCCTCGCGATGCAGCACCGGGTGGGGTCCGCTCGGGACACGCGGGGGCGTCGGGCCGTGGGTCGTGCAACGGACGCGGGGCGGGGTGGGGCCGAAGGTCCCCGTCGCCATCCCTCGGGACCGGCGTAGTCCACAAGGGGAACGAGGCCACGGCGGGCGCGTGCTAGGGTAGGCGGCCGACGGCGTCGGCGGCGTGGCGTGCTCGGAGGGTGGGATGGGTGCTGGAGCCGGGGAACTGGGGACCGCCGGTGGGGCGGCGGGCGGCGGGCTCGGGGTCGACTGGCTGGGGCAGTCCGGGTTTCGCTACCTCCTGCCGGGCGGCCCGACGGTCTGCGTTGACCCGTACCTCTCCCACGCGTCGAGCCGTGCCCGCAGCCGACCCCGCCTGATCCCGGTGCCGGTGGCTCCCACCCAGCTCGAGGCCGCGATCGTGGTCATCACCCACGACCACGTCGACCACTTCGACGAGATCACGCTGCGGCCACTCGCCGACGACCCGACCCGAGTCTTCGTCGGACCGTCGTCCTGCCGCGAGCACTGGCTGGCGATGGGACTGCCCGCCGAGCGGTTCCTGCGGCTCGACCGCGGCGCGTCGCTCGACCTCGGCGGCGTCCGACTGACGGCGACCCACGCCGAGCACGGCTCCGGCGATCACCACGACGCGATCGGGGTGGTGATCGAGGCGGGAGGGTTCCGGGTCTACCAGGTCGGCGACTCGGAGTACGTCGACGCCGTGGTGGCCGACGCGACCGACCTGCGCCCCGACCTCCTCACGCTGCCGATCAACGGCCGGATGGGGAACATGGACCACGACCAGGCGGCGGCGTTGACGGCGGTCGTCGCGCCGCGGGTGGTGGTGCCGAACCACTACGGGCTGTTCGCCGACAACACGGCCGACCCGATGGCGTTCGTCGACGCCTGCCGCGAGCGCGGCGTGGGAGCGCGGGTCGTCCTGATGCAGGTCGGTCAGCGGTTCACCCTGGGGCCGGCGGCTGAGACGGGTGGCGGCGGGCGTCCCTGACGGTCTGGAGTCGGCCTGACCCCGTGGCGAGGCCGTCCGTCGCCACGGGGTTGCGGACAGGCGTGACCAGGACATAGCTCGGTGGTAGGGCCGGACCGTGGCGTGGCGGTCTGGGGCAGGGCGGACCAGTGACAGGTTGGCCGGTGGCCGGGCGGGACCGGGACAGGGTGCCCGGCGGCAGGGCGGGAGCGCGCCATGGGGGTCGGCGGCGGGACGGGACCGTGACAAGGCGGTTGGCGGCAGGGCGGAGGGCCCTCCGCCCCTACAAACGTCGGGGGGAGGGCTGGCGCACCGCGAGGGGCCGCGGTAGGACCGCGGGGTTGGGGGTCCCGAGTGACCAAGAGGGGCCGTCGTCGGGGGGTCCGGCCGACCCTGGGCCTGGAGGTAGCCGACTGACGGGCGGCGCCGCTGACGGGCGGCACCGCGATCGGGCCGGTCCGGGGGAGGCGGGCCGTCAGTCGGCGGCCAGGGCGACGGTCTGGGTGACGGGCCGGACGGTGACCCGGTTGCTGTGGAAGGTGCTCTGCCCGGCGAGGTCGCCGAGGGCGTCGGAGGTGGTCCAGTTGACGTTGCGGCCGTCCGGCGACCGCTTCGCCCACCGCCCCTTCGGCGCCACCGCCACCCCCGGCGGCACGTCCTCGGTCACCACCGCCCGCAGCGTGCAGTTGCCCCGGTCGCTGGTCACCGCCACGTCGTCCCCGTGGGCGATCCCGCGGGCCGCGGCGTCGGCGGGGTTGAGCTCGACGAAGGGGGTGCCCTCCTTGCGCTCCAGCCCCGGCAGGTTGGCCATGCTCGTCGTCACGAAGTGGTGCGAGGCCCCACTGATCAGCACGAGCCCGGCCTCCTGAGGGCTGACGGCTGACGGCTGACGGCTCGCGGCGAACTCGGCCGGCTGCTCCCACTCCGGCAGGGGATCGAGGCCGTGCGCGGCCAAGGCGTCGCAGCGGAGCTCAAGCCGGCCCGACGGCGTCGGGAACACGCCGTCGGCGAAGGGCACGTCGCCGCCGGGCGGGAAGGCGAGCGGGACCGTCCCTTCGGCGCGGAGGCGGTCGAGGGTGACGTCCCGAAGGGACGGGGTGGTCGCCTTCGTCGCGGCCAGGACCTCGGCCAGCACGTCCTCGCCGTCCTGGCGCAGCCACGGCTCGTCGTAGCCCATCGCCGCGGCGAGCAGCCGGATCGTGTCCCAGTTGCTCTTCGCCTCGCCGAGCGGCGCGATCGCCGGCTGGTTCAGCGAGAGCTGCCGGTGACCGTACGCCTTGTGGAGGTCGACCTGCTCGAGCTGGCTCGTCGCGGGTAGCAGCAGGTCGGCGTAGTCGGCGGTATCGGTCGGGAAGAGCTCGTGGACGACGGTGAAGAGGTCGTCGCGGCGCAGCCCCTCGACGATCTTGCCGGCGTTCGGCGCCGCCGCGACGGGGTTGGCGTTGAAGACGTAGAGGCTCTTCAGCGGCGGGTCGCTCACTTCTCCGGCCAGCGCGGCCCCGAGGCGGTTCATGTTCACTACCCGCGGTGTCGGAGGGCACGCCGGGTCGGCCGCGTGCCCGACCGCCTCGGCGTCCCAGTCGACGTAGCCGCCGGTGCTGTAGAAGAGTCCGCCGCCCCGGACGCCGACCTGGCCGACGACGGCCGGCAGGCAAGCCAGGGCACGGGCGGTCTGGCCGCCGTTGCCGTGGCGCTGGACGCCGTCGGCGAACTTCAGCAGCGCCGGCCTGGTCGTCCCGTACCGCCGGGCGAGGCCGACGATCTGCCCCGCGTCGATCCCGGTGATCTCGGCCACCCGCGCCGGGGTGTAGGCGGCGACCCGGTCGCGGAGTCCCTCCCAGCCGACGGTGTGGGCCCGCAGCCACGGCTCGTCGTGGAGTCCCTCCGCGAAGAGGACGTGCATCAGGCCGAGGGCGAGCGCGCCGTCCGTCGACGGCCGGGGCCGAAGGTGGAGATCGGCCGAGCGGGCGGTCAGCGTGCGGCGGGGGTCGATGACCACGACCTCGGCGCCGCGGCGCTGCGCTTCCCGGAGCATCGGCACGGCGTGGGGGCTGGTAGTGGCGGGGTTGTGGCCCCAGATCAAGATCAGCCGGCTGTGGACCAGGTCGGCCGGGTCGGGCGCCCAGCGGGCGCCGTAGGTCATCGCCACGGCGGTCTCGGCCGCCGCGCCACAGATCGACCGCTCCAGGCCGGAGGCGCCCATCCGGTTCCAGAGGCGGGTGTTGCAGACCGCCAACTGGAGGAGGCCCAGGGTGCCGCTGTAGGAGTAGGGGAGGATCGCGGCAGCGCCGTGTTCGGCGATGATCGCCCGCCACCGCTCGGCGATCTCGGCGATCGCCTCGTCCCAGGAGACGCGCTCCCACCGGCCACCGCCCTTCGGCCCGACCCGGCGCAGCGGGTGGGTCAGGCGGTCGGGGTGGTAGACGCGGTCGAGGTAGGGCCGGACCTTGGCGCAGATCCAGCCTTTGGTCACCGGGTGGTCGGGGTCGCCGGTGACCCGGAGCGCGCGGCCGTCGGCGACGCGAACCTCAGTGACCATGCCGCAGGTGTCCGGGCAGTCGTGGGGGCAGGTGCCGCGGACGAGGCGGGTGGCGGCCCCGTCGGGGCGCGGCAGGGCGGGGGCGGTCATGGGGAAGTCTCCAGAGACAGCGCGGCGGCAGAGACAGCGCGGCGGTCGGCGGAGGGATCCCGGGCCGGCTGGGCTCGGCCGGCAACGGGCGAAGCCCGTCGTCTCCGCGGTCCGCGGGGTCAACGTCCAGACATCGCTATTGTGCCCCACCGAACGGTACCGGGGCACCGGCATTCCGCAGGCGGGAGGTCGTCTGGTCGGTGCGACCCGTCGATCCGGCGGTCCGCGGAGCCCGGTGGTCACCGCCCGTGCTGACCGACGCGCAGGATTTCGGGACCTCTGGTAGTCTGCCGCCTCTCAACGAGGGATCGGAGCGGCCGGGCCAAGCGTGGGCCCGCCGTCGCGTGGGACCGGGGAGGGGTGGGCGATGGCGCGCTACATCCTCGGACGGCTGGCGAGCCTGGTCTTCGTCCTGTTCGCCGTGTCGGTGATCACCTTCTTGCTGATGCACGCCGTCCCCGGCGGCCCCTTCGACACCGGCGAGCGCCGGCTCCCGGAGGCCACCCGCCAGGCTCAGCTCGAGAAGTGGGGCCTCGACGGGCCGCTCTGGCAGCAGTACCTGCGCTACATGGGCGGCGCGCTGCGGGGCGACCTCGGCGTGCCCTTCCAGAGCCCGACGGAGACGGTCGGCGGGGTGATCGCCCGGACCTGGCCGACCACCGTCAAGATCGGCCTGCTCACGATCGGGGTGGCCTACCCCCTCGGGCTCGCGCTCGGGTTCGTCGCCGCGCTGCGACAGAACACGGTGCTCGACTACGCCGTCAGCCTCGGCGCGACGGCCGGGCTGATCATCCCCAACTTCGTCGTCGCGATCTGGCTGATCCTGATCCTCAGCGTCCAGCTCGACTGGCTGCCGACGGGGGGCTGGGGGGAGCCATCGCACTACGTGATGCCGGTGCTCGCCTACGCCCTCGCGCCGACCGCGCTGGTGGCGCGCTACACCCGCGCCAGCCTGCTCGAGGTGCTGCGGGCCGACTACGTCCGAACCGCCCGCGCCAAGGGCCTGGCGGAGCGGCGGGTGCTCGGCGCCCACGTCGCCCGCAACGCGGCGATCCCGTTCGTGACGGTGCTGCTGCCGGAGGTGCCGAACATCCTGACCGGCTCGATCTTCATCGAGGCGGCGTTCCGGGTGCCGGGTCTGGGGCGCTACTTCGTGACCAGCACCTTCACCCGCGACTACCCGATGATCATGGCGCTGGTGCTCCTCGTCGCCGCCCTCTGGGGCATCACCTACCTGCTGACTGACCTCCTCTACACCGTGCTCGACCCGCGGATCCGCCTCGCCGGCATGCCGGTGGGCAGGTAACGGTCGTGGCGACCGAGACGGGAGGGCGGCGGGCCCTGGCCCGGCCGACCGCGGCGCGCGAGGCCGTCTCCCCCCTGGCCGGCGAGGTGGCCCGTCGGCACCGCTCGAACGCGGGGATGGCCACCCGGCGCTTCTTCCGGCACCGGCTCGCGGTCGCGGGTCTGGTCGTGACCGTGGCGCTGATCTCGGTCGCGCTCTTCGCGCCGGTCATCGCCCCCACGTCCTACAAGGACGCCTCGCTGATCGACGCCAACAAGTTCCCGAGCCGGGAGTTCCTGCTCGGGACCGACGCGATCGGCCACGACTACCTGAGCCGGATCATCTACGGCCTGCGGACCTCGTTGCTGGTCGGCTTCGCCGCCGTCGCGGTCGCGATCGCGATCGGCATCCCGCTCGGGCTGCTGGCCGGGCTGCGCGGCGGGTGGGCCGACTTCCTGGTGATGCGGGTCGTCGAGGTGATGACCGCGTTCCCGGGGATCCTGTTCGCGATCTTCCTGGTCACGGTGGTCGGCAGCGGCGTCGGCAACGTGATCCTGGTGATCGGGGTCACGAGCTGGGTGACGCTCTGCCGCCTGCTGCGGGCGCAGCTGCTGACGCTGCGCGAGCAGGAGTACGTCACGGCCGCGCGGAGCATCGGCGCCAACGAGCTCAGCGTCGCCGTGAAGCACCTGCTGCCGAACGCGCTGGCGCCGCTGATCGTGGCCGTCACCCTGGCGATCCCGACCGCGATCTTCACCGAGGCCGGGCTCAGCTTCCTCGGCATCGGGATCAACGAGCCCACCCCCAGCCTCGGCAAGATGGTCGCCGACAGCGCCCAGTTCATCCGGGTCTACTGGCACCTGGCGCTCTTCCCGACCCTGGCGATCGCCCTGGCGATGCTCGGCTTCACCTTCGTCGGCGACGGTCTGCGCGACGCGCTCGACCCCCGGCAGCAATGACCAATGACCGGGCGCCTGGGCGTCCGCTACCCATCAGGCCCCTCACCCACGCAGGGGCGGCCACCGGCGCGGCTGGCCGCGAGACGTATGCGTTCGGCAAGGAGACACGGCATGACGAGTGACCCCCGGGACCCAGGTGACGGTCGGTTCCCGGATCCCGCGGCCTTCCTCGGGCAGCCCGCCTCGCGGCGCCGCGTGCTCGGGATCGGGGCCGGGGCGGCTGGCCTGCTCGGCACCGCCCTCTTCGCCGGCCCGGGCTCGCTGGCCGCCCCCGGCGGCACGCTCCGCTCCCAGGCCCAGCTTCCGCCTGACGCCGCGCCGCCCGAGCAGCAGGTCTACGTCGTCCCGACCGGCGTCGAGGCCCAGGTGCTCGACTTCTACGAGCAGGTCTACGCCCGGCCGCTGCTGGCCGACCTCTTCAGCGACCCCCTGGTCCGCTTCACCAAGGACTTCGAGATCATCCCGGCCGCCGCCGAGCGGTGGGATAGCAACGCCGAGGGGACGGTCTGGACGTTCTACCTGGACCGCACGCTGGTCTGGAGCGACGGCAACCCGCTCACGGCGAACGACTGGGTGAAGACCTTCCAGTACGCCGCCGAACCCGGTCACGCCTGGGACTTCACCTGGTTCTTCCAGGGGGTGATCAAGAACTGGACGGAGGCGATCGAGGGCACCGTCCCGGTCGACCAGATCGGGGTCCGCCTCGGCGCCAACGAGTACGAGCTCGTCTACGAGACGGTCGCCGCGGCGCCCTACCTGCCGACGATGCTGCTCTACTCGCTGCCGCTCTCCAAGGCGGCGCTGGAGACGACCGGGCCGCTCTACAACACCGACCCGGCGACGGCCGTCTCCTCCGG
>CADCWG010000039.1 GCA_902806335.1 uncultured Thermomicrobiales bacterium | reverse complement strand
CCGTCAAGGATCCGGCGACGCTCGTAGGTCGGGAGGCGGCCGTGGCTGCCAAGGGACTGGCCGGTGACCAGGGCCACGTCGCCGGGATCGAGGTCGTCGGGGTCGAGGTTGAGGAAGACGACGAGGCCGTCGCCCGCCCCGGGGGCGGATTCCACCCGCCAGGCCGCCATCAGGGCGGCGGCGTCGGCCTCAGTCTCCTCGCTGTCGGCATCCCGGACGCGGAGGTAGACCACCACCGGCACGCCGGTCGAGGCGACCGCCGCGGCGTGGCGCTCGAGTTCGGTGACCTCGCCCGGGCTCAGCACGCCCGAGGTGTCGTAGACCCGCTTGCCGGGCGTGGGCGCGCCGAAGTCCTGCTCGGCGCGCCCGGCCATCACCAGGCCACCGGCGGCGAGCAGCGCGAGCACGAGCGCCAGCGCCGCGACGGGAACGGCCCCGACCCGCGGGACGACCCCGCCCCCCCGATCTGTCCAGCCGCGGCGCTGGTGCCTGGTCCTGCGACGCCACCGGGCCGCCTGCATGCCCCACCTCCGGTTGTCGGCGTCACGCCACGCCATTGTACCCACCCTGGCGGGCGGACCCAGCGAACCGCCCCTCGCGACCGGCCGCCGCGCTCTCGGCTGGGGGCCATCGAGGAGGACCGGGACACATCCGACGCACCAGTCGCTGCCGGCGGTGGAGAACCTCGCGGGCCCGCGCCGGGCCGACGGGTCGATCCCGTCAGATCGCCGGGCATGGTCGGCCGGTCCTGCCGGACGGAAGGCGGCGTCGACAGACGCAAGGGGCACGTCCGCTTGGGCGCGCCGGAACCGATCCGGTCTTCGGGCGAGGGTTGGGGGTTGCGGCGGGCCGCGCTGCGTGCCATCTCGTGCGGCGGCAACCGGCCGCCGTGGGACGGCGAACGCACGGTCGAACCGCGGGCTGACGACGTCGATCTGACGCGGCATCGGGCCCGGCCACCGGGCTCATCCTGAATCCCAACGATCGGTGGTGGTATCGGGGGCGGGGGCGCGGGGAGGGCCGTGCCCGCCCGGAGCGAGCCCCGGGGTCAGCGTCGCGGCGACGAAGCCGGCGCAAGTGGACCGCGAGCCCACCAGGCGAAGCGCCAGCGATCACCCGGATGCGGTGTCAGCCCTCGGCCACCAGGGCCGCCGCTCCGCCCGCTACGGGGGCGGACTCGGCGGCCGGGCGGAAATCCTGGGCGACCGCCTGGAGGCGGGGGCGGCCGTTCCAGTGGTCCAGCGTGAGGGTCGTCACGAGGTCGATCGTCGGCTGGGCGAGCAACTCCCGGGAGCGGTCGGCCGCACCCCACATCAGGACCTCGACCTCTCGGCCGCCGCGCCCGGCGGCGACGAACAGCTTGAGGTGCCGACGGTCCGAACCCATGGTGCTGTAGCGGCGGACCGGAACGCCGCGCAGCCGCAGCAACGGCACGGGGTTGCCGGCCCCGAGGGGATCGAGCGCCGCCAGCGCCCGGGCCGTCTCCAGCGTGAGCCGGCTCGCCGGCAGGTCGGCGTCGATCGCCAGGGTCGGCGGGACGGGCACGGCCAGCCCCGCGGCGGCGACGGCCTCGTCGAGCCGGTCGGCGAGCGCGGGCAGGTTGGCGGTGGGGATCGCGAGGCCGGCCGCCTGGCCATGCCCGCCAAAGTGGCCGTCGCCGAACAGTGCCCGGCACCCCGGGGAGCCGAGCGCGGCGACGAGGTCGAAGCCCGGCACGGAGCGGGCCGAGCCGCGGCTCATGCCGCCGTCGTCGTTGAGCACCAGCGCCGGCCGCCCGTGCCGCTCGACGAGCTGGTTCGCGACGACGCCAAGGACGCCGAACGCCCACCCCGCGCTGTGGGCGACCGCGACCCGGCGGTCGTCCCACCCGGGTTGGGTGGAGACCTGCTCGTCGGCCGCCGCGGCGAGCCGGGCGACGACATCGCGGCGGTCGCGGTTCAGCCGCTCGACCTCCTCGGCGAGGCGGGCCGCGCGCCGCGGGTCATCGGTCAGCAGCAACTCGAGGGCAACGGCCGGGTCGCCCATCCGCCCCGCCGCGTTGAGCCGGGGTACCAACTTGAAGGCCACGCCGACCGCGTCGAGGGTGCCCGGCGCGGCCCCGGCCTGGCGGCAGAGGGCGGCGACTCCGGCCCGGGGCCGGTCGTTGAGGACCCGCAGGCCGTCGCGGACCAGGCTCCGGTTGGGACCGAGGAGCGGCGAGACGTCGCCGATGGTGCCGAGGGCGACGAGGTCCTGGTAGTCGGTCTCCGGCGCCGCGCCGCCCACCTCGCAGCCCGCCTGGGCAAGCGCCGAGACCAGCAGATAGGCGACGCCCGAGGCCGAGATCCCGCGGTAGCCGTCGCCGACGTCCGGCAGCCCCGGCACCGGTGGCCGGTGGGCCGAGACCACGACCGCCCGGTCGGCGAGGTGTCCAAGCCGCGCGGCGATCGCGTCGCCGTCGGGCATCTGGTGGTGGTCGAGCACGACCACGTCGAGGCCACGGCCCTCGACCGCGTAGGCGACCTGGTCGACGTCCGAACTGCCGCAATCGACGGCAACCAGCAGGGTCGCGCCGCCGTCGGCTAGGGCGTCGATGGCGGCCCGGCTGAGCCCATAGCCCTCGGCTCGCGTCGGCACCCGGTAGGCGACCGGTCCGGCGGGAGTCGCGGCCCCCGAGAGCCCCATCGCCGCCCGGAGAGCACGCACCAGCAGCGCGGTCGCGCTCACCCCGTCCGCGTCGTAGTCACCGAAGATGGCGACGCGCTCCCCGGCGCGGACGGCCCGACAGACGCGCTCGGCCGCCTCCGCCATGCCGGGAAGCACGAACGGGTCGGGGGCGGGACGGGGGCGCCGGTCGAGGAAGGCACCGGCCGCCGCCCGGTCACGGACCCCGCGGTTCCATAGCAGGGCGGCAATCAGGGCGTCGTCGTGGAGACCACGGTCGGCGAGGTCGGGCGGGAGCGGGTCGGGCTCCCGCCAGAGCGGGCGGGGCAACGCGGCCTCCTCGGGCGACACTGGGGCGTACGGACACGACGATGCTAGCACGCCGCGCGGGGGGCGGCCAGCGGCCCGTGGTCCCGACTCACCACGGGGAACATGGGCGGCACGGTCCGGGTCGTCGGGGCGTCGACCCCGGGTCGGACGTCCCGACCCGACGCGGTGGCGCGACCTCCCGACCCGGTCGGCTGGCGCCATCCGGACAGGGCACCGAGCCCCCGCTGGGTCTCCCGCGCCGCCACGGCGTCGGGCCGCCCGGTCGTCACCCCTTGGGCATCGGTACACAGGCGGCACCTCGCCACTCCCCGGCTGCCACCCGGCTCCTCCGCGGAGGGAGTCGGGTCGCCAGGGACTGCGCTCGGGTCCCCGGGGATCGGTCAGGCGATCTCGATCCCTGTCCCATCGGTGGCGCGCCTGCCGCCGTCCGCGCTACCAGCGCCCGAGCGTGCTCGCGGAACCCGCAATCCCGCGCCTCACCCTCGGAGGTCGGCTCCTACCGTCGATTACCACGCGCCACCGCCCACGCAGGAGACGGCCTCAACCCGGCTGGCACCGTCGCCTTGCGATGTCCGTTCAGGGCGTGGCCTGCTCATCGCCAGAAACCAGACCATCCTCCGTACTGAGGCGCGATGCGCGGCCGACCGAGGCGACGGGGACGTGGAGCGCCACGGCGTGCGCCATGCTCGCCGGCGATGGTGGGGCGGGTCGCTTACCACAGACCTGGGGGAGCGCCGGTCCCTGTTCGAGCCGGAGGTACCACGCAGGTGTTGCGCGCCCGCACCGATTGCGCCTTTCAGCGTCGGTCTTCGGGTTTGCCGTTCATCTCTACGAGGGAAGCCGCATGGTACGATACGGCAGCGAGTCGGTCGACATGTACGTACATCTCTTTGGGGCGGTCCGGACCCGTGCCCACGAGACCAAGGGAGCTTGGATGCGATCGACCCATGCGCGGCGACTCGGCGGTGAGATGACCCGGACGGCACCGTCTGAGCGTCTGACGCGGATCTTCCCGGCGCTGGCCCTGCTCCTGGCGCTCGCCGCGCTGCCTTCGGCGGCCACCTCGGTCCGCGCGCAGGACCAGGAGACCGGCTGGCGGCCACCGCGCACGGTCTACGTCCCGGCCACCGGCCACACCGTTGACGGCCTCTTCCTCACCCTGTGGCGAGAGCAGCCCGACCTGCTCGGCGATCCGATCACCGAAGAGTTCGAGGCCCGCACCCCCTACTCCCAGGGTGCCGACGACCGCCAGATCGTCCAGTACTTCGAGCGGGTCGCGCTGGTCTACCTCCCGGACGAGGCGCCCGGCGAGCAGGTCGCGCTGCTCCCGCTGGGGCGGGACCTGATGCGGACGCTGAAGCCGCGTTACCCCGCCGCCTTCCGACCCCTCGGCGCCGGCCCCTGCGGTGCGGCCGACGCCGACGCCTGCCGGTTCTCCAAGCAGACCCGCCACACCGTCCGCGACGCCTTCCTCGGCTCGTGGGAGGGGTTCGGCGGCGAGACGATGCTCGGGCACCCGCTCTCGGAGCCATTCCGGGCGCGTGACGGCCGCACGGTCCAGGTGTTCGAGAACGGCGCCCTCCAGCAGTCGCGTTCGGATTCCGTCACGGTCCGCCCGGTCGCCGTCGAGCTGGCCCGGAGCCGGAGGCTGGACACGGCGGCCATTGCGCGCCCGGCCGACGTGCCGACCTACGATGCGTCGCTCTTCGTCGAGCCGGCGGCTGACCTGGCCGCCGAGGACGACGTGGCGGTCGGCGGCGAGGACGACGCCACCGACGGGGTCGACGACCCGCTCGCGCAGGAGTCCGGGGCCGACCAGGACGGCGTCTCCGAGGACGGCGTCTCCGAGGATGGGATCACCGAAGACGGCGACCTCGGGGACGTCACGGACGAGACCGACCCGTCGACCGCCGACGATGAGTCCGCGGGCGAGCTGGACGAGCCGGTCGCTCCCCTGGTCGGACCGGGACCGCAGCAGGGCGGCGGCAAGGAGATCGTGATCTCGATCTCGGCCCAGACGCTTTGGGCGTACGAGGGCGCGGAACTCGTGGTCTCTACCCTCGTCAGCACGGGGACCGCCGAGGTGATCGAGACCACGACGCCGATCGGGTACCACTCCATCCTGACCAAGTACGACGTCCAGACGATGGAGGGGACGATCAGCAACGAGTACTACCGGGTCGAGGACGTGCCGAACGTGATGTACTTCGACAACCTCGGCAACGCGATCCACGGGGCCTACTGGCACGACAACTTCGGCACCCCGATGAGCCACGGCTGCGTCAACGTGCCGCTCGACATCGCCGCCTTCCTCTACGCCTGGGCGCCGATCGGCACGGCGGTGACGGTCGTCGCGTAGGCACCCGGCCGCACGGGCGCCGTTCAGACTGCCCCGCGGTCGGCGGCAGGCTGCCGATACGGTCTGAGGGCGACCCGGATCTCTCCCCACCCCGTGCGGCGTCCGGCCCATGGGGCGCCGCGGCCCGGGCCGTGCCCGGTCCCGACGGAGCCGGACTTTGCCCTTCCGGGCCGGGTCCCACATGTCTGGGTCGGTCCGAGACTATCGCGGTCTCGGTCAGGAGTACCCGGCCGCCCGTACGCCGGAGCGTCGATGATTTCGGGCGATGCCTCTGGCTCGGCGGTGGTGCGCGCGGACGGGCTGCGTCAGCGCCGGGCGACCATCCGATGGCGCCTGGCATCGCGGTGGCCGTCGCGGACCGGGTCAGGGCGACGAGCATGAGGGCAGCCGGCGTGGGTGGACACGGATACCGTCGCGACGCCGACGTTGCCGCCGCTCGGGTCGGGCCATGGCCTCCGGACCGCGGCGCGGCGTCGGCGGCGCGGGTGGCCGCGTCGGACGCGCCGATCGGCCTCTTCGACTCCGGGCTCGGCGGGCTGAGCGTTCTGCGCGAGGTTCGGACGGCCCTGCCGGCGGAGCACCTGCTCTACTACGCCGACAGCGCGTTCTGCCCGTACGGCGCCCGGCCACCGTCCGAGATCCGCGCGCGCTGCCAGCTGATCGCGGCGGCCCTCCTCGATCGGGGCGCGAAGGCGCTGATCGTCGCCTGCAATACCGCCAGCTCCGTCGCGCTGGCGCAGCTCCGCCAGGTCACCGGCGTCCCGGTCGTGGGCCTGGTGCCGGCGGTCAAGCCCGCCGTCGCGCTGAGCCGGGCCGGTCGGGTCGCGGTGCTCGCCACCCCCAGGACGGCGGACGGCGCGCTGCTCGGTTCGGTGGTCGCCGCCCATGCCGGCGGCGCCGAGGTCACCATCCTCCCGGCCCCGGGCCTCGCGGACCTCGTGGAGTCGGGGCAGACGGCGGGCCCGGCGGTCGAGGCCCTGCTGCGGCGGCTGCTCGAGGCGCCGCTGCGGTCCGGGGTCGACACGGTCGTGCTCGGCTGCACCCACTACCCCTTCGTCCGGCCGGTGGTCGAGGCGGTGGTCGGACCGCGGGTCGCGGTGATCGACAGCGGCGAGGCGATCGCGCGCCGCACGGCGTCGGTCCTGGCCGACCAGGGCGGGCTCCGATCCGGGACCACGCCCGGGCACCTCGCCCTCTTCACCAGCGGCGTCCCGGCCACGGTCGGCGCCGTGGCGTCAACGCTGCTGGGGGAGTCCGTCCGCCCGTCCTTCCTCCCCCTCTAGCGCCGCCGCCCGGTCCTCACCGTCGGCGGCCCGTCTCAACACCCGGCCCCCGTCCGTCACCGCGCCACGGCGCACCTGTCCAGCGCGCTCCCGTCGGCCACCCCGGGTGGCGGGCGCCGGGTCCGGCTGGCGTCGGCACGGTGAACGGGTGGACCACGGGCTGGCACGGCGCCGCCGGCAACGCGACGCCCCCTCCCCGGCATGCCGGAGAGGGGGCGTCGGCCGCGTCCGTGGTGACGGCCGAGGGGCTGCCGCGCTACCCCTTGACGGCGCCAGCGGTGAGGCCGCCGAGGATCTTCCGCTGGAAGATCAGCACCATCAGCACGAGCGGCACCGTGACGACCACCGAGGCGGCCATGATGCTGCCCCAGGGGTACTCGTACTGGCTGTTGCCGGTGAAGCTGGCGATCGTCGGCTGGACGGTCCGCGCGCCACCGGCGCGGGTGAAGGTCAGCGCGAACAGGAACTCGTTCCAGGCCGCGATGAAGGCGAGCAGGCCGGTGGTGACCAGGCCCGGCAGGGCCAGGGGAAGGAGGATCTTGTAGAAGGCCTGGAACGGCGTCGAGCCGTCGACCAACGCCGACTCCTCAAGCTCCCCGGGCATCGCCTTGAAGAAGTTGGACAGCACCCAGACCGTGAACGGCAGGGTGAAGGTGGTGTAGCTGAAGATCAGGGCCGGGATGGTGTCGTAGAGGCCGAGACGGCGGATGACCTGGAACAGCGAGCCCAGGATCGCGATCTGCGGGAACATGGTCATCGACAGGATCAGGTAGAGGATGATGGTCCGGCCGCGGAACCGCATTCGGCCCATCGCGTAGGCGCTGGCGGCGCCGGTGATCAGCGCCAGGAGCACCGTCGAGAGCGAGATCACCGTGGAGTTGCGGAGCGCCCGCAGGAACTCGCCGTTGTTGAACACGTACCGGTAGTGGTCGAGGTAGAGGTTGTCTGGCCAGTACGTGGTGGGTACCCGCAGGATGTCGCCGTCCGGCCGGAGCGAGCTGATGATGGCCCAGTAGAACGGGAAGAGGGTGTAGACGAAGATGAAGGCCACGAGCAGGTAGAAGATGGTGCGATTCGCGAACCGCCCCAGGGAGAACGGGCGTCGCCGCGCGAGGGGGGCCGCCGCGGTGCGTGGCCGGGATCCGGCAATGGTCGCCATCGCTAGGCCTCCTCGACCTTGACCATCCGCGTGTAGACGAAGACCAGGACCGCGATGCAGAGGAAGATCAGCACGCTGGCGGCTGATGCTCGGCCAAGCCGGTCACCGTTGATCAGCGTCTGCTGCGCGAAGATGGCCAGCGTCTGGGTATCGAGGGCCGGCCCACGGAGGACGAAGATCACGTCGAAGACGCGGAACGCGTCGAGGGTGCGGAAGATCAGCGCCACGAGCAGGGCGGGACGCACCATCGGCAGCGTCATCTGCCAGAACTGCTGCCACTTCGAGGCGCCGTCGACCGTCGAGGCCTCGTAGATGTCGCCGGGGATGATCTGGAGTCCGGCGAGGATCAGCAGCGCCATGAACGGCGTCGTCTTCCAGACGTCCACCCCGATCACGGCGGGCATCGCCAGGTTCGGGTCGGAGATGAAGGCGATCGGATTGCCAGGCGACGGGAAGATGCCCGCGAGGCTGCCACCGATGCCGGGGATCCAGTCGACCAATTGGGGCAGGCGGTACTGGAGCAGGTCGTTGAACACGCCGCGGTCGGTCAGCATTAGGCCCCACAGGCGAGACGAGACGACCGTCGGAATGGCCCAGGGCACCAGGATCGCCGTCCGGAGGAGGCCGCGGCCCGAGAAGTTGGAGTTGATGATCAGCGCGATGACCATCCCGAGAATGGTCTCGAAGAAGACGGAGCCGATCGTGAACTGGACCGTGTTCCAGAACGCCGCGATGAAGTCGTTGTTCTCCAGAAGGAACCGATAGTTGGTGAGTCCGCGGTACTCCTCTTCACGGCCGCTCGCGAGCCGCGCGTTGGTGAAGCTGAGCCGGACGGACTGGGCGAGCGGGTAGAGGGCAACGAGCGAGACGATGATCACGCTCGGCGCGACCATCAGCCAGCCGAGGCGCTCGCGCGCCTTTGCCCAGGAACTCTGGGGCGCTTCCGACAACTTGACGCGCCCCGGAGCAGACCGGGCGAGGGGCGCGGACACCGCCTGCTGACTCATGGGAGACAAGCCTTTCCGGAGTGGGGTCGGGCGGGGGCAGCGCTGCCCCCGCCCGTGTTCGCCTCACTACCGCCGTGCCGCCGGGTGCCTCGGCGCCGTCTGCCGGAGGGGAGCGTTAGTCCCCGGAGAGGATCGACTCGATGTCGGACTGCATCTGCGCCGCGGCCTCGGCGGCGGGCCGCGAGCCCGACAGCACCGCGTTCAGCTGCTGGAAGTAGGAGGACGAGACCTCGCCGTAGAGGTCGCCGCTGACGCTCGACGGGCGGGCCACCGCGCCGCCCTGGAAGACGTCCTTCAGGCTTGCGAAGAACGGCGCCTGCTCGATGACCTGCGGGTCATCGTAGGTGGTGGCGATGGTCGCCGAGTGCGACCGGTCCAGCATGAACGACTTCTGGAGCTCGGGGCTGCACATGAACTTAACGAACTCGAGCGCGGCGTCCTGAGCCTGGGAGAATCGGGACACCATCATGTTCCAGCCGCCGAGAGCCGCCGCGTTCCGTGCCCCTTCGCCGGTGCCCATCGGCAGCGACGTGACGCCGACCATGCCGGCGACGGTGGAGTTCGCCGGGTCCTGGCTCGCCGCGAAGGCGTACGGCCAGTTGCGCATGAACGCCGTCGCGCCGGTGACCCAGGAGGCGAGCGACGCGGGCTCGTCGTAGGTGGTGACCGCCTGCGGGGCGATCGTGCCGACCCAGCTTCGCGCCCGCTCGAAGGCGGCGATCGCCTGCGGGTTGTTGACCGTGACCTCGCCGCTCTCGGCGTCGACGATCGTGCCGCCACCGTGGGAGACCTGCCACTCCAGACCGTTGCAGGTCAGGCCCTCGTAGGCGTTCCCCTGGAAGACGAAGCCGACTAAGTCGGGCCGCCCGGCGCGCTCGCCGTCCTGGATCGCCTGCGCCTGCTGCTGCAGCTCGTCCCAGGTCGCGGGCGGGTTGGCGAAGCCGTACTTCTCGAGGAGATCGGTGCGGTAGTAGAGGAGGCCAGCGTCGGTGTACCACGGCATCGCGACGAGGTTGCCGTCGATCGTGTTGTTCTGGACCAGCGCCGGGAACTGGAGCGCCGCCAGGTCACCCAGGGTGTCCTGGAGGGGAACGGCGAACTCGGCGACGATGCCGGGCCAGATCACGTCGACCTGATAGACGTCGATGTCGGTCGACTGCGCGGCGAACTGCTGCCGGTAGTTCTGCAGCCGGTCGGTCGCCGAGGTCTCGCCCGGGATCTTGTTGACGGTGATCCCCGTGGTCTCGGTGAAGATGGCGAACGCGCGGTCGAGCCACGGGTTGTCCGGGCTCGTCGGGTCAGCCGTGACGACACTGATCCGCTGGCCGCCGAGGTCCGTGCGGAGTCCGGCCTGGGCGGTGATGGT
>CADCWG010000038.1 GCA_902806335.1 uncultured Thermomicrobiales bacterium | reverse complement strand
GGCTGCGCGCGATCTACGCCGCCGTGGCCGACAACACCGAGCTCGTCGTCCGCCAGCGCGTGCACGGCGACCTCCACCTGGGGCAGGTGCTGCGCACCGCCACCGGCTGGATCGTGCTGGACTTCGAGGGCGAGCCGGCGCGGCCGCTGGCCGCGCGCCGGGAGCTCGACAGCCCGTACCGCGACGTCGCCGGCATGCTGCGCAGCTTCGACTACGCCGCCCGCCACATGCTGGTCGAGCAGCCCGACGACCCGCAGCGCGCCTACCGGGCGCAGGAGTGGGCGGCCCGGAACCGCAACGCCTTCTGCGCCGGCTACTCCGAGGCCAGCGGCATGGACCCGTGCGGGGACTCACCACTCCTTCGGGCGTTCGAGGCGGACAAGGCGGTTTACGAGTGCGTCTACGAGGCACGCAACCGTCCGCACTGGCTGATGATCCCGCTGAACTCGCTCTCCCGGCTGACCGGCCGCGATTGATGCGGCCGACGCACGGATCCCGAGCACCCCTGAGGACGGCGAGACGATGACCAGCGACGACCGAGGAAGCGACGCGGACAGCGGAGGCGTGGCCGACAAGGACGATCTCCAGCGCGCCGTCGAGGAGCGCGTCGCCGCGGTCGAGGCGGCGGCCGGCAGCGAGCCGGTCGTCAATGCCCCGAAGCAGGAGCAGACGGCGGGCACGGGGGCCACGACGTCCCCGACCGAGCGGGTGACGCCGGAGAAGAGCACCGCGGACAGCCCCGTCACGGCCAATCCCGTGGTCGCACCCGCGCCGATCGCGGAGCCGGGGGACGCCGCCGGCGCGCCGGCGCCGCAACCGGGTCCGCCCAGCCACGATCCCACGCGACCGAACACGCCCCGAGTGACCGATGAGGGGGACGAATGACCAGCGATGAGCAGGGCCGGCAGTCCGTGCCCGACAAGGACGACCTCCAGCGCGCCGTCGACGAGCGGGTCGCCGCCGCCGACGCGGCTGCGGGATCCGAGCCGATCGTGAACGCCGCACCGGCGAAGAAGGCGGCCAAGCGGCCGGCGGCCAAGAAGGCACCGGCGAAGAAGGCGCCCGCCAAGAAGGCGCCGGCGAAGGCCGGCCCGACCCGTGCCGCGGCGGCGAAGAAGGCGACCCCGGAGAAGAGCACCGAGGACAACCCGGCCACGGCCAATCCCGTGGTCGCGCCGGCGCCGATCGCCCAACCGGGCGCCCCGACCGCCGGGCCAGGCTAGCCGCCACCGGGTCGCCCTTCCCCAGACACGGATCACCGGACCGGATCGAAGGATCGGTGTGAGCACCGATGGTCTCCGGAAACGCGCGCGACTCCCGGCCTATCCGCCGCGGCGGGGCGGGGCTTCCCGGGTAGTCGTCGCGGTTGCGCCGGCGCGGCGGCGTCCCTATAGTGCCGCGCCTCCGGCGCCGTCCTGGCTTCGGGGACGCCGAGCGACGGGCTGGCCGAGGGGCGTCGCGCACCGAGCGCGACCGGCCGATCACACCGGGGGGATAACCGATGCCAGACCCACGTGCCGAGCGACTCGTTCGTGCCGCGCTGACCGGGCGGCTGAGCCGGCGCCAGGCGCTCGACGCTGGGCTGCGCCTCGGGCTCGCGACCCCGGTCCTGACCGCCCTGGTCGCGGCCACCCCGGCGGAGACCCAGGCATCCCGCCCGATGCCCGTTCGGACGCTGAACCAGGGCGGCACGAGCGGCACGCTGACCGTCCTGATCGAGAGCGCCAGCGAGGACATCGACCCCCACAACTCCTATGGCACCGTCAGCCAGATGACGATCCTCGGCCTCTACGAGATGCTGCTCCAGTACAAGGGCGCGAGCATCGACGAGTTCGCGCCGATGCTCGCCGACTCCTGGGAAGCCTCCGCGGACGGCACGAGCTACACCTTCCGCCTCGCCCCGGGGATCACCTTCCACGACGGCACCCCGTGCGACGCCCAGGCCGTCAAGGACTCGTTCGGCCGGTTCCTGCTCTTCGAGGGCGGACCGGTCAACGTGATCAGCCGCTTCGTCGAGAGCCCGGACCAGATCGTCGCCGTCGATCCCCAGACGGTCCGCTTCGACCTCGGGGGCCCGCAGCCGCTCTTTCTGGCGGCGATGGCATCGTCCTACGGTCCCTACGTGGTCAGCCCGACCGCCGTCGCCGAGAACAGCACGGACGAGGACCCCTACGCCCACGAGTTCTTCGTCGCCGATGCCGTCGGCACCGGCCCGTATCGGCTGGTCGAGAACTCCCTGAGCGAGCAGATCGTGCTGGAGCGATTCGAGGAGTATCACCGCGGCTGGGAGGGCAACCACTTCGACCGCGTCGTCCTGCGGGTGGTGCCCGAGAACGCCACCCGGCGCCAGCTGCTGGAGCGGGGCGAGGCCGACGCCACGACCTACACACTGACCCCCGAGGACGTCGCCGCCCTCCAGGGGAACCCCGTGGTCAAGGTCGAGGTCTACGGCACCACCCGCTGCGACTGGGTGATCATGAACGCGCCGCGGCTGCTCACGCCGGGGGTCCGCCAGGGGTTCTCGCTCGCCTTCCCGTACGGCGAGGTCATCGACGGGGTGTTCCAGGGTCTGATGAAGCGCTCGGGCCCGATCGCCAGCTCGGTCCGCGGCAGCGACCCGGATGTCTTCCTCTACCAGACCGACCTCGTCGCGGCCAAGCAGCGGATCCTCGAGGGTGGCTTCCAGGAGGGGGATCGCTTCCAGTACCTCTACGCGTCCGGCAGCGAGACCGATCGGGCCGTCGCCCAGCTCTTCCAGGCCAACGTCGCCGAGATGGGCTTCGAGTTGGAGCTGGAGGAGGTCGACGGCGGTTCCCTCGAGACGCTGGTCTTCGGCGACGTGCCGGCCGAGGAGCGGCCCCACTTCATCGGCGGCTGGGAGTGGTGGCCGGACTACAACGACCCCTGGAACCAGCTGGCGCCCAACTTCCTGGAAGAGAGCATCGGCAGCGGGGGCAGCAACGGCGGGTACTGGGTCAACCCCCGCTTCGAGGAGTTGATGGCCGAGGCGGCCCAGTACACCGACGAGGCCCAACTCCGGGCGCTGATGACGGAGGCGCAGGCGATCCTGACTGAACAGGACCCGCCCTGCATCTACGTCGGCGAGACGCAGCTCTACACGATCCTCAAGAACGACATCGACGGCTTCGTCGCCAACCCGCTCTACCTGGAGGCCTACCCGTTCTACGCGATGTCGCGGGCCGCGACGTAGGGATCGGACGTCCCCACTCGGCGGGGGAGAACACGCACGCGAGGGGGTGGCCGTGGTCGTCCGGCTGGTGCTGCGGCGCCTGCTCTTCCTGGTGCCGGTGCTGGTCGGCCTGTCGATCGTCACCTTCGTGATCTCGCACGTCGTGCCCAAGGACCCGGCGCGGCTGATGCTCGGCCCCCGCGCCAGCCGCGCCGCCGTCGAGCGGCTACGCGACGACCTCGGCCTCAACGATCCACTCCCCCGCCAGTACCTCGACTACCTCGTGGGCGTGACCCGGCTCGACTTCGGCGACTCGACGCGCACGCGGCGCCCCGTCCGGGACGACCTCAGCCGGACCCTTCCTGCCACCGCCGAGCTGACGCTCTACAGCTTTCTGCTCGCCGCGCTGGCCGGTGTGCCCCTCGGGGTGGTCTCGGCGGTCCGCCGCGGGAGTTGGGTCGACCACGCGTCGCGGGCCGTCTCGATCCTGGGGCTCGCGCTGCCGGTCTTCTGGCTCGCGATCATGGCCCAGTTCTTCTTCTTCTTTCGCCTCGGCTGGTTCCCCGACGGGCGGCGCCTGCCGGACGGCGTGGCGCCGCCCCCCTCCGTCACCTCGCTCTACACGGTCGACGCGCTGCTCGCCGGCCAATGGGACACGTTCCTCACCGCGCTGCGCCACCTCGCGTTACCGACGGCGGTGCTGGCCTACGGGTCCCTCGCGGTGGTGACCCGGATGGTCCGTGGTGGGATGCTCGAGGTGCTCGGCCAGGACTACATCCGCACCGCCCGGGCGAAGGGGCTCGAACACCGCCGCGTGGTCGTGCGCCACGCGCTCAAGAACGCGCTGCTCCCCACGGTGACCTCGCTCGGGCTCCAGGTCGGGCTGCTCCTCTCGGGGGCCTTCCTGGTCGAGATCGTCTTCTCGTGGCCGGGCGTCGGCCGCTACGCCGTCGAGGCGATCGAGAGCGGCGACTACAACGGGATCATGGCGACGACGCTCGTGGTCGCGATCGCCTTCGTGCTGATCAACCTCGTGGTGGACGTGCTCTACCTCTTCCTCGATCCCCGGATCTCCTACGCGTGAGCGCGGGATCCCGTGCTCCCTCGTCCGGGCCCCTCGCTGAGCTGGGAGCGAACCCCGACGCCCTGGGCGACTTCCGCTCCGACAGCGCCGGTTCGAGCCCGACAGCCTCCGGCGCCGCCGGGGGGGCGCCGCTCGCGGTCGGGCGCCGACGATCGGAGTCCGGCCGCCTGCGGCGGGACCTCCGCGCCCTGTTGATCGGCAATCGGCTCAACCTGGTTGGGCTCCTGATCGTCGTCCTCTTCTTCGCCCTGGCCCTGGCCGGCGGCTGGGTCGTCCCCCACGACCCGTACGGGCAGGACATCACCGACCGCAAGCTGCTCGCGCCCTCCGCGACCCACTGGTTCGGCACCGACGACGTCGGGCGCGACCTGTTCAGCCGCGTCGTCGTCGGCAGCCGGACCTCGCTCCAGGTCGCGGCGGTGGTCCTGCTCTTCGCCGTCGTCGTCGGCACGGCCGTCGGGGCGGTCGCCGGCTTCCGGGGCGGGTTGGTCGACGAGGCGATGATGCGCCTGACGGACCTCTTCCTCGCCTTCCCCGCCTTCGTGCTGGCGGTGGCGATCGCGGCGACGCTCGGACCGAGCCTGACCAACACGATGGTGGCCCTCTCGACCGTCTTCTGGCCCTGGTACGCCCGCCTGGTCCGCGCCCAGGTCCTCACAGTCAAGGAGCGCGACTTCGTCACCGCCGCGCGGAGCCTCGGTGTCTCGCCGACCCGTCTGCTGCTGCGCCACGTGCTGCCGAACGCCCTCTCGGTGGTGATCATCCAGGTCACCCTCGACGTCGGCTACGCGGTACTCGCGACCAGTTCGCTCAGCTTCATCGGCCTCGGCGCCCAGCCGCCGACCGCCGAGTGGGGCACGATGCTCGCCGACTCCCGGAACTACTTCCGCGACGCGTGGTGGTACACCACGTTCCCCGGGATCGCGCTGACCCTGGTCGTGTTCGCGTTCAACGTGCTCGGCGACGGGCTGCAGGAAGCGCTCGACCCTCGCGCCGCCCGCCGCTGACCCGGTGCCGCCGACCCCGCCGCCGCATCCGGACCGGCCGGCGACCCGCACCAGTGCGCCTCAGCGCAGGCGAGCGGTCCGCACCAGCGACCTCACCATCGTCCAGGAGCGAGGGATCGACCCGCCCGGAACCAGAACCGGGACTGGTATCGGCGTGACAGTTAGGCGCGGCATGCCCGCCCCTCGCCCGCCGAGCCACGGGCTCGAGAGGGTGTCCAGTTGGTGGGTCCTCATCCGCCGCTGTGAGTCGACGCCCCTCATCTGCGCCCGGGGCAGGGCCCGCTCGGAGCGGCCTCGACAGCACCCAAGCCGGTTGGGCCGCTCGAGCCGTCCGGCACGGGGGCGCCATGGCGAGAGCACGGCGCGCCACCGGCCCTGTCCGGCGGCGGTGGCATCGTCCTGAGCCAACCGGGTGGTCGCGCCGGGGTGGTAGCCGGGTGATGACGCGGAGCGGTGAGACGGTTACGTCGGTCCTACGGACAGGGGCACCCTCGCCCGCGGCGAGTCGCCCCGAGCGATCTCGGCGCGCGGGCGGGCCAGGGGCAGGGTGAACGCGAAGGTCGCGCCGTTCCCCGGTTCGCTCTCGGCCCAGATCTCGCCACCGTGGGCGTGGACGATGTGCTTGGCGATCGCCAGGCCGAGCCCCGTGCCGTCGGAACGCCGCGCCTTGTCGGCCTTGTAGAACCGCTCGAAAAGCCGTGGTAGCTCCTCCGGCGACACGCCGACGCCCGTGTCGCGCACCCCGACCCGCAGCCAGTCGCCCGCCACCGCCGCCGTGACGTCGATCCTCCCCCCGGCAGGGGTGAACTTGATCGCGTTGTGGACGAGGTTGAGCAGCACCTGCTCGACCCGCGCCGGGTCGGCGCGGACCGGCGGCAGATCGGCGGGGACGTCGATCTCCAGGGAGAGCCGGGCGCGCTCCGTCTGCTGGGCGAGGCGAGCCACGCCTCGCTGGAGGAGGTCGAGCGGGTCCAGATTGTCCAACCGCAGGTTGACCCGGCCCGACTCGAGCCGCGCGAGATCGAGCGACTCGTCGACGAGGGCCGCCAGGCGGTCGACCTCGCCAACGATCCGGCCCAGGAAGTCGCCCGCGACGGCCGGGTCGTCCATCGCTCCCGCCTCGAGGGTTTCCACCAGGGCCTTGATCGACGCCAGCGGGGTCCGCAGCTCGTGGGAGACGTTGGCGACGAACTCCCGGCGCATCGCCTCCAACCTGCGGAGTTCGGTGACGTCGTGCAGCACGACCAGCCCCAGCCGCTCGTTCGCGCCGACGACCGTCTCCGCCGACGCCTCGAGCGTCCGCCGACTGAGGCTGTGCTCGACCGTCGTCAGGTGCGTCGGCGTGCCGGCGAGCGCCGCCCGCAGCAGCGCGGCGAGCTCGTGGTCGCGGGACACGACCACGAACGGGCGGCCAACCGCCTCCTCGACATCGGCGCGGAGGAGGCCGGCGGCCGCCTCGTTGAGCCGCACGACCGTGCCCTCGTCGTCGGTGATTACGACGCCGTCGCTGAGGGCGGCGAGGACCACCTCCAGACGCCGCCGACCGCGTCCGATCTCGTCGACCAGCATCCGCAGCTCGTCGGTCATCCCGTTGAAGGCCCGGCCGAGGTCGCCCACCTCCCGCGTGTCCGCGGGACGGACGGTGACGTCCAGCTTCCCCGCGGCGACGGCGAGGACCTGTCTGCGAAGGTCGTCCAGCGGCCGGGCGATCCGCCCGGCCAGCATCAGCGCGACGAGCGCCGCCAGCACGGCCGCCGCCCCGGTGACGAGCACCAGACCCCGCCGGATCCGGGCGACCCCCCGATCGATCTCCACGCTCGACGCCGCCACCCGGGCGACGGCGAGCGGCGGCACGCCGTCCCCGATCGGCACGGCGACGAACAGGTAGTCCTCCCCCCCGATCCGACTCCAGCGCGCGGGGTCGCCCGCCCGCCTGGCCAGCGCATCCCGCACGTCGGGTTGTTCCGCCAGGTTCTCGAGGACCGGGTCGCCAACCGCCGAGTCGCCGAGGACGGACCCGTCGGACGCCACGAACGAGACCCGGGCGGAGATCGTGGCTCCAAGGCGGTCGGCGAGGGGACCGAGGTCGCCGGACCGCCCGGCCGCAACCACCGGCTCGGCGCTGAGGGCGACGAGCCGGGCCTGGTCGCCCAGGTGGTCGGCCAGTCGGTCCTCGTAGAGCGCCCGGGCGGTGACGGTGAGGTAGACCCCGAGCGCGGTCATCACCACGAGCACGAGGAGGACGAACGGCAGCGTCAGGCGAAGGCGCAGCGAGCGCGACCAGGCGGGGAACTCGTGCTCTTCGAGGGGATCGGGCTCGCCACTCCGGCGGCGGATCGAGTAGAGCTCGGCGTTCGGCGCGTCGCGCCAGATGTTCTCGTTGCGCGACGCGCTCGCCATGTCCCTGGGGACGACCGTCGGCGTCCCCGCGGTGGCCGCCGGCGGGGCCGCGGGCTCAGCCGGCGTCCGGGGCAAACCGGTACCCGAACCCCCGGACGGTCTCGATCCGGGTCGGCACGCTCGGGTTGGCCTCGACCTTCTGCCGGAGCCAGCGAATGTGGACGTCCACCGTCCGCGTATCGACGTGGTAGTCGTACCCCCACACCTCCCGCAGCAGCGCGTCGCGGGAGAGCACGATCCCCGGGTGCCGGGCCAGGTAGTGGAGGAGGTCGAACTCCTTCGGCTTGAGGATCAGCGGCATCCCGGCCCGGCTCGCGCGGCGGCGGGCGGCGTCGATGACGAGGTCGCCGGCGGTGACGACCGCCGCGTCCGCCCGTTCCGTGCCCAGTCCGGCAGGTCCGGGCGGGGTCGCGTCAGGCACGGTCTCGCTCGCGTGCGGTGGCATGTGGGACCGGCGCAGCATCGCCTTGATCCGCGCGACCAGCTCCCGCATCGCGAACGGCTTGGTCATGTAGTCGTCGGCGCCCAGCTCGAGGCCGAGGACCCGGTCGATCTCCTCGCCCCGTGCCGAGAGGAGCAGGATCGGCACGGTCGACTCGGCGCGGAGGGTCCGGCAGACGGCGAAGCCATCCAGCCCGGGCAGCATGACGTCGAGGACGATCAGGTCCGGCGCCACCGCGCGGGCGGCGGCGAGCGCGCCCGGCCCGTCCGCCGCCACGTCGACGGCGTACCCCTCCCGGCGCAGCGTGTACCGGATGGTCTCCCGCAGGGTCGCCTCGTCGTCGACGACGAGGAGGCGGGAGACCGGGCTCGGACGGTCGGACGGCGCGGGGGGAGCCACCGCGACGGGCTGGGTCATCGCGCTGTCACCCCTCCCCTGTGAACCGGCCGCCCACGCCATCGGGCCCAGTATAGCGACGCCCTGGCCGCGATCTGGGCGCGAACTGTTAACACATGCCCTCGCTCGGTGGGAACGCCCGTCTCCAGCGGCAAAGGGACGACAGGGCCCCCACTGAGGGTTGGCAGCCACCATGCGTCGGTCGCGTGGACCGCATGGCCCGGCCGGGAGGACAACGACGGGTCGGCGGGGTGCCGCCACGTCGCGGAGGGAGCGAACGTGGCGAGGTCGCGACGATGGCCGAGAACCCGAGGCGCCGTCCGCGCCGCGGCCGGGGCGGCGGCCGGCCTGACCGTGGCGGCGGGGTTGGCGTTCTACGCCTTCGCGATCGAGCCGCGGCGGGTCCAGGTCGTTCGCTACCGTGTCGGCGTGCCCGCGCTGCCGCCGGCGCTGGGCGGCATCCGGATCGCCCACCTGACCGACTTCCACATCGGCAGTCGGCCCACCCACCGCGGGACCCTCTATCGTGCCGTCGGCGCGGCGGTCTCCGCCCGCCCCGACCTGATCGCGCTGACCGGGGACTTCGTCGACGACGGCGTCTGGGAGCCGGTCCCCGGGCTCTTCGCCCGCCTCGCCGCCGTGGCCCCGACGCTGGCCGTCCTCGGTAACCACGACCGGGACGCCGGGGAGAGGGCGACCGCGGGGGTCATCCGCAACCTGGAGCGGGAGGGCGTGCGCGTGCTCCGCAACGAGCACCTCACGGTCCAGATCCGGAACGCGGAATTGCTCGTGGTCGCCGTCGACGACCCGTACCGCGACTACGACGACCTCGCCGCCGCGATGGGCGGTATCGCGACGACGGCCGACCCGGCACGCCCCGCCCTCCTCCTCGCGCACGTGCCGGACATCGTCGAGCGGGCGCCGGTCGGCCGTTTCGCCCTCGCGCTGGCGGGCCACACCCACGGCGGCCAGGTTCGCCTCTCGCCGCTCAAGCGGTTCACGCCGCTCGAGGTCAGCATGATCGCGGGCGGCCTCGACTCCAGGTACCCACGGGGGACTCGCGTTCTCCGCGGCAATCCCCTCTTCGTCTCGAACGGTCTCGGGCTCTCGAGTCTGCCGATGCGCTTTCTGGCCCCGCCGCAGATCGCCGTGTTTACCCTCGAACCGGGGGTCGACGAAAAACGCGACGCCGACGACCCCGAACGGTTCTTCACCGTCCTCAAGGACTGACCCGGCTCCGATTGACCGTTGGGAGCTTTCCCCCTCGGCTCCTTGCCCGGCTTGGGTCGGCTTCCCGCCCGGGTCTTCGCCCTCGGGGCTCGGCCGCGGCGGGCCAGGCCGCCCGGGCGCCCCCAACATCTCCGGCGATCGGCCGGATCCCGCATGACGCACGGCGCGGCCTCTCGGCCCTGCCGGTCTCGCTCTGGCCGCCCGAGTCACCACCGGGTTGACGCCATCAGGCGGACCACGGCGGCGCCCGTCTCAGGCGGTCGCCGCTCACGACCCCGGTCAGCCGGCGGCAGCGCCATGAGCCGATCCGACCCCGGCGTCCCCCTACTCCTCTGGTAGGCGACCGGCGTCTCACCCGGCGAACCGGGCTGGTCGGGCTCGGCGGCGACCGGCTCCCGGTTCGCGTCGGCGGGAGCCTACTGGATCGCCTCGGTTGGCGGCGGCTCACTTGTCGGGGGCGCGAAGAGGATCACCGGGACGTCGGTCGGCGTCGGCTCGACGACCGGTGGTTCGGTCGGCGGGTCCGTCGCGGTCGGCGTGGCGGTGGGCGTGTCCGCGGCCGTGGGGGTCGGCGTCGGGGTGGCCGTCGCGGTCGGCGTCGCGGTCGGGGATGCTGTCGCGGTCGGCGTGGGCGTTGGCGTCGGCGTGTTGATCCGCGGTGAGCCGGGGCTCAAGACGGCGCGCTCGGTCGGCGCCGAGACCGAACCCGCGGCGGGAATCTCCGGGCCAATGACGGCCGCCACGAACGTCGCGGCGTCGTCGCTACCGGCCTGGAGGGCGGGGAAGAGCGGCGACGCGGCGACCGCCGCGCTTGTCGCGCTGGTCGGCACGGGGACGATCTCGACCTCGCCCGTGACCGTCGTCGTCTCGCCCTCGCGGAGCCGGCGCTGGCGCCCGTCGGACGGGATCACGTCGATGGTGCCGTCGGTCGCGAGGATCGCGACCGACGCGTCGCCACCGACCACGAGGGCCGTCTCTCCCGCCCGCACGGTGTCGCTGACGAGGTCCAGGTCGCGGTCGGCCGCCGCGAGGGCGATCGGGACGCCGACGAAGAGGACCTCCGCGCCGTCGGCCGCCCGGTCGGCCTGGTCGGCCGGGACGAGCTCGATGGCCAGGAACGTCGTTGTCCCGTCCGTCAGGCTGGCGCGCTGCTGCACCGTGTCGGCGCGGACCAACTGCGCCTCGCCGGGGGCGAGGCGGGCCGCCGGCACCAGGTCGCGCACTTCGACGGTGGTGGCGGTGGTCCCCGCCGGCGCGTCGGAGAGGAGGAGCCCGCCGTCGCTGGCGATCAGGAAGCCGAGCGGGTGCCGGGTGGCGACGGCCTCGCCCCGCGGCGCGGCGGTGTAGCGGACCAGGCGCCAGACCAGGTTGCCGTCCTCGCCGACCGCCGCGACGCCCTGCGCCACGACCCGCGCGTCACCGCGGGCGGGCGACGGGTCGCTCAGGTCGGCAACCTGGCGGGCCACCGCACCGACCAGCGGCGCGGCCAGGAGCGCCAGGATGACCAGCAGCGGCAGGAATCGGGCGGCCGCCGGCCGGGGACGGGATGGGATGGGCCGTCTCGGGCCGACCGACCGGGGGCTGTCGAGGCTCGCGGGGGGATCGGGTGGACACTCGACGCGCCGTGTCCGCTTCGCCATCCGGGCTGCTCCCACGCTGGGCCACGCCTCGATGCCGGCGTGGCGCGGCAGTGACCGGCCGCGCGACCGCGCGGCTCCCCCGTCTGAATCGCCCCTGGGATCGCCCGCATCTTACGGCACCGGCTCCCTCGCCGTCGGACCCAGAGCGAACTTCGCGTGGGCGTGGCGCTCTCCGCACTCCGGTCCGCGCGGTGACCACCGGAATCGCCGCACCCGTCGCAGCCCTACCCCGCTCGGGGAACGACGGTCCCGCGCTGTGAGATCCGACCGGGTGACGGGGGACGTCGCGCCGTGACGGTTCCCGACGCCGTCGGGGCCCGCACCGGGGACCGCCGCCCGTGCCGGTGCGGTGGCGCGAACCAGACCACCCTACCTGGCCGACAGCCTCACCGGTCTCTCTGCCCGGTGCCCGCGTGGCGGTCAGGGTCCGCACCCCGCGCAGACTACCGGGCTCGAGCCCTTCCATCTGCGCTTTGCGACAGCCCCGGGGTGGCCCGACGCGGGGGTCTAGCGGCCAGGTTCCTCGTAGAGGATGGCGGTACCGCTGGCGGTGACCATCAGCATCCCCCCGCCCTGACCGAGCGTCTCGTAGTCGAGGTCGACCGCGAGCACCCCGTTGGCGCCGAGCGATGTCGCCTGGTCGACCATCTCCTGGACCGCGATGTCCTTGGCCTGGCGCAGCTCCCGCTCGTAGGCGGACGAGCGGCCACCGACGATATCGCGCACCCCGGCGAACAGGTCCTTGAAGATGTTCGCGCCGAGGATGGCCTCGCCGCTGACGAGGCCGAGGTAGCGCACGATCCGGCGCCCCTCGAGGGTCGACGTCGTCGAGACGAGCATGGAGCACTCCAGGCCCGGCGCCCGACCGTGTCGGCCGCCGGCGGTGGCCGCCCGAGACCGGAGCCGGACGGCGGGAAGAGATGGACTCGGACCGGTCGTGCTCCGATCATCGACCACGACCTACCGCGCCGCAAGCCCGGCGATGGGTCGGTCTGCCCATTGCGTCGGGCCAGTGGTGGTGAGAGCCGGATGCCGTGACTAGGGGGGATCAGAACGGGTTCGCCTGCGGGAAGTACCGCGTCTCGACCCCGAACCTTCGCTCCAGCCAGTGGCCGAGGGCGCGGACGCCAAAGGTCTCGCTCGCGTGGTGGCCGGCGACCAGGAACGTGATCCCCGCCTCCTTCGCGATCGCGTAGGCCCACTCCCGCCCCTCGCCGCAGACGAAGAGGTCGAGCCCCCGCGCGATCGCCGCGTACAGCTCCCGCGTCCCGCCACCGGAGACGATCGCCGCCGTCCGGACCGGCTCGGGACCCGCCGCGACGACCAGCGGCACCGCGCCGAAGGCGTCCGTCGCCCGGTCGATCACCGTGGCGAGTGGCACCGGCGGGTCGGCCCGGGCCGTCAGCCCGACTTTGACGTCGGTCTCCGGGAGGTCGCCGAAGTCGTGCGCGACGACGGTGAGGCCGAGGGCCCGGGCGATCTCGGCGTTGTTGCCGACCTCGGGGTGGGCGTCCAGCGGCAGGTGGTACGCGGCGAGGCCGAGCCCGCGCTCCCGAAACTGGGCGGCGCGAGCCTCGTCGAAGGGGCGTCCGGGATCCGGCTCCTCCCCGACCGCGAAGAGCCCGAAGAGCCCGTGGTGGGTGAGCACCAGGTCGGCGCCCCACGCCGCCGCGGCCTCCGCGAGTTCCCGGTTGGCGCTGACGCCGAGCGCGACCCGGCGGACCACGGTGCCGCCCGCCCACCCCTCCGGCCGCACCTGGAGCCCGTTGGGGGCGAAGTCGGGCAGCCGCTCCGGGTCGACGTACGCGTCCAGCGCCGCCATCAGCTCGTCGAGACCGACCGTGCCGCCGCCCATCCGCCGCCCCCCGGCTCTCGTGACCCGCCCCATCCGCCGCCCGCGCGACGCGTCGCCTACGGCGCACTCGGACCGCGACCCGCACCGGCGGGATCGTCCCGTTCCCCGTCGTCGTCGGGATCGTGCCGGCCCGGAGCCGGTCCCACGCCGACGAACGAGAGCAGGGCCGGGACGCGTCCGTGGTGATGACGGGTGATCAGCACGTCCCCGGTCGTTCCGGCCGCGGTTGCCAGCGTCGCCAGGTCGCCCTCCTCGGGTATCCAGTCTTGAGCCGTGCCAGCGTCGGCGGGCCCAAGGAAGCCCCGCCAGGGTCGCCCTGCGTCGCCGTCCACGATCGAGAAGCGGATCGCCACCTCGGCGTGTCCGTCCGCCGCGTGGAGCGTGCCGGTCCCCCGCCGGGTCCCGATCGCCTGTGGCAAGTCGGTGGTGGGTGCTCGACGCCTGAGAAGGGAGGCCGCGAAGCTCAACGCTCGCAACGTCGCATCACCATCACCTCTACCCCGACTGGGCTGCTCAAGGACGACGCGCGACGGCCAGCCTCGGCCCGAGCCCGCCAGCGACGGGGCGCGCCCCGCCCCCCAGCGGAGCATAGCGCCCCGGCACCGTCCGGGTCGGTCTCGGACGCGGCGATGCCTGGTGGCGGCTCTCCGCCCTCGCTGACAGGGGGCACCGGACACGGCCCGACGACGGCGGCGCCGGGACGATCGCCTGCCACGACCCAGAGAGCATCCCGTCGCCCGCAGCAGCGGCGCCCATAGTTCGGCTCGTGGCGCGGGCGACCATTCGCCGGTGGCGCTCCAGACGCGCCCCCACCGCGCCGCGAGGAGGGCGGTCGGTCGTTGGCCGCTACCCGGTCCGAACCTGGTCCACCCGCCCGCGGGCTGCGCCCGGCGTCCAACTAGCCCACCCGCCACGGGGCAAACCTTGACGCGGTCGCCGCCGCTGGTGGACGCTGCGCGACGGTCACCGATCGACGGGATACCGCCCCGCGCCCTGTCGCGTGCGCGGTGGGGATGGGCATTGGCACGTGGTCCCGAATCGATCCCCAGCCCAGCGGCAGCGGTTGCCGTGGCTCGGCCGCCGGCGAGGCGCCGACGCGGTCATCGTGGCGGCCATCCTCGGCGGTCTCGCGATCCGGGGACTGGCCGCCGTCCGCCAGGGCTTCCAGGTCGACGAGCCGTTCAGCCTGCTCGGCGCGACCGCGGTCGCCGCCCACGGCTGGCCGATCCTCCCCTCGGGAACGCCGTACCTCCACGGCGCGACCCTCTCCTACCTCCTGGCGCCGCTCGTGGGGCTCGGGGTCGGCGGGCTCGCCGACCTCGAGATCCTCCGCCTGGTCAGCGCCGGGGCCGGCACCCTCGCCATCTGGCTCGCCGCCCGGCTCGCCCGGGAACTCACCGGCGACCAGCGGGCGGCGGCAATCGCCGCCGTGCTCGTCGCGCTCGACCCCGGCGGCATCCGCTGGGGCGGCCTGGTGCGGATGTACGCCCCCCTCCAGGCGCTGACCCTGGCACTGGTCTGGGCCTTCGCCCGGACCGTCCGCCGCGGGCCGACCCGGGGCCGGCTCGCGGCGGTCGTGCTGCTGTTCTGGGCCGCGGTGCTCACCCACGTCGGGGCGGCGCTGCTCTGGCCGGCGATGGTGGTGGTCGTCCTGTTTCTCCCTGCCCCGGAGGAGGCCGGGCTCCAGGCGGGGGGACATCACGACGCCCGGCGGTCGTGGGTCGGCGCGCTCGGCCTCTGTCTGCTCGCGCCGCTCGCGGTGGTGGTCGTCAACGCGTCGGTCGGACCGAGCCTCGCGGCCACGGGCGCCACGAACTCGTTCATCGGTGACCATCTCCTCGACGTCGAGCGGCTGCGGCGACCGGAGTTGACGGCCTGGTCCGGCATCTTCAACGCCACCCCGCTCGGCCGCCTCACCCCGACGCTGGTGGCCGTGCTGTCCGGGATCGTCGCCGGTGGTCTGCTCGCGGCGGGCAACGGTCAGCGTCGCTCCCCACGACAGCGCGCGGTCTGGGCGCTGCTGGCGTGCTACTGGGGTCCGGTCCTGGCCGTCGCGGCGCTCATCACCGAGCCCCAACCGCGGTACCTGCTCAACGTCCACCCGCTCGCGATGGTGGTCGTGGCCCTGGTCGCCGCGGGCCTCTCGGGGCCGGGAGTGTTCGGCCAGGGGGCCGCCCCGCGCCCCGTCGCCCGGGGCCAACGGCGGACGCTCGCACCGCTGGCCGGCGGGCTTCGGGTGCCGAGCCTCCCGCGGGTGGCCGCCGTGGCGCTCGTCGTCCTCTTCACCGCGGACCAGACGGCCGGCGCGTGGTCGGTCCGCCACCGGCCCGGCGAGAGCGACTACGCCGCGGCCTCGCGGGTCCTCGCCGACCAACGCCAACCGGACGAGCTGGTGCTCGCCGCGATGCCGGTGGCGCCCTACATCGCGCTCGGCGGGGGGGACCACCTCCTCTTCCTGGCCGGACCCGCCGGCGGCGAGCGGGTGGCACGCTACACGCTGCTCACCGCCGACGGGCGCGAGGTCGACCGGTGGGTCGGCGTCGGCGCGGTGACGTCGTCGAGCGACCTGTGCCGGATCCTGGCCGCCAACCCGGGGTCGTGGGTGGTCGTCGACCGGGAGCGGATGGACGCCGAGTGGGCGTTCTCGGGGCGGATGGCCACCGTCATCAATGGGGCGACCCAGGTCGCCTGGCGCGGTCCGGACGGCGTGCTCCTCCTGCGCACCGACCCCCTCGACGACTGGACGCCGAAGGCGCGGCGTGCTTGCCCGAGCGACCTTGAGCCGGGTGAGGCCGACGACCCGACGACGACCGACAAGTTCGACAGTGGCGATCGTCCGGACCTGCGCGATGCCCCCCCGTCGTCCCCATCACAGCCGGCTCCGGCCCCGACGCCGGCCCCCACCCCGGCGCCAACCCCGGCTCCCACCTCAGCGCCACCCGCGATCTCCCCGGTGATCGGACCGAACTGACCGGCGGGCCGGGTGCCACCAGGCATTCCCGTCATCGGTTCTGCCAGGGCGTCCTCACCGAGACGACACGGCGCCGTATCACTCGCGCCCAACCGCGCCACACATGCGAAGGGCGGGGTAGTCGCCTACCCCGCCCCCCGCCCGCGGCCGGAAGCAGTGGTGCCCGATCGGCTCCGCCTGCTCCCGGAGAGCCACGACGCCGTCGCGCGAGTGGACGATCGCTCGGCCCGGCCAAGGCGGGGCACGGAGTCAGGCCGGGAGGTGGGTGCCCTACTTCGGCAGCACCACGCTGTCGATGACGTGGATCACGCCGTTGTCCGCCTCGATGTCCGTCTGGACCACGTTGGCGCCATCGACCTTGACGCCGTCGGCGGTGTCGATGCTCAGATCCTGGCCCTGCACCGTCGTCGCCGACGACAGGCCGACCACGTCGGCCGCCATCACCCTACCCGGTACGACATGGTAGGTCAGGACGGCGGTCAGCTGCGGGATGTCGTTGAGCAGCCCCTCCACCGTGCCGTCCGGCAGCTTGGCGAACGCGTCGTCGGTCGGCGCGAAGACGGTGAACGGTCCGGGACCTTTGAGCGTGTCGACAAGCCCCGCCGCCTGCACGGCGGTGACCAGGGTCGTGAACTGTCCCGCGCTGACGGCGGTATCGACGATGTCGGCCATGGCTGCTGCCCTCGATCTGAGGAGACGACCCTCCTCCAGAGCCGCGCGAAACGCCGCGCGGCTTGATCGCTCGTCGGAGCATGGCGGGTGCCCATCCGGGACCGGCGGGTGCCACGTGCTACCCCCTCCTGGCACCGCCGCGTAGCGATGGCGCCGATCCCGCGCCCCTCGGCCCAGAGGGACAACGGGACGAGGGACAACGGGACGGGGAAGAGGGTCGGGGTCGAACCGCGTGCGACAATCGCCCGCCTAACCCTCGACGGACCACCGATGACCAACGCGGAGGAGCACCCTGTGGAGATCAGCTATCGGCCCGGCGATCCGCTCGCCATGGCGGCCGACGCCCTGATCGTGCCGGTCCTGGCGCCGGGCGGCGAGGGCGGGGACGTCGCCGCGGTCAATCCGACGCTCGGTGCACTTGACGCGCGGCTCGACGGCGCCCTCGGCCCCCTCCTCCGCGACGCCCGCTTTCGGGGTGCGCCCGGCGGCACGCTGGTTGTCCCGACCCTCGGCCGGACCCCGGCCCGCCGGATCGTGCTCTCGGGACTGGGCGACGCGTCAGACGTCACGGCGGAGGTGGTGCGTCGTGCCTATGGCAGCGCGCTGACCGCTGCCCGCGACGCGGGGTCGGAAGCGATCCTCGCGGCGCTCCCTGTTGGCCCCCAGAGTCTCCCCCTCGACCCGATACTCGCCGCCGCCGCCGAGGGGGCCGAGCTGGCCGCCTACCGGTTCGACCGCTACCGCGGATCCGTGCGCGCCGACGGGCCGCCCCCCCGGGCGGTCCGAAGCCTGGTCTTCGCGGTGGCCGACGAGGGCGCGCTCGGCGAGGGGGCCGGCAGGGCCGCGCTCGGACGGGCGGTGGCCGTCGTCCGAGGCGTCTCGCTCGCCCGCGACCTCGTCAACGAGCCGGGCAGCGCGCTCAACCCCGTGGAGATGGCCGCCCGCGCCGTCGCGGCCGCCGAGGGACACGGACTCGACGCGACCGTGCTCGACGCGGAGGAGTTGGAGCGCCTCGGCGCGGGGGCGATCGTCGCCGTCGGCCGGGGCAGCGCGACCCCGCCCCGCCTGATCCACCTCGTCTACCGGCCGGCTGAGCCGGCGCCGGGTCTTGGCCCGATCGGCCTCGTCGGCAAGTGCATCACCTTCGACACCGGCGGCTACTCCATCAAGACCTACGAGGGCATGCTCGACATGAAGGTCGACATGGCCGGTGGGGCGGCCGTGCTCGGCGCGATGACCGCGCTGCGGGCGCTCGGCGTCCGGCGCGAGGTCCACGGCGTGATCTGCGCCGCCGAGAACATGATCTCCGGCACGGCGTTCCGCCCAGGCGACATCCTCACGGCCCTCAACGGCGCGACCATCGAAGTGCTCTCCACCGACGCCGAAGGCCGCCTGGTGCTGGCCGACGGGCTGGTCTACGCCGCCCGCCAGGGGGCGACCGAGCTGATCGACCTGGCGACCCTGACCGGGGCCGCGGTGGTCGCCCTCGGCGAGGGCACGACGGCGCTCTTCGCCAGCGACGACGCCCTGGCCGAGCGCCTGCTCGCCGCGGCTGGCGCGGTCGGGGAGCGGACCTGGCGGATGCCGCTGACGGAGGCACTGGAGGACAAGATCCGCGGCGACGTCGGAGACCTCAAGAACACGGGCGGGCGGACCGGTGGGGCGATCACCGCGGCGCTCTTCCTCGCCCACTTCCGGGAGGGCCTGCCCTGGGCCCACCTCGACATCGCGGGCACGGCGACGACCGCCGCGGCCGGCGGCTACACCCCGAAGGGCGCGACCGGGGTCGGGGTGCGGACGCTGCTCGCGTACCTGACCGACCCCTCGTAGGGGGCGCCGCCACCTCCGGCATCCCTCCGGGGCCCAGGGGCGGAACGGCGTCGCCTCGTCCGACGCGGGCCGACGGGGGAGACGGGCCGGGAATGCGGGACATCGACGGTCTGTCCGATAGAGGGGGTGACCGGTAGCGGGCACGGTTTGCCGTGCCCGTACCGGTCGTCTGGCAGGCCGATATTGCCGCGGCGCGTTCCGCTCGACGGGGCGGTCCCGATGCCGCCCGGTCGCCGGTCGGAACGCGGCATGCCGATCCCGCGCCTCAGGACCACGGTCACCCGCCGCGCTCCTCCCGTGTCCGTCGGTCGATCACGGCGCGGACGAACGCCTCCTTGCCCCGGTTGTAGTCCGTGCCGTCGTCGACGCCGGACGCGAGGACGGCGCGCTTGCGCTCGGCGTAGGCGGCGACGAGCGTCGGGTCGGCCCGAAGCGCATCGCGAAACCGTCGCTGCGCCGCCACCTCGGGGTCGGCCTTGGGAACTACGTGGAGGTGGAGGCGGAAGGGCTCGCCGTCGTGGTCCAGGGTCCCGACGTAGACCGGGCGCCGCGGCGGGAACGGGTCCCGGCCCACGTGCAGTTGGAATCCCAGCCCTTCGAGCGACGACCGGATCGCGGCGAGGTCGTCCTCCGCGTAGGGCAGCAGGAGGTCGACGACGCCCTTGCCGGGGCAACCGGGCACCGCGGTGCTGCCAACGTGCTCGACCGGCGCTCCCGGCAGCCGCTCCCCGACCAGGGCCGCGACCCGCTCGGCGACCACTGGGCAGCGGGCGTCGTAGGGCCGGTAGGCGTCCGCCGCGTCCCGGTACCGGACGTAGTCGTACCGCCCGATCACCGCCCGCGCCTCTGGGTCGCCCGCCATCGGTCGCCTCCCACGCCACTCCCGTCGAAGCTCCGCAGGGTAGCACCCACTCGTCGCGCACGGAGTGCCCGGGCCGAACCGACCGGCCCACCTTCAGGGACCGGGGCACATCGCCGTCGCCCGGACCGGTGCGCCGTGAGATACGGGCTTCGGGTGGTCACGGTGCCCTCCGAACCCGCCGACCCCGGCCGGCGTGAGCCGACTCCGTCCCTGAGGCTCCGACCGTGGGGACCGCCCCGGTCGGGGCTGGCCGTCCTCGTACCACCGCCTCTCCGTCCGGTCACCCGCATCCCGCAATGGGTCCAGCGGCGGTCGGGTCCCGTCCGCGGGGAGGACCGGCGTGTCGCACGGCCGCCCCCGCTGGCGGCCTCGACGGTCCCGCGCGGGGCGCCTCGATCCACGCCGGCGAGGAGGTCCCCGGCCCCACGGCGGTAGAATGGGGGCCGCACGACCAGAGACGGACTCGCCCCACCGTCGGGGCAAGGAGCGAGCGCAGCGTGACCGCAACCCTGGGAACCGAGACCACCGCCGGGGCACCCACCTTCGGCAACTACATCGGCGGCGCCTGGCGCCCGGCCGCCTCCGGCGAGACCTTCGAGGACCGCTCCCCGGCCGACACCGATGACCTTGTCGGCCGCTTCGCCGCCTCCGGGCAGGAGGACGTCGAGGCGGCCGTGGCCGCCGCCGCGGAGGCGGCGGCCGGCTGGCGCCGCACCTCGGCGATCGCCCGCGGCAACATCCTGCTCAAGGCCGCCGACCTCCTGGCCGCGCGTGCCGAGCAGGTCGCCCGCGAGCTGACCCGGGAAGAAGGCAAGACGCTCAAGGAGGGCCTGGGGGAGACCAATCGGGCGGTCCAGATCCTCCGCTACTTCGCCGGCGAGACCCAGCAGCCCGACGGCGAGCACTACCCCTCCGTCAGCCCGACGACCCTGCTCTACACCGCCCGCGAGCCTCTGGGCGTGGTCGGGGTCATCACGCCGTGGAACTTCCCGATCGCGATCCCGACCTGGAAGGTGGCGCCGGCGCTCGCCTTCGGCAACACCGTGGTGCTCAAGCCCGCGAGCCTCACTCCCCTCTGTGCCGTCCGCCTCGTCGAGTGCCTGGCGGACGCCGGGCTCCCTCCCGGCGTGCTCAACCTGGTCACCGGCAGTGCGTCGCGGGTCGGCGACGCGCTGGTGCGCGACCCGCGGCTCGTCGGGATCACCTTCACCGGCTCGAACGCCGTCGGGCAGCAGCTTCGCCGGACCGCGGCCGAGACGGGGACCAAGCTGCAGCTCGAGCTCGGCGGCAAGAACCCGGCGATCGTGCTGGCCGACGCCGACCTCGAGCACGCGCTGACCCACGTCATCAACGGCGCGATGATGAGCACCGGCCAGAAGTGCACGGCCACCAGCCGCGCGATCGTCGACCGGTCGATCGCCCCCCGCTTCACGGATCTGCTCGAGCGGCGGGTGCGCGACCTCAGGGTCGGGGACCCCCTGGCTGCCGAGACCCAGATCGGGCCCCTGATCTCGGCGGACGCCGCCGACTCGGTGGCCAGCGAGGTCCAGGCGGCCCAGGAGAGCGGGGGCGGTCTGCTCGTCGGTGGCGGCCGGCTCGCCGCCAACGGCCACGGGCGTGGCCACTTCCTCGCCCCCGCCCTCTTCGGCGACGTCGACCCCGCCTCCCGGCTGGGCCAGGAGGAGCTCTTCGGTCCGGTGCTCGGCGTGATCCCGGTCGACGGCCTCGACGAGGCGGTTGAGGTCGCGAACCAGGTGCGCTACGGGCTCTCGGCCTCGATCTTCACCCGGGACCTCGGCCGGGCGCTGGGCTTCGTCCGGGAGATCCAGGCCGGCATCGTCCACGTCAACAGCGAGACCGCCGGGGCCGAGCCGCACGTCCCGTTCGGCGGTATGAAGGGCTCCAGCTCCTACTCTCGAGAGCAGGGCAAGTCGGCCCGGGAGTTCTTCACCCAGGTCAAGACCGTCTACCTGGACCCGCCGCCGGCCTAGGCCGCGGCCTGGCCCCCGGTGGTCACGCAGGAAGTGCTGCCGACGCGACCACGTCCCCTCCTGCGCTGCCGCCGTCGGCACCGGGCTTGCGCCCAGCGGCTGCCGGACCGCCACGACCCGGTGGCCCAGATGGCACCAACCGATGCGACACGAACGGAGGCGACAGCGTGGCAGACGTCGAACGACGGGCAGAGGTGGCGTGGGAGGGCGATGTCCAGACAGGACACGGCCTCGTCACGGCCGCGACGAGCGGAGCCTTCCGTGACCTGGACGTGTCGTTCCCGCGGCGTGCCGGCGCCGCCGAAGGCCAGACCAGCCCCGAGGAGTTCCTGGCCTCGGCTCACGCCGCGTGCTACGCCATGGCGCTCTCCGGCACCCTGGCCGGGAAGGGCACTCCCCCCCAGCGCCTGAACATCAGCGCTGACGTGGGCTTCGGCGCGAAGCCGGGAGGCGGGTTCCGGGTGACCCACTCCAACCTGACGGTACGCGGGCAGGTCTCCGGGATCGACCAGGACGCCTTCGAGGCCGTCGCCCGAGAAGCGGAGCAGTCCTGCCCGATCTCGAACGCTATCCGCAACAACGTCCCGATCGGCCTCCGGGCCACCCTTGAGGACGCCTAACAACCCTGCAGGACGGCAACGCGTCACCACGTCGACCGCCCTCGTCGGACATCCGACGGCCAGTACGAGGCGCGACGATGGGTGAGGCGGGAGCACGGGTCGGCGGCCAGGGCGCGACGGCGGAGGCACTGGCCTCCGCCGTCGCGGCGCGTCTGGGGGCCCTACCCGGTGTCGTCGCCGTCGCCCTCGGCGGCTCCCGTGCCGGCACCCTCGCCGCGGCCGAGTCCGACCTCGACCTCTACGTCTACGCCGACCCAACTCCGCCCCCAGCAGACCGCTTGGCGGTGGTGGCCGCGCTCGGCGGGGTCGACGCGGAGATCGACAACCGGTACTGGGAGACCGGCGACGAGTGGGCCGACCCGGTCACCGGGCTCGGGTTGGACGTGATGTACCGCGCGCCCTCGTGGATCGAGGGCGAACTCGACCGGGTGCTGGTGCGGCACGAGGCGTCGGTCGGCTATTCGACGGCCCTGTGGCACAGCATCCGGGTGAGCGAGGCCCTCGTCGATCCCCACGGCTGGTACGGCCGCCTCCGCGGCCGCGCCGACGTTCCCTATCCCGAGCCGATGCGCCGGGCGATCGTCGCCAAGAACCTGCCGCTCCTTGGCCGGGCCCGCTCCTCCTACCGACGCCAGATCGCGCTCGCGGTGGAACGGGACGATTGGGTCGCGGTTAACCACCGCGTCGCGGCACTCCTGGCGAGCGTGTTCGACGTGCTCTTCGCGCTCAACCGCGCCACGCACCCCGGGGAGAAGCGCCTGCTCGCCCACGTCGAGCGTGAGTGCCCACTCCGTCCCCCCCGGTTCTTCACGGCGGTCACGGCGATCCTTGCCGCGACGGGATCGACCACCCTGTGCGCCACCGAGCTTGTCGACGAGATCGACTTACTGGTCCACGACGTCGAGGAGTTAGTCACCGCCGACGGATCCCTGGCCCTCGATTGACCAAGGCGAACGAACCAGGGATCACCATAGCGAGCCGTGATCTGGGGCCCGCGAATGCCGCTGGGTGTCCGCGCTACTCGCGGACCCGCGCGCTGCGCCCATAGACGAAGAGCATCACGAGGATGATCCCCCCGTAGAGGATGTTCTGGCCGGCTGGCCGGATCCCGATGACCTGGAGCGCGTTCTGCAACAGGACGATGGTTATCGCGCCCGCGATCGTCCCGCCGTACCCCCCGGCCCCGCCGAGGATCGAGGTGCCGCCGATCACGACGGCGGCGATGCTCTGGAGCACGTAGGCGTCGCCCATGCCGAGGTAGCTGTTCGAGGAATAGCCGGTCAGCAGGATCGCCGCCAATCCGGCGCTGAGACCACCGAGCGCGTACGTGGCGACCAGCGTGGCCCGGACCGGTACACCGGCCAGGTAGGAGGCGCGCGGGTTGTACCCGACGGCGTAGAGGCGGCGTCCAAACACCGTCCTCCGGAGAAGGAACACGACGCCGACCCCGAGCACCAGCCAGAAGACCAGCGCCCACGGCACGCCGGCCAGGCGACCGATCGCGAGGTCACGCGAGAAGGCGGGGGCGAGACCTTGCGGTGAGCCGTTGGTGTAGACGAGCGTCAGGCCCAGCATCACCGCGTTCATGCCGAGCGTCATGACCAGCGGTGGTATCCGAAGAACGGCGACGCCGATCCCATTGGCGCAGCCAACAACCGTCGCAGCGAGCAGCGCCAATGCGGTCCCGCTGACGAGCCGGCCCGCGGACTGGCTGCCGTCGATCGTCTGCGTAAAGAGGATGGCCGCGAAGTTGAGGTTCCAGGCGACTGAGAGGTCGATCCCGCCGGTGAGGATTACCAGCGTCTGGCCGGCCGCAACCGTTCCAAGGAACGCCGCGAACACCAACTGCTGACGGAGGTTGCCCAACCCCACGAAGTCGGGGTCGCGAAGCCCCATGCCGCCCAGCAGCAAGACAATCAGCCCATAGGTGATGAGGAGCGATCGGTTTCGCCCGAGCCACGTGTCCCCGAGATCCAGCCGGTTACTCAGGGTCGCCACGTCGCGGTCCTGGGTCGATCACAGCCGGACAGCCGACGCGAGGAGATCCTTCCGATCGGCGACGCGCCGCCCAGGTCACCGGGCCGTAGGACGACGCTTCTGGCCGCCGCGGCGTCGATGGCTCCCCCGCTCACAGGCGATCCAGGCGGTTCCGCATCCGAAGCACCCCAAGCGCCCCCAGCGCGACCGACCCCAGCAAGATCAGCCCCTGATAGAACTGCTGGTAGAACGGCGACACGTCGTAGAAAAACAGAACACGCGGGATGAGCGAGATCACATAGGCCCCCGCGACCGTGCCGACGTAGGTGCCGGCGCCGCCCGCGAGGCTGGCGCCGCCGAGGACGACCGCCGCGACCGAGTTGAGCGTGTACGGGTCGCCAGCACGGACGTCGCCCGTCGCGGTCTGGGCGGTCAGGAATAGCCCCGCCGCGGACGCCGCGAGACCCGCCATCGTATAGGCGATGACCTTGGTCCGCGCAACGTCGACGCCAGACATGAAGGCCGCTCCCTCACTGCTGCCAACCGCGTAGATCCGCGTCGCGAGCCGAGTGCGCCGGAAGACCACCCAGAGCAGCACCAGCGCCACCAGCAGCACGATCGAACGGGGGTACTGGCGGTCGATCATCAGTCCGGTCCAGAAATCGGTGAAGCCGAGCGGCACGCTCCCGCCGGGCTCGGGTCGGACGTAGAGCGCCAGTCCGAGAAAGACGTAGGACGTCGCCAGTGTGACGATAATCGGCTGCAGGCGGGCATAGGCGACGAGTAGCCCGTTCACCGCCCCTCCGATCGTCCCCACCAGCAGCGCCGCGATCGAGGCGAGCCACATGCTCGAGCGAGGTCGGTCGGGGTCGGCGAGTCGAGAAGCCACGCCGTTGCTCAGGCTGACCATTGACCCGACCGAGAGATCGATGCCGCCGGTCAACACCACGGCGGTCTGTCCAAAGCCGACGATGGCCAGCGGCATGCCCTGGTTCGCGACCGAGCGCTGTTCCCGCGGTCCGAAGCGGGGCGACTCCTGGATGTAGATCGCGAGCAGCGCCGCGAGGATCACCCAGGCGAGGATCAGCCGTGCGCTCCTCGCGAGCACGGGAGGCAGCGCCGGGCCGCGTGCCCTCCGCGGGGTGTCGTCGGGCCCTCCCCC
This sequence comes from uncultured Thermomicrobiales bacterium, assembly GCA_902806335.1. Taxonomy (GTDB): domain Bacteria; phylum Chloroflexota; class Chloroflexia; order Thermomicrobiales; family UBA6265; genus CADCWG01. The sequence continues at coordinate 15,458 of CADCWG010000038.1, read as the reverse complement.
TCTATCAGGTGGCGCGGGGAGGCGACGGAGGGCCGGCAGGGCGCTCACCGGGACACCTCAGCGGGGACCACGACGGGGACGGGGCCGCGAGCGGAGGCCGGACCTCCCGCCTCCCCGTCGTGGAAACCGACGGCCGCGCTGACCAGATTCGTCTCGGTAAGGTCGGCCCCTCGCAACTCCTGGACGACCGCGCCCTCGTACATCACGAGCGCCCGATCGCAGAGGCCAACGATCTCGGACAACTCGGTCGAGAAGAACAGCACCCCGTTACCCCGCTCCGCGAGCCCACGCATCACGGCATAGATTTCCTGCTTCGCCCCGACGTCGATGCCCCGTGTCGGGTCGTGCAGCAGGAACACCCTGGTCTCCCCGAGGAGCCACTTCGCGATCGCCACCTTCTGCTGGTTGCCGCCGCTGAGTTGGCGCACGGGCGTGGCGACACTCGCTGTCTTGATCGCCAGCCGCTCGCGCACCGCGGTGGTCGCGCCCGCCTCGGCCGACGGGGAGAGGATCCCGCCGCGACTCCAGCGTGGCAGCGTAGGCAACGTCAGATTGTCGCGGACGGGCAGCGGCAGGATCAGCGCCTGGGTCTTGCGGTCCTCCGGGACCAGGGCGAGTCCGGCTCGCATCGCTGCCCTTGGGCTCCCCAGGCGGACCGGTCGACCGCCCATCCGGACAGTGCCGGAAACCCGGGCGTAGATTCCGAAGAGCGCGCGGAGCAGGTCGCCCTGCCCCTGCCCCTCGAGCCCCGACAGTCCCACGATCTCCCCAGCGTGAATGGTCAGCGAGACGTCGCGCAGCTCACGCCCCCAGGTCAAGCCGGCGACCTCCAGCAGCGGCGTCGAAGGCTCAGCCCGCGGCGGGCGGGGCGGAAAGACCTCGCGCAGCGCTCGCCCGACCATCATCTCGACGATCTGGCCCTTGGGCGCGCCGCGGACATCGACCGTTCCCACGTGTGTCCCGTCGCGAAAGACCGTCGCCCGGTCGCAGAGCTCGCGAACCTCCTCCATCCGGTGCGAGATGAAGACGACGGCCGTGCCGGCGTCACGCATTGATCGCACGACATCGAAGACTCGCTCGACCTCGCGCCGGTTGAGCGCCGAGGTCGCCTCGTCGAGGATCAGCATCGAGGGTCGACGGCCGATCGCCTTGGCGATCTCTACCAGCTGACGGTCGGCCAGCGGAAGGTCTCGGACGGGCGATCCCGGATCGATACCGACGAAGCCGAGGCGGCTCAACGCCTCCGCCGCATCCCGCCGCATTCGACGTCCACTGACGAGGCCCAGGCGGTTCCGCGGCTCGTTGCCCAGCGCGAGGTTCTCGGCGACCGACAGGTCCGGGACGAGCGACAGTTCCTGGAAGACGGGGACGATCCCCGCGCTCGCGGCGTCGCCCGGGCCGCGAAATGTCACGGGCCGGGCGGCCATCGTGATCTCACCAGCGTCGGGCTGCTGGACGCCGCAGAGCACCTTGACCATGGTGCTCTTGCCGGCACCGTTCTCGCCGAGCAGGGCGTGAATCTCGCCGGCCTCGCAGGCGAACTCGGCGCCGTGGAGGGCAACCACGCCGCCGAATCGCTTGTCGACCCCCCGAGCTGCCAGGACCGCCATCGCCGCCTCTCAGCTTATCGGGACATGTCGTACGAACGGGACCATCAGCGGGACGGCCCGGGAGACAACTCCCAAGGCCGTCCCGCTCACCCTTGGGCGCGAGACCGCGAGTCACGCCTGCTGCGCGTCGATCTGCTCGAACGTCAGGTTGACGCCGCAGGCCGGGATCTGGATCGGAGTGAAGAAGTCGTTTCCGGCCTCGGGGAACACATTGACGCCCGGCACCAGGTCCGCCGTCCGCGCCTCCGGGAGGGGGATCGAGATCGACTTCGGCAGGGCTTCCCCCTGGAGCAGGCTGATCGCCGCCCGGATCGCCACGCAGACCATCCCGGGCGTCTGGCCGATCGAGTAACCCTGGAACTGGTCGGCGTACTGGAGCATCTGCTTACGGAACCCGTTCTCCGCCTCGCCGGCGACGGGGACCAGCGGCCGCCCGGCGTCGAGGAAGGCGCGGACCGCGCCGTCAGTACCGCCCTGGCACCAGATCCCGGCGATATCGGGGTTGGAAGCCAGGGCCGTCGCCGTCGCCGTCTGGGCCTTGCCAGGATCCCAGTCGCCGACGACCTCCACGGTCGTGATACCAGGGTTTGCCGAGAACACCTCGGCCGCCCCCTGGCGGCGTTCGGCGTCGACGCTCGTCCCAGCGACGCCGTTGATCATCAGGATCTTGCCCTGGGCGTTACCGGTACCGCCCAGCTGGTCGACCAGGAACTGCGCCCACCGGCGCCCCATCTCGACCTGATCCTCGTTGATCGTGATCCCGACATCAACGGACGGGTCGTCCGGCGTCACCACGTTGTCGAAGGCGACGATCACGATCCCATCCTGGCGGGCCTGCTGGACCACCGGCACCAGGGCGGTCGGGCTTGCCGCATTGATGATGATGGCCTGGGCACCGCGGGAGATCATGTCGTCGATGGCCGCGCTCTGCGCGTTGGCGTCGTTGCCGGCCGAGTTGACCTGGAAGTCACCCGCCGAGACGAGGTCCGCGAGCGCTGGCTCCTGGACGTACGCACGCGCCATCTTGATCATCTGGGTCCGCCAGACGTTCCCGATGTAGGAGTTCGAGAGCGCGATCTTGAACCCGCCGTCGCCGACTTTGTCGTACTGCACGGTTTCGACATCGCCGAATGGGGCATAACAGAGGGCCGGGTCAAACGCCGCCGCAGGCGTCGCGTCCTGGGCGACCGCCGAGCTGAACCGTCGCCCGCCGCCGGTCATCGCCAGCGAGACGGCTCCTGCACCCATCAGCGAGAAGCGGACAGCCTCCCGTCGGTCGATCTGGCGCCGTAGAAACGCATCCATGGGCTTCCTCCTCGAAGCGCCGTCCCGGCGCGCACGCAATCCGCGCCCAGCGGCGTCTCCTCTCTGGGAGGGCCGCCCGCGGGTTCTCATCGCTGACCGCGTTCGGGCCGGCGGATTCTCCCCACGTTGCCGCGGCGTGTCAACGGTATCGACTACCGAGGTCCAGTCGGACAAGCCAACGGGAGGCCGTCAGTACGATGCCCGCTCGAGCTTGCGCAGCGTCTTCTCGGGGTCGGGCAGGCCGCTGGCGCGGATCTCGGCGGCGGTCTCGGCGAGCGGGTACGGCAGGCGGCGGATCTCGGCCGACCACGCTCGAGCGCCGGCATCCCAGGTGAGGACACCGTACGCGCAGCGGAGATCGCCGTCCTTCGGGTTGCCGACCGCCGAGACGTCGACGAGGAGGGTCATGTTCAGGCGCCGGGTATAGGCGATGTGGATGTGCCCGAAGGCGATCGCCGCGGCCCGGGTGTCGCCCAGGGTCTCCCGCAGTTCCCGGTCGCTCGACGCCGGGTCGAGCTTGCGCTCGAGGTCGTGGGGGTTGGCGTGGACGACGAGAAGGTCGTCTTCGGGCGAGGTCCCACCGGGCGGGGCGATCCGGCGGTCGAACGGTAGCGCCGCCAGGTAGGCGATGCCTTCGGAGCCGATGTCCGCCGCGGCGAAGTGACGACCGCTCCGTCCCGCCAGGGCGGCCTCGACGAGGTCTCGGTCCGTATTGCCCATCAGCACCGTCGGCGCTGGGCTGCGCTCGCGGAGCATCGCCAGGACGCGGGCGGGCGCCGGCCCGACCTCACACAGGTCGCCGGCGACCACGACCTCGTCGTACGGCCCGGTCGCGTCGAGGTCGGCGAAGACCGTCGCGAGCGCCAGGTCGAAGCCATGGACGTCCGAGAGCACCGCGATCCGCACCGGGTTGGCTCCTCAGCAGCGAGCCGATCAGCCCTGGGTAGGTGGCGAGCCAAGACTACGCCACGCGCCGCGGCAAGCCGAGACTACGCGACGCGCCACCGAAGTCAAGGCCAGCACCGGGCAGAAGGGAAAGAGGAATGGCCCGCACGGGCGGTGCCGCGCCGGTTGACGTGGTACCCACGCGGCGCCAATATTGACTCTGTCGTCGTCGTCGACCATGCGGTCGCCATGCGATGTGGGTAGGGACCTCCGCCGATCGCCAGCAGCACGTCATGGCCCTCGGGGGACGCCCCCGCGATCGGAGCCGCCGCAGGGCGATGAGCGTACCGTCGTTGGACATCCCGCCGGACCCGTCGCTCGCCGCGCTCCCGGTGCCGCTGACCCCGCTGGTCGGCCGCGACGAGGAGAGCGCGGCGGTCGTCGCGCTGCTTCGCGATCCGGTCGTCCGCCTGGTCACGCTGACGGGGCCGGGTGGCGTCGGTAAGACTCGGCTCGCGCTGCGCGTCGCGGCCGAACTCGACCCGGCGGCCGCACGGTCACCTCGAGCGCTGCTGCCCGCCGGTCGGCCGGTCGAGCCGTCCCCACCGGCGCAGATGCCGGCTCCGTTGCCCGACTTCCCGGCGGGCGTCGTCTTCGTGGCCCTCGCGCCGCTCATCGACCCGCATCTGGTGCTGCCGACGATCGCCCACGTCCTGCAGGTCCCGATCCCGGCCGACCGCCCCGCCCTGCCGGTGCTCGCGGCGGCCCTCGCCCGGCGCCGGATGCTGTTGGTGCTCGACAACGTCGAGCAGGTGATCACCGCCGCGCCGGACCTGGCCGGCCTCCTCAGCACGTGTCCGAGCCTCAAGGTCCTGGCCACGAGCCGGATGGTGCTCGGCGTCTCGGGGGAGTACGACTACCCGGTGCCCCCACTGGGGATGCCGGAGGCGGCCGACGGCGCGCCGCGCACCGTGGCCGACGTCGCCGACGACGGCGCGCTGGCCCTCTTCCTCCAGCGGGCCCGTGGCAGCCGCCTGGCCGCGCCCTACGCGGAAGGCGACCTCGCGGCGATCGCCGCGATCTGCCGCCGGCTGGACGGCCTGCCGCTCGCCATCGAACTCGCGGCGGCCCGCACCGACATCATGCGCCCCACGGCCTTGCTCGCCCGCCTCGATCGCCGGCTGCCGCTGCTCACCGGCGGCGCCCGCGACCTGCCCGAGCGGCAGCAGACCCTGCGGGCGGCGATCGCCTGGAGCGAGGACCTGCTCTCGCCGCCGGAGCGGGTCCTCTTCCGCGACCTAGCGGTCTTCTCCGGCGGATGCTCGCTCGAGTCAGCCGAGGTCGTCTGCGGCTCGCCGTCGGAGGTCGATCTGGTCTCCGGGCAATCCCAGGACCCGACCCGCTCGCCATCGCCCATCGGCACCGAGAACGGGGCGGTCGCGCCGGCCCTGCTCCCGTCGACCGTCGTGGTCGACGCCCTCGGCGCGCTGGTCCGGCACAGCCTCGTCCAGCGGGTCCATGGCCGTGACGGCTCGATCCGGTTCGCGATGCTCGAGACGATCCGGGAGTACGCCCTCGAACGCCTCGCCGCCAGCGGCGACCTGCCCGCCCTCCAGGCCCGCCACGCCGCCCACGTCGTCGCGCTCGCGGAACAGGCCAAGGACAAGTTCTCCGGGCGCGACCAGGCTCGATGGCTGGACCGCGTCGAAGTCGAACACGACAACGTCCGCGCCGCCCTCGGCTGGGCCATCGAGCACGACGCCTCCGTCGCGCTGCGGATCGCCTCGTCGCTCTGGCGCTTCTGGGAGGTGCGCGGCTACCTCAATGAGGGCCGTGCCTGGCTCGAGCGCGCGTTGCTCGCTCCCGGCCCGGTGCCGACGGAGCTGCGGGCGACCGCGGTCAACAACCTGGGCAACCTCCTCTACCGCCTGGCGGACTTCGGCCGGGCACGGGAGCTATACGAGTCCAGCCTCGCGATGAGCCGCGCCATCGGCGACGATCTGGCGCTCGCCGACACCCTCAACAACCTCGGCTTGGTCGCCGCCGCGCTGGGCGACGTCCCCCGTGCCGAGGCCCTCCACGCCGAGAGCCTGGCGATCCGCCGCGACCACGGCGACCCGGTCCGACTTGGACTCGGTCTCAACAACTCGGCCGAGGCGCTCGCCGACGGTGGGCGCCTCGCGGCGGCCCGCGCGCTGCTGGAGGAGGCCCTCACGCTCCGCGAGGGGCTGGGCGACCAGCGCGGCATCGCCTACGTTCGCGACAACCTTGGCCGGGTCGCGGCGGCCGAGGGGGACGACGTGACGGCCCGGGCGCACTTCGAGGACAGCCTGGCACTGTTCCGATCGGTCGGGGAGAAGCTGGGCATCGCCGACGCCGCCCACGACCTCGGCCTGGTCGCCCTCCGCGCCGGGGAGCTCCCGGCGGCGACTCGCCTGCTCCGAGAGGCGCTTAGCGTCCGGCGCGAACTTGGCGACGAGCGGGGCGTGATCGCCGAGCTCGAAGCGATGGCGGAGGTCGCGCTCGGTCGCGGTCGGACGGAACGAGCAGGCCGCCTGCTCGCCGCCGCCGAGGGCCGCCGGGTCGCCCTCGGCACTCCCGTCCCGCCGCTGCACCGTCCTCGCCACACCCGGCTCGTCAGCCGGGTCCGGGGACGGCTGGGCACCCCACTCGCGTCCCGGACCTGGTCCGCCGGCCGCGCGATGGCGATGGCCGATGCCGTCGCCGAGGCGCTCGCCGAGGCCGAGGCGGACGACGGGGGCGTCGCCGTCGCTGACCCGAGCCACCCGGCGACCGGAGTGGTCACCCCCGTTCCGTCGGCGGTGTCCCCAGCACGGGCGGCGGTGCGGTTGACCCAGCGGGAGCGGGAAGTCCTCCGGCTGCTGACGGAAGGGATGGCCGACCGGGAGATCGCCGATCGGCTCGGGATCAGCCATCGCACCACGACGACCCACGTCTACAACATCCTGAATAAGATCGGGGCCACCTCCCGCACGGCGGCCGCGGCGCACGCGGTTCGCGCCGGCCTCGTCTGACCGGTTAACCCCGCGGCGGTGCGGGACCGGCGGGCCTGGCTCCCGGCGCGCCGGCGTCGCTACGTACGTCAACGTGGGCCTCACCCCACAGACCTGATGCGGTTTGGCGGCGGCATACCCGTATTTTTGCGGATGTGTGGTCCCCATCGGCCGGCCATGCTGGTCCCAGCCCACGGCGAGGTGCCGGCGGGGCGACAGGGCGCCGGTCGCCGACCGGCTGTGGGGAGATCGGGCATGGCCATGATCTGGGTCAACGGCACGGAGGAGCAATCGGTCTTCGCGCGCGAGGCGACGCTCGGCTCGGCTCGGCCGGAAGCCTCGGCACGGTCAGCGGCGCGGCGCTGGTCGATCCGCCGCGTACTCGGCTGGCGGGTCGTGGGCCGCTCGTTGCCAAGCCGCTGGGTCTGAGCGAGGCGCGCCGCGGGTTGCGGTGCGCGCCCCGCCGAGACGGGTCCCGGCAGCGACGACGCGCCGTCGTCCGGTCCCGACGATCGTCGGCCCGGGAATGCCCCCACGACCGCGGGGCCATAAGCTGCCCGGGGCACGCCGACCGGGGCGCCATCGACCGGGACGCAGCCACGACGGCTCCTTCCCTCGCACCCGGGTGCCGAGCCGCCAGGTCCGGCCCCCGCGAACGTGGCGCCGACCGCGGATCGGTTGACGGCCGGACGATGCCGGGCGCAAGATGACCGGCGTCACGCTGCCTCCCCGCCCGTCCATCGGAACGAGGTCCCGGGTGTCGACCTCGCCCCCCAGCGACCATCCGCGCGCCTGGACCGCCACGCCGGCGCCCGGCGCCATCGCACTGCCGGCACTCCCCCCGACGACGACCCCACTCGTCGGCCGCGACCGTGAGGCGGCCGAGGTCGCCGGCCTGCTGCGGGACCCGGCGGTCCGCCTGGTCACCCTCGTCGGCCCCGGCGGCGTCGGCAAGACCCGGTTGGCGCTCCATCTCGCTCGCGACGCGAACCTGGCGACCCTCTTTCCCGACGGCGCGGCGGTGGTGGAACTGGCCGAGGTGACCGACCCGGCGGGCGTGCTGGTCTCGGTGGCGCGGGCACTCGGGCTCGCCACCGCGGTCCCCGGCCGGGCCGTCGCGGACCGCCTGGCCGAGGCCCTCGCCGGTCTCCGGATCCTGCTCGTGCTCGACAACCTGGAGCAGGTCGTCGCCGGCGCCCCCCACGTCGCCACCCTCCTGCGCGACTGCCCCGACGTGGTCGTCCTCGCGACCAGCCGGGCGCCGCTCCACCTGCGCGGCGAGCGGGAGTACCCGCTCGCCCCCCTGGTCCTGCCACCGGCGCGCGTCTCCGACCCGGTCGCGCTCGGGCGGGTGCCGTCGGTCGCCCTGTTCGTCGAGCGGGCAACGGCGATCCGACCCGACTTCGCGCTGACGGCCGAGAACGCGTCCGCCGTCGGCGAGGTCTGCCGCCGGCTCGACGGGCTGCCGCTCGCGATCGAGCTGGCGGCGGCCCGGGTCAAGGTCCTCCCACCGCGGGCGATGCTCGCCCGCCTCGACGGCCAGCTCGGCCTCCTCGCCGGGGGGGCTCGCGACCTGCCGCCTCGGCAGCAGGCCCTCCGGGCGACGATCGCCTGGAGCGAGGACCTGCTCCGGCCGGACGAGCGGGTCCTCTTCCGCCACCTCGCGGTCTTCGCCGGGGGCTTCACCGTCGAGGCCGCCGAGGCCGTCGTGGCCGCGACCGAGGCGGCGCTCGCGGGCAGCCCTGGAGAGACCGCCTCGCCGACCGGCCCGGTCCTCGACGGCCTGTCGGCGCTGGTCGACCACAGCCTCGTCCGGCCCGACGACCGCGGGGGTGAGGCCCGCTTCGCGATGCTCACGACGATCCGCGGCTACGCCCTGGAGCGGCTCGACGCGAGCGACGACGCCGACGCGGCCCGGCGTGCCCTCGCCGGCTGGGCGCTCGGCCTGGCGACGACGAACCGCGCCGCGTTCGCCGGGCCGGACCAGCGCGTCGCCCTGGACCGGCTGGCGGCGGAACACGACAACCTCCGCGCCGCCCTGGACTACGCGACGGCCCCCCGCACACCCGCCGACGCGGACGTCGCCTACCGGCTGCTCGACGCCCTCTGGCCCTACCTCGACGCCCGCGGGCACCTGCCAGAGGGGCGGGTCTGGCTGGAACGGCTGCTCGCCGCCGGGGGACCGGCCGAACCGGAGGCCCGCGCCGACACGCTCGTCCTCGCCGCGGTCGCCGCCCGGCGCCAGGGCGACCTGGACCGCGCGGAGGCGCTCTTCGCCGAGAGCCTTCGGACGTGGGAGCGGCTCGGCGACGCGAACGGGACGGCGAGCGCCCTCTCCAACCTCGGCAACCTCGCCCAGGACCGCGGCGACCTCGACCGCGCGGGGGAGCTGCACGAGGCGGCCCTCCGCGGATTCCGCCTCCTCGGCAACCGGGCGATGATCGCGGCGTCGCTCACCAACCTCGGCGTGGTGGCGCGTCGACGGGGCGACGCCACGCGCGCCGTCGCCCTCTACGAGGAAGCCCTCCCCATCTGGCGGGCGACCGGGGACCGCCGCCGGGTGGCGCTGACGCTCAACAACCTCGGCGTGGTCGCCTACGACACGGGCGACCGCGCCCGCGCCGAAGCGCTCTACCGTGATTCGCTGCGGGAGTGGCAGGCGCTCGACGACCACAGCGGGCGGGCGCTGGCCCTGGAGAACCTGGCGGAGGTAGCGGCCGATGGCGGTGACCTGGCCGGCGCCGCCACGCTCTACACCGAGAGTCTCGCTTCCCGCGACGATCAGGGCGACCGTCCGGGGATCGCCCGCGTCCTCGCCCGCCTCGCCGGTCTCGCCGCCGCCACCGGCCAACCGGAACGGGCGGCGCGCCTGCTCGGCGCCGTCGATGCCCTGCGGGGCACGGGCACCGTCCGCCTCGGCGACCCGGCCGTCGAGGCGAGGGCCGCCACGGAGGCCGTCGCCCTCCTCGGCGTCGACGCCTTCGTCGCCGCGCGCGCCTCCGGGCAGGTCTTACCGCTCGCCGCCGCGGCCGCCGACGCGGCGTCGGTCACCTCGGGGATGACCTCGGGGATGACCTCGGGGATGACCTCGGGGCAGCGTCCATCAGACCGAGCGCAGCCCGCCGCCCCATCGCCGCGCCCCCCAGCGCCGACGACCTCCACTCCGACGGCGGCCCCGCCCCCGACGGCGGCCCCGCCCCCGACGGCGGCCCCGTCCGGTCCGGTCGCGTCGACGGACGGAGCGCTCGACGCCGGCCTCACGCGGCGCGAGTCCGAGGTGCTGCGGCTGCTCGCCGAGGGCCGGTCGGACCGCGAGATCGGCGAGGCGCTGTTCATCAGTCACCGGACGGCGATGACCCACGTCGCGAACATCCTCGGCAAGCTGGGTGTTCCCTCGCGCACCGCCGCCGCCGCCCACGCGGTGCGCCACGGTCTCGTTCGGACCTGACGCGACCGCGGCGTGCCGGAGGCAGGCGCCGGTCCCCCGCCCGGCGGCCGGTACCGGCCGCCATGCCCGGGGCATCATCGCGCATTCCGGGCGGCCGGCGGGGCCCAGGCAGGCGTCGTCTCGTCACCCGCGAGCCGACGGCGCCTCCCCAACCCGTACACCGGTGCGGCGCAGACACGTCCCACCCACAGAGGATCCCTGCACGAGTACCAGCCGCGGCGCCGTCGGCACAGAGGACGGGGCATCCCGGCACCCTGCCTTCAGTGGCCGGCCCTTTCCGGCACCCGGTGGCCCTCCCCGCGCTGAGGTCCGTCACGCCTACTTAGGCGGAACTACCTAACGCTTCTCTCCCGGGATTCGGTGATTTCACTGATGGCCCCGACGTCCCGCCCCCGCAGGATGGGCGCATGGCCGGCGACACGGTTCGCCGGCGGATCGGACGGGGAGAGAGAACGATGAGCGCCACCAAGCCACGCGACGGACATGCCTTTCGGAGCGCTGGGGCCATCAGGGCCCGTACTCGCCGCCGCCGGTCGGGCGTCGGCCCCTCGGCACGACTGTCACTCGCCCTCGCGCTGTTCGTCGCGCTCGGGCTCTTCTCGCCGCTCCTCGGCGTCGCCGAGTCCGCCCGAGCCGCAAACGGGCCGACGGCCAACGTGACCTGTCCCGAAGGCTTCGCATACTCGGGCGACGTCTACCAGGACAACGGCGACGGCACCTCGACGTTGGTCCCCGGCGAGTGCGTGCCGGTCGAGGGCAACGGCGGCGAGGGGCCGCCACCCGACGGCGAGAACCAGCCCCTCCCGACCGAAGAGCCCCTCCCGACCGAGGAACCCCTGCCGACCGAGGAGACGCTCCCGACGGAGGAGCCGCTGCCGACCGAGGAAGCGGAGATCACCGCCGCGAGCGAGGAGCAGGTGACCCCGGCCTACGTCCAGATCGCCAAGTGGGAGTGCCCGGCCGGCACCGTCGCTAGCGACGACCTCGCGAGCGTCTGCACCACGCCGATGGACGGGATCGGCTTTACCCTGACCGGCGCCGATGGCTCGGTCTCCGGCTCGACCGCCGGCGGCGAAGTCACCTGGTCCGGACTCACCCCCGGCCCGATCTCCATCGCCGAGGCCGTCCCCAGCGGTTACGGCGAGCCGGTCGTCTACTGTGGCCAGGGCTTCGAGCGGGTCGTCGACAACGGCGACGGCACCGGGACCAGCACCAGCGGGCTCGGCAGCGTCTACCAGGCCGCGGTCTCCGGCGGCGCGATCGGCGACGAACTCGTCAACGGCGGCCAGTTCGCCTGCGACTGGTACAACCTGCCGCTCGCGGCCGACGAGGGCCGCGTGGTCATCACCAAGTGGGCCTGTCCGAGCGGCCTCCTGCCCGTCGACCTCTCCTACGACGCCCTGGTGGCCGAGTGCACCGAGCGGATGGACGGCATCCCCTTCACCTACGCGGGGGAGGTCTCCGGCACGCGGTCCACGTCCACCGGTGCCGGTGGCGAGAGCGGCCAGGCTTCCTTCGAGAGTCTCCCGGCCGAAGGGTTCACCCTCGCGGAGACGATCCCGTCCGGCTACGGCCAGCCCCTGGTCTACTGCGGCGAGGACTTCGTCGCCGCCGGCGGCGAGAGCGGCCTCGGCTACTACACGTCACCGGTCGCCTACGACGCGCCGGGCGGACAGATCGCCGGCACGGTCGTCGGCGACGGCAGCTACACGTTCTTCTGCGACTGGTTCAACCTGCCGGAGGAGACCCCGGGCGAGATCGTCATCACCAAGTACGCCTGCCCCGCGGGTCTCGACACCACCGCGTTCGAGCAGGCCGACTACGCCGACCAGTGCACCGAGCCGCTGCCGAACATCGACTTCACGCTCAAGCAGGGCGGCGGGGAGCAGGCGGCGACCACCGACGGTGCCGGTACCGTCACCTTCGGCGACCTCACGGTCGGCGAGTACACCATCACCGAGACCGTCCCCGCCGGCTACGGTCAGCCGGTCGTCTACTGCCGGTGGGGCGCCTACTCCGGCGGCGCGGTGATCGACGGCATCGTCCCCCTGACCACCCTTCCCGAGGGCATCCTCACCGGCGACCTGCCCTACGCCGGCACGACGATGGGCTGCGCCTGGTACAACATTCCCAAGGCCGACGACGGCGAGGTCGTGATCTACAAGTACCTCTGCCCGGCGGGCTTCGAGGCCGGCGTCCGCACCATCGAGGAGATCCTCGAGGTCTGCGGCCAGCGGCACGGCGGGGTCGACTTCACCTTCACCCAGGGCGACTTCACCGACACCCAGACCACCGGTGGCGACGGCATCGTGAGCTGGCTCGACCGGCCGCTCGGGGCCTTCTCGGTCACTGAGCACCTGGGCGAGGGCTACGCCGCGCCGATCGTGTACTGCGACGCCAGCTTCCCCCTCGACGAGCAGTCGGAGCCCGGCTCCTTCGCGGTGGACGTGGCGGACAACGGCATCAGCGCCGAGCTGCTCGTCCCGAGGACCTCGTTCGTCTGCCACTGGTTCAACATCCCGCTGCACGACCACAGCTCGATCACCATCGTCAAGCGCTGGTGCCCGGCCACGGTCGCCGACGGCATCAAGCTCGACGGGCTCCTCCTCGAGTGCGCCGAGCCGATGGGCGGGGTCGACTTCCACCTCGGCGGCGAGGGCGTGGACGCCGCCGCGACCACCAGCGAGGACGGCATCGTCGGCTGGTCCGACCTCGACACCGGCATCTACACCGTCACCGAGTCGATCCCCGACTGCTACCGGACGCCGATCGTCTTCTGCCGGACCTGGGCCGGCGACGAGGCCAGCGAGCTGGTGCGCGTCGAGGCGAGCGGCGGCAAGATCACCCCGGAGGTCGCGGCGCGCGGCGTCCAGGTCGTCTGCCACTGGTTCAACATCCCCGAGCGCAACCCGGAAGAAGGCACCCTCGAGGTCACCAAGTACTGGTGCGACGGCACCGTCTACAACACGAAGGCCTGCGAGCGGTACGAGGGCGAGGTGAAGTTCTCGCTCGAGGCGGCCGCCGGCGAGGGTGGGGCGATCGCCTTCGAGACCACCGGCGACGGCTTTGCTCGGATTGCGCTCCCCGCCGACAGCGCCTGGACCCTCGCCGAGGTCGGGCGCACGTGGTGCCGTGCCGAGTCGAAGGCGGTCGACGCCGAGGGTCACCTCTGGGTGGCCGGCGGCAAGGTGACCACGGTCGACGTCTTCAACTGCGGCGAGCGTCCGGAGAAGTCCAAGCCGGGCGGCAAGCAGACCGGCGCCAGGACCGGCACGAAGGGCCAGACGGCCACCAAGTTCCCGAACACCGGCGCCGGCGACACCCTCGGGTCGGCCCAGGGCGCCCTGGGTCTCCCGGTCGCCGGCTGGAGCCTGGCCCTGGCCCTCGGCGGGCTCCTCGCCCTCGCGGCGACGGTGGCGGCCGACGGTCGCTCCCGGCGGGCGGTCCCCGCGCAAGCGTCCCGGCGCCGTCCGGGCGGTGACCGCTAAGCCGCACCGGGCGGGCCGCTCGGCAAGGATCGGCCCCCTACCCCAAGACGGCGACGCCCCGGCCAGTCGGCCGGGGCGTCACCGTGTCCGCCGAGCACCAGCGCCGACCAGCTCGGGCGCGGACCGCACCGCCAGGGCTAGGAGACCGGCGACCTGGGAACCGACGGCGCTGGCGGGTGCCGATCGGCTCCGCGGTCTCGACTTGGCCAGCTGGGCCACCCGGGACGTGCGGGGAGGGCGCCGACCGGCATCGGACCGGCGCCGGATCTATCGGGGCCCGTCCGGTCAGAGGACGACGACGCTGCGGAGGGTCTCGCCGCGCTCCATCGCGTGGAAGGCCTCCTCCGTCTCGTCGAGGCCGATCGTCCGGGTGACGACCCCGTCGAGGTCGAGGCGGCCCTGGCGGTACCACTCGGCGAGGAGGGGGAAGTCGCGCGTCGGCAGGCAGTCGCCGTACCAGGAGACTTTGAGCGCGCCGCCGACGTCGAAGACCCGGCCGACCGGCAGCTCCATCGTCGCGCTCGGGCCGGCGACGCCGATCATCACGCAGGTGCCGGCCAGGTCGCGGCAGAAGAGAGCCGTCTCGAGGGTGTCGGTGCGGCCGGCGGCCTCGAAGCTGTGGTTGACGCCGAAGCCGCCGGTGAGGGCCTTGATTTGGCCGACGACGTCGCCCTCGCGGGCGTCGATGGTGTGGGTGGCGCCGAAGCCCCTGGCCCACTCGAGCTTCCGGGGGTCGACGTCGACGGCGATGATCGTGGTCGCGCCGGCGAGCCGGGCGCCCATGATCACGGAGTCGCCGACGCCGCCGCAGCCGATCACGGCCACCGACTCGCCGGGGCGGACGCCGGCGGTGTAGAGGGCGGCGCCGACGCCGGTCATCACGCCGCAGCCGATCAGGCTCATCTGGGGGGCGGGGAAGGCGGCGTCGACGGGGATCGCCTGCTTGCTGTGGACCAGGGTGTGGGTGCAGAAGGTGCCGATCCCGAGGACGGGGTTGAGGGTGACGCCGTCTTCGGTCCGCATCCGCTTCTCGGCGTTCAGCGAGGCGGCGCAGAGGTGCGGCTTGCCGACGATACAGAAGCGGCAGGTGCCGCAGGGGGCCCGCCAGGCGAGGATCACGTGGTCGCCGACGGCGACGTTGGTGACCCCCTCGCCGAGGCGCTCGACGACGCCGGCGCCCTCGTGGCCGAGCAGGAACGGGAAGCCCTCGGTGCCGAAGACGCCGTTCTTGGCCGAGAGGTCGGTGTGGCAGACGCCGCTGGCGACGATCCGAACCAGCACCTCGCCGGGCCCCGGGGGGTCGATCGTGAACGTCTCGACCCGCCCCGGCTCCCCGGGCGCGCGGGCGACGACGCCCCGCGCCGTGATCGTCCCCCCGGCCGAACCGGCCGGCCCCGCCGACGCCGCCTCCGTCTCCGCCATCGTCTTCTCCCCTCCCGCTGCCGCACCGGCCCGCTCCCCGGCGAGCGTGGCCGGCGGCATGGTCCCGGGCGCCGCGCGAGGTGTCAAGCGCGGGGCGTCGGGGTTGGGTGCAGGGCGCACGGCCGTGCGCCCCTACGGGACACGCGGCTCCGCAGCGCCGCCCACCGATCTTCGGACCGCCGCCCGTTCCTCGCGCCACGTTAGGGCGCATGGCCATGCGCCCTGTCCCCAACCCCGACGCCCCGCGCCATACCGGCTCTGGGCGTACGGCAGTGCGCCCGTACAG
>CADCWG010000037.1 GCA_902806335.1 uncultured Thermomicrobiales bacterium | reverse complement strand
CCGTCCCACGGCTCGGCGAATCCCTCGATGGCGCCGTAGCGCTCCCGGATCTGCTGCGGCGTCTTCCATTCCGCCGGCGCCCCGACGGCGTCACCGACGGCGAGATGGACGCTGCGCTGGCGACGCCGCGAGCGACGATCGCCGACCAGACGCCGGACTGGTTCTTCGCATCGACCTTCGTCGGCAATCCGGACCGCGCCGCCGCGGATGGCGGGACCGCCGCCGGGCTGGTCGCGTTGGTGCCCGGCCGCTTCCTCGTGATCGACCCGCTCCACCCGGCCAGGCACGCCCGCTTCGAGGTGGTCCCGGCGGCGTTCACGGCGTTCCCGCCGGGCGCGGCGGTGCCGTCTGAGTCGGCGACCGACGTCATGGCGGACATGCACGACCTGGCCTTCACGCTCCCGACCGACGTCCCGGCCGGCCGGCAGGTCTGGCGCGTCGCCAACTCGGGCCTGGCGCCGCACGAACTCGCGCTGGTCCCCGTGCCGGAAGGCGCCACGGCGGCGCAGGCGGTGGCCGCGTCGGCGGCGTTCTTCGCCGGCAAGCCCGCGCCGGCCGAACTCGGTCCGGGCTGGGCCGGCCGGCGGGCCGAGCCGGTCGCCGGGGTCGGCGTGACCTCACCCGGTGGCGCCGTCTGGGCCCAGTTCGACCTGGCACCCGGCCTCTACGCCGCGATCTGCTTCGTGCCGGGACACGCCGAGGCCGGCATGGCGCAGCTCCTCCGGGTCGGTGGGGAGTTGGCGGGACAGCCGACGGGCTGACCGACGTGGTCCCAACGGCGGGCCGTGTCGCCCCCGTCCGGGCGGCGACGCGGCCCGCCGCGAAACGACGACCTGGTGGAGTGCCGACCGGCGGACGACGAGTCGCGAGCGGGCCGGCCCTGCCGGCCGCTGGAGAGGGATGACGACGATGGGCGACAGGAACGACACGACGCCGCCCCTGGCCGATCGGGCCACGCTGCTGGCCGTCACGGTGACCGCGGTGCTCGACGACGCGCGGCGCCAGTTCGCCGGGACGGTGGACAGGTCATGGCTCGAGCGGTACGTCTGGGAGATCGTGCTCGGACTCTGGGACCGGGGACCCAGGGTCACCGCGTACCTCCCCGAGCTCGCGCTGCGCCAGGTGCGCCGCCGGGTCGGTCAGGTCGAGGGGTGGCGGCTGGCCCCCGTGGGGTGCCCGCCCGCCCCGCGCCGTTGCCCGCCGACGGACCGCGGGCCGATGGCCGACCCTTGGGGCGGTGAGCGTCCGGGATGACGCGGCCCGGCGGCCCGTGGCCCCACGGACGGCCGTCCGGTCCGGGCACGATGCGGTCGGGACCGAAGGCGCGCGATCCCAGCGCGGCGCACGGACCGGGACGGCGACGCCGATGGGACGATGCGGAGCGACGGCCCGCGCCGGCGGGGTCCTGCCCTTGGCTGTCAGTGCGGACGGTCTCCCTCGCCACGGCCGTGCTGCTCGGCGTGTCCTCGCCGGCCTGAGCGAGACCGCGGCCACGCTCGATGAGGTCGGCCCGACCCACGAGCGGGAGCCGACGAGCCTTTTGGCGGCCGGCGCCGCTCCGGTCGTGCCGCCTCGGTCCGGCCGCCACCCGCCACTGATTTCCGCGGCGTCGCGCCTCGCCGACGTCCCGGTGCGGCTCGGACAGCCTGGGCCGGGCTGATGGTGTTGCGGTGCCGCTGGGGCCCGTCGAGGTCTTCTCCGGATTCTGCCGACGCCCCGGCGACGTCCGACAGCCCTAAGCAACTGACGCGGTAGGATGGGCGGACGTCGGTGACCACGTCCCAACGGTGGCCGGCGCGGCCCGATTGACCGGGCGCGCCCGATGGCGGGCACGTCGTCCCGCCCCCTCGCGTCCGAGGAACCGCCACCCATGACCGTGCTCGTCCAGGCCGCGGACATCGCCCACGCCCACGGTGGCAACCAGCTCTTCGACGGGCTGACGGTTGAGCTGAAGGAGGGCGACCGCGCCGCGCTGATCGGCGCCAACGGGGCCGGGAAGAGCACGCTGCTCCGGATCCTGGCCGGGCTGCTGGTGCCCGACTCGGGCACGGTCACCCGGCGGCGTGGTCTCACCGTCGGCTACCTGGGGCAGGAGGTCGATCTCGACCCGGCGCTGACGGTCCGCGCGGTCGTCGCCGAGGCCGCCGGCGACCCGGCGGCGCTCGAGCAGCGGCTGGCGGACCTCGAGCGGGCGATGGCCGAGGCCGCCGACGACGAGGCGCTCACCGACGCGATCGACGCCCACGCCGCCTGTCTGGCCCGGCTCGAGGCGGGCGGCGACGGCGGCGTGCGCGGCGCGGAGCTGCTCGCCGGCCTGCGGATCCCCGTCGACCGCTGGGAGACGCCGGTCGGGCGGCTCTCGGGCGGGGAGCGGCTCTCGGTTGCCCTCGCCCGGGTGCTGGCCGAGGGGCCCGAGTTGCTGCTGCTCGACGAGCCCGACAACCACCTCGACAGCGCCGGTCGGGCCTGGCTGGAGCGGGAGATCGCAGCCCACCGGGGCGCGGTCGGCCTGATCACCCACGACCGGTACCTGATCGACCGCGCCGCCAACCGGGTGCTGGAACTGGAGGACGGGCGGCTCACGCCCTACCGCGCGAACTACAGCGCCTACCTGACCGAGAAGCGGACCCGTCTCGAGCGCCGCCATCAGCTGCGGGAGATCGAGGAGCGGGAGTTCAAGAAGCTCAAGGCGAGCGCGGAGCAGCTGACCCAGTGGGCGCGCCAGAACCCCAAGTTCGCCTCCCGGGCCGAGAACCAGCGCCGCAAGCTCGCCGAGGAGCGGGTCCGCCTGGAGCGGGAAGCCCCACCGCCGCTCCAGCGGCGCCAGATCGAGGTCGGCTTCGACGCCGAGCGCGGGTCGACGCTGGTGCTGGAAGCGTCGGGGCTCGCCAAGGCGTACGGCGCGCGGACGGTGTTCGACCCGTTCGACCTCGCCGTCCGCCAGGGCGAGCGGGTCGGGCTGGTCGGGCCGAACGGCAGCGGCAAGACGACCTTCGTCCGGATGGTGCTCGGGCAGGAGTCGCCGGACGCGGGGACGATGCGGCTCGGCCCGAGCATCCGCGTGGGGTACTACGCCCAGGAGCAGGAGACCCTCGACCCCGACAGCACGCCGCTGCAGCTGGTCCGGGCGCTGAAGCCGATGACCGAGCAGCAGGCGCTGTCGTTCCTGGTCGGTCTGCTGTTCGACCGCGACGATGCCCTGAACCGGATCGGCAACCTGAGCGGGGGCGAGCGCAGCCGCCTCCAGGTGGCGGCGCTGATCCTCGGCGGCGCGAACCTGCTGCTCCTCGACGAGCCGACCAATAACCTCGACCTGGCTTCGATCGAGGCGCTCGAGACGGCGCTGCTCGGCTTCGGCGGCACGATCCTGACGGTCTCCCACGACCGCTACTATCTCGCCAAGCTGTGCGACCGGATCGTCGAGGTCGACGCCGGCACCGTCCGCGACTACCCCGGCGGCTGGGCCTACTACGACGCCCACCGCGGCCGCGGCACCGAACTGACCCGCCGGGCCGCCCCCGCGCCGGTGCCCGCGACCCGCCCCGGGCGCCGGGACCGGACCCGGGCGCGCACACGTCCCTAGTGCCCTGTCGACCGTGTGGCCGGGAGGAGCACGACCTGCGGTGCCCGGTGGGCGACCGGGCGGCCCGGACGTCGCCCCGCCCGGGATGCGCGTCCCGCGGACGTGGCGTCACGGGCCCACAGGAACGCGCTCGGCCGGCGCGGCCCACGGCGCGAGCGCGGTCGTCGCTGGCCCGAACGGGGCCCCGACAGGGGGGGCTAGCTCGACTCCGGGGGATCGACGCCCCGGAGGGCGTCGGCGAGGTCGAAGGAGAGCAGGTCGTTCGAGGCGCGCAGCGCGCTCACCAGCGTCCCGCCGAGGCGGGCATCGAGGGCGGCCATCGCCGCGAGCGCGTCGGGCGGGACCGACGCCTCCCGGGCGGCGCGGACCGATTCCGGCGACGGCACCTCGGGCTCGTCCTCGACCGCGAGGTAAGCCAGGCGCGGCCCCGGGAACCCCTCGAGGTGGAGCGTCCACTCTTCCCCGGCGACGTCGAGCTCGTCGGCGGACTCCCCGTCCGCCGCGATCAGCGCGCTCGGCACGCCGGCCGCCCCTGGGTCGGCGGGCAGGATGTCGACCTCATCGGCGGCCAGGAAGTCGGCGAAGGCCTCCTCCACGGCGGCCCTGGTGGCGTCGCGCGGATGGCGGTTTGGCGCGCTGGTCATCGTGGCTACTCCAAGGTCGCGCTGGGGAGACCGGGCGGCGAGGCGGGGGCTGTGCCCGGCCGACCGTCCGGGATGATACTTGCCCGGACAGCGTGGCCCGCCGGGGTCGCGGCGCGGCGGCGGGGCGGGTGAAGCGTGACGGTGAGCGGCAGAGCAGCGGGTGGCGCGGCGGGGCCGCCGGCGGAGGAGCCGGACGGCGCCCGCCCGGCGGGCCAGCCCGACCCGTCCAGTCCGGACCACCCGCGCCTGGATCGGGCATGGCCCGACGTTCGGTCCGCCGCCGGGTGGGGCGAGGGGGACTCACGCGCTGGCGCGGTCGAGTTGCCGACTTCTGGGGCACCGCGGGCCGGTTCCTGGACCGGGGCGGTGGGAGGCAGCCCGTCGGACCCCCGGTCGCTCCCCGTGCCGGGACACGTCCCGCCCGATCGAGCAGTGGGGCAGCCGCCTGCGTCGCCCTGGGGTCGCCCGCCGGCCCCGGGTGGGGCCGCCGGGCCCGCCGATCGGGGTGGGGCCGCCGAGGGCGGATCGCCGCTCCCCCGGCCCGCGAGCGGTGTCCCGATCTCCTCGGGTGGACGCCGGACACCGTGGGGAATCCTCGACCTGATCGGGACGGTCGTCGTCGGGCTGGTGCTCGGCCTGGCGCTGGTCGTCGTCTCGGTCGCCGCGGGGGCCCTGCTCGACGTGGACCTGTCGGGCAGCGGGCAGTTCGGGCTGTACGGGACGGAGGTCTACCTCGGGCTGCTCGTCGCCGGGTGGGCGTTCGGCATCCGCCGCCACGGTGCACCCTGGCGCTCGCTCGGGCTGCGCCCCGTCGGGGTCGGAACGCTGCTCGCGATGGTGCCGCTTGGCTTCGTGCTGCTGGTGGTGAACCTGCTGGTGCTGATCCCGTTCGCGGCGCTGCTGGGCGACGAGGACGCGGCCGAGGGCACCACCTCGGGTCCCCTGGCCGACCCCGCCGCGCTGAGCGGCGCGGACGTGCTCTGGTTGGCGCTGCCGATCGCGGTGGTGGCGCCGGTGGTCGAGGAGGTGCTCTTCCGCGGGCTGCTCTACCGCTACCTGCGGGGGCGGTTCGGCCGGCGGCGGGTCGGGCTGGTCATGGCGGTGATCGTCTCGGCGGCGATCTTCGGCGTGCTCCACGTGGTCGTGCCGCCGATCTTCGTGATGGGGCTGGTGCTCGCCGCGCTCGCCGAGCGCTACGACAGCCTCCTCCCGGGGATCGTGCTCCACGCCACGAACAACGGGCTCGTCGTCCTCGCGATCGCCGTCGCGGCGGGCTGACCGGGAACTCCCCGCTGGGCGACGGGGAGACCGAGCCAACGGGCGGAACCCGCGCCACGCCCTTCGCTGGCACCCCGCCCCCGGGCGCCGGGCGGACCGACCCATCGCCGGCGGTCGGATCCGGTGCCGCGCGGGCCGTCTCCGTCCAAGGCAGAGGCGCGGACGGCGGGCAGGCTATCGCCGCTGGTCGCGCCGCCGGGTCGGGGGCCGGGCGAGTCCAGGCGACGGGACGCGCGGACCGGCAGCGCCCGCCGGCCGCGGAACGGTGGGTGGACCCCGGGGGACAGCTCGATGTGCTGAGAGGGGCTAGGAGGCACCGGCCTCGCCGTAGCCGTGGTAGCCACCGCCGGGCATGACCAGGTCGTCGCGGTAGCCCCCGGCGACCAGCCGGGCCGGCGTTCCCGGCGCGGGCCGTGGGCCGTCGAGGGCGAGGTCGCCGATCGCGGGCACCCAGCGGGGGAATCGGTTGGCGAGGAGGCTTCGGACCTGCTCGGGCGCCACGGCCGCCCCGAGTTCCCCCCGCGTGTAGAAGTGGAACCGGCCCTCGCACTCGACGAGGAAGGCGGCCGGACCGGCCCCATCCAGCCGGTAGCGAATCGCGCACGCGGTCACGGCACACCTCCCTGAGGAGCGCGGCACCTCCACGGGCCAGGGACGGCAAGCGACCCGCGTTCCGCGCCGGTCCCATCGCGGGAGGCCAACACGGAGAGCCACAGTCCCAAGCGTCGAGCCCCGGTCCTGTGCTCGCGGCACAAGATCGAGCGGGCCACGTTCTCGTCGATTCGTCGCGCTTCCTAAGGTACCACCCTGCATACCGGTTTGTCGTCTCCACCCCCGGGAACGGTCGGCGAAGGCGGAGATTGGTTGGTCCACCCGCCCAATCGGCCGCGATCCGTTGGGCGACCGAGACAGTCTGGGAGGCAGGTCGACCTGGCGGGACCGCTGTCGGGTTCCCCGCGCGTCACCGCCCCCGCGGATGTCCCATCGCCGGCCGGCCGGATCGCCCTACGAGTAGGGGCGGGGGGGACCTGGCGTGAACCCTCCCCCCCCGCTGTCCGTCGCCGACCCAGGGGGACCACCATGTCGCTGACTGTCCTGGCCGCGCCGCCGCTCGTGTTCGGACGCGTGCCCCGACCCCCGGTGGTCTGGCGGCCACTTGACGAACGACGGAAACCGTCCGGCTGGTCTCGTCTCGGGCCGCGCCGGATCGTCGGGACCTGCGTCCATCGGATGGAGGGAACGCTCCGCGGGTCCGAGCAGCACTTCCTCTCCGACGACCCGCACGGCCGCGACGCGCTGACCGACTTCGGGATCGGTGGCATCCTCGACGGCGACCTGGACGGGACCATCTGGGGCTGGCTGCTGCCCGAGGACGACCGCGCCCCGTGGGCGAGCGGTCCGTGCGACGGCCTCGAAGGTGACGGGCCGGCGTTTGTCCGCGCCTTTGGCGTCGCCGCGGTCAACCGCGACCTGCGGAGCATCGAGCTGAGCGGGCGCGGCGACACGCCGGTGACGCCCCGCCAACTCGCGGCCCTGGCGGCCCTGGTCGCCCATACCCACGACCAGGCCGGCGTCCCCTGGCACGCCTTCCCGGTTCACCCGGCGTCGGGGGTCGTCACCCAGCTCCAGCATTGGGAGTTCGCCGTGAAGGGCTGCCCGGGTCCGGTGCTGCGGGGGCTGACCGACGCCTATCAGGACCGGGCGCGGGCCATCATGCGGGCCTGGCAGACCGCGCCGCCGGTGCCCGCCCCGCCGACCGCGCCCGGCCCCCTCCCGTTGCCGCCGGTCCCGCCGGCGGTGCCGGTCCGACCACGGGTACCCTACGCGTCGGGGCAGGATCTCGCCGTGGCGGCCTGGCAGTTCGGATCGACCGAGCGCCTGCTGCTGGACGGCGCGGTCGAGGTGGTCCCGGGCACCGACGGGGCGCGCCGCTACGTCTTCGACCCGGCCGGGGTGGTCAGCAACGCCTGGCTGGCCCGGGGCCACGCCGAGGGCGAGTTCCCGGCGATCACCGCCTGGCGGCAGTTTCCCCCGATGGCCGCCGATAGTCCCCCGCGGGAGGCGGTCCGCTTCGCGAACGGCTGGACACTCTGGTCGCCGGGTCTCGGCCGGGGCTGGTTCTGGCTCGGCCGCGACGGTGCCATCCGGTGACCGCTACCTGGCGAGAGGACCTTACGGACGCGGTGCCCGGTGACCGACCGCGGCCAGAACGGCTCAGGGCAGACCCTCACCCCGGACGGTTGCCCGCTGCCGGTGGAGCGCCTCGCCCCCGACAGGCCGTCCCCAAGCGGGGCGACGCCGACCGCGCCGGCCACCAGACCCGCGCGGACCGCGTGACGCCGCCAACCGGGAGCCCTCCTTCTCACGACGGCTGGCAGCCTTTCCGTGATGACGCCGCCGCACGGGGATACGGGCCATCACTGACAGTCATCCGGGGTGAACCGTCGGCCCGGCAGCCTCTCCTGGTCGCCCGGCCGGTGATGGTACGGGTATCCCGCCTCTGCTGAGGTCGGGAGCCGGGGCACGCCCGCGGCCGACTGCTGGGGCAGCCGAGAGGCGACGCGGGCGGTGCACGGTCTCGGTGCGCCGAACGTCGATGCCGCCGGCACACCGGAGGCCAGCGGTGCGTTCGCCCGAACGCACCGCTGGCGGGACCAGGCCGTTGGGGCAGGAGGGAGGGGACAGCGTGTCCCAACGCCCCGGAGGGTTGCGACGGGTTCTCTCGACGCGCCGGGGAGCGTGGGCCGCGTCTTGGCTAGGACGTGCGTGCGCGATGGCTGCGGACCTCAGGAGCCCGCCAGGCGTGGCAACGGCCGATCACGGGCGCGGCTCAGGCGGCACCGGCGGCCGACGCCACGTCGATCTCGTCGCCGGCCGAGGAGAGGACGATCGGGACCGGGGCGGAGAGCACCGTCACCACGTCGCCGAGGGCGACCCTCTCCCGGTGGAGGGCATCCCGGACGCGGAGGTAGGCGGCTTCCGAGACGAGGCCGGTGAACCAGACCGTCTCGCTCCAGAACGACTCGGCCAGCTCACGGGCCCGCCGCTCCAGGTGAGCCGCATGGGGCGACGCGGTGAACGCTTCCGTGTCGTCGTTGCCCGCTCGCTCGATGAATGCCAGTGTCGGGAACCGGTGAGCCATCGTCACACCTCGTCAGGGGCGGGCCGCCCCGGTCACGGTTGGCCTTGCGAGCTTCGGTCGGCCAAGGACAGCGTCCACGCTGCCCAGCGGGTGAGGGAGGGTCGGCCCCGCTTCCGGGTCACGGCCGGCGGCGGGAAGGTCACGAGCCAAGGGCGGTCCGTCGACGAGTTCGACCCAGGTCATCCCGTGGGCCGCGAGCACGCGCTCGTTGGAGACGAGGCGGTCCCGGCTGTCCGCGCCAAAGCGAACGGCGAGCAGACCAACGACGGCAAGGAGGGCGACCGCGACGATGGCTTCCATGGGGAGCACCCTTCGGTCCGGCGGAGGGGTGGTCCGCGGGACGCGCGGGGCGGACGCCGCGGCCCGGCTCTCGGCGGTGCGGGCGGCGCCGCGCACGAGGGGTCAGGCGGCGCCCCGCGCCAGGAGGGCGTGGACTCGGATGCGCATGAGGGACCACCCGGCCGGGATCGCCTGGCCGAGGGCCGTCGTCACCCCGGTGACCTGCCCGATCTGCCGGGGCCGGGTCGACCGCCCGCCCTGGACCCCTCGGGACAGTTGGCCGGCGCGCCACCGCGCCGCGTCGCGCGCCAGCTCGCCATGATGGTGGCTCGCGCTGGCTTCCATGAAGAACGGGTGGGTGTACATGGCGACGGTCCTCCTCTGCGACCGGGCCGACGGCGCTCGCCCGCCGGCTCGCCTGGGTGCCAACCTGCTGTGCTTGGCGTGCTTCCATCATGCGCCGACGCATGGGGACGCGCATCGACCGGAAGGCGTATTCGGCGGGCACGACGAACCGGAGCCGCCTAAGCCTTTGGGCGTAGGCGGGCCGACACCAGGTACGTGGTTGGACTCAGGTGAGGCCGTGTCGGTGGGCGTAGGCGGCCGCCGCGGCGCGGGAGCCCACGTCGAGCTTGGCGAGGATGTTGGCGACGTGGACCTTGGCCGTCGAGAGGCTGATCGACAGGGCGTCGGCGACCGCCCGTCCGTGGCGGTCAGGCGCCCGTCTCCCGCCTCGAGAGCACGGTGCGGACCGTCTCGTGGCTGACCCCGAAGTCGGCCGCCAGCGAGCTGAGGCTCCTGGTGGCGCCGAGCGCCCGGATGGCGGACTCCTGAGCGTCAGTCAGTTTGCCAGGACGGTAGGCATAGCGGCGGGAGACCGGCCGGTCCCGCCTGGCACGGACGCGCCCGCCCGCGCAGAGGTCGGGGGACGGCGGGAAGTCCGGCACCTGTACGCGGACCGGTCCCGCGAGCGGGTTTTGAACGTGCCGAACCGACCCCCCGTCGCTTCCGCTCTCGCACCAATTGACGGTGCCGAAGAAGGGCAGCAGGTCCGGTCGTGGCTTCACCGCCACGACCGTTCTGTTTTCGACGACCGCCTCCGTGAAGAGCTGGCGGGCGATCCGGTTCTGCTCCTCGGGTGTCGCCGCCGACCACGCCGTCGCCAGGTCGGCGAGGAACCCGGCCAGGCTCGTCCCGGCGTCGCTGTCCGGGTCCCCACCCTCGGGCAGCGAGGCGATGTCGTCCATCAGCGCCGCCTTGTGCTCCCGGTACCCGGCCTTGTCGAGGTCGCCCTCTAGGTACAGGTCCTCCAGGCGCTCCAGCTTGCGGCGCACCCGGAGGCGCTCGGCGGCGGTGT
>CADCWG010000036.1 GCA_902806335.1 uncultured Thermomicrobiales bacterium | reverse complement strand
CGACAGCCCGGTCCTGGCTGCCCTCGGCTCCGCCTACGACCTGGTCGTGTTCGAGCAGTCGGTGCCGCCCCCGACGCTGCCCGACGCGGCCCTGCTCTTCGTCCAGCCCCCGGTCGCCGGCGGCCCCATCCCCGCCCAGGGGGCGATGCCGGCGCCGCGGGTGGCCCGGGTCGCGGCCGACGATCCCCTCCTGCGTGGGGTCGACCTCGCCGGCCTCACCTTCGCCGAGACGCCGATCTACGTTCCCGCGGGCGAGCACGAGGAAGTCGTCGGCGCCGAGGCCGGTCCGCTGGTGTTCCGGGCCAGTGTCGGCGCCCACCCGGCGGTCGTGCTGGCCTTCGACGTCAACGGCTCGAACCTGGCGCGGCGGGTGGCCTTCCCGATCCTGATCGCCAACATCGCGGCCGAACTCGTGCCGAGCCCGCTGCCGCCGTCGGTACCCCTCGGGGACCCCCTCGCCTACCGACCGAGCGCCGATGCGGCGGCGGTTCGGGTCACGGCGCCGGGCGGCGAGGCGACCGACCTGGCGCTGGCCGTTGCCGACGGGACGGCCCCCGACGCCGCCGCCGCCGCCGGCGGAGCCGCGATGACCGATGCATCCGGTGGTCTGCGGGAGGTCGCCTACGCGGACACCGGCCGTCCCGGCATCTACGCCGTCACGGAACTCGGGGCCGACGGCGCCGACCTCGGCGGCGGCCGCTTCGTCGTCAACGCCGGACACCCCCAGGAGTCCGACCTCCGGCAGACCGCTGGGCTCGACGCGCTGCTGGCAACGGCCAGGGCGACCGGGGGTCCGAGCGTGGAGGACGCGCTGGCCGACCTCTGGCCGCTGCTGGTCGCGGCCGCTCTGGTGGTGCTCGCGGCGGAGTGGCTGCTGACGACCATCCCCGGACGCGCCCGGCGCCGCGCCACGCTGCCTCCCCCACTCCGCTGACGTCACGGCCCCGCCTGGAGACCCGCCCGATGCCCTTCGATCTCCCCACCCCCGATTTGGGCGTCACCTTCGCCCGGCCCGGTGCGCTCTGGCTGCTGGCGACGCTGCCGCTCTTCGCCCTGCTCGGCGCGCGGTTCGGGGTGCGCCGCCGCCGCCTGGCACGGGCGGCGCTCGCGCTACGACTGGTGGTGGTCACCCTGCTGGTGATCACCCTGGCCGACCCGCTGCTGACCAGCGGCGGGGGCGCCTCGAGCACCGTCTTCGTGGTCGACCGCTCGCGGAGCCTGACGGCGACGACCACCGAGACGGCGGAGACCTGGGTCTCGGACGCCCTGGCCGCGGCGGGGGAGAACGACCGTGCCGCCGTCGTCGTGTTCGGCTCCTCGCCGCTGGTGGCCCAGCCGGCGGCCGCGGTCGGGGACCTGGGCGGCGGCTGGGCAGACGTGCCGCTGCCGGGAGCGGGGGCGGAGTACTCCGACCTCGAGTCGGCGGTCGCCCTGGGGCGGGCGCTGCCCCTCGGCGGGAGCGGCCGCATCGTCGTCCTCTCCGACGGGGCCGAGAACGTCGGCTCGGTGCTCGACCAGGCGACGCAGGCCGCGGCCGACGGCGTGGTGATCGACGTCGTGCCGCTGCCCGGGGTCGGTGCCGACGACCTGCGGATCGACGGCGTGACCGCGCCCTCCGCGACCTGGCGGGGCGAGCCGTTCGGCGTGCTCGTCAGCGTCGCGTCGGGCGCCGGCGGCGACGGGACGGTCGAGCTGCTGATCGACGGGCAGGTCGCCCAGTCGCGTCCGGAGCGGTTCGCGGCCGGGCGCACCTCGTTCCAGTTCGACGTCGCGAACCTGGCGCCGGGGTTCCATGCCCTCGAGGTCCGGGTGACGGCCACCACCGCGCCGGATACCTACCCCGAGAACAACGCCCAGCCGCTGGCGGTGGTCGTCCGCGACCAACCGGCGGTCCTCCTGGTCGCCCCGTCCGGCGCCGACCCCGGCGCCCTGCGGGGCGCGCTGGAGCGCCAGGGCGCGACGGTAACGCTCACCCCGCCGGCCGACGTGCCGTCGCAGATGGACGAGCTGGGCCGGTACGACGCGATCGTGCTCGACAACGTCGCGGCCGACGCGCTGACGCTGGACCAGCAGGCGGGGCTGCAGGAGGCGGCGCGGGCGCTGGGGCGGGGTCTGATCGTGCTCGGCGGCACCAGCGCCTTCGGGCCCGGCGCCTACGCCGGGACCGCGCTCGAAGAAGCCCTGCCGGTGACGGTCAAGGTCACCGACGGCAAGGAGCGCGACAAGGTTGCCCTGCTGCTGATCATGGACCGCTCGGGGTCGATGAGCTACGACCCCCTCGGCGGCACCTCGAAGATCGACATGGCCAAGGAGGCGATCCGCCTCGCGGCGACCTCGGTGGCCGACGGGGACATCGTCGGGGTCCTCGCCTTCGACGACGACCAGCAGTGGATCGTCGAGATGCAGGAGATCCGCGGCGACGCCGACCGCGGCATGATCGCTACCAGGGTCGCCGAGATCCTGCCCGAGGGCGGCACGGAGATCTTCCCCGCGGTCTCGGCCGGCTTCGACGCCATCGCGAACGTCGACGCCGACGTCCGGCACGTCGTCCTCCTCACGGACGGCAAGTCCCGGACGGGTACCCGCGAGAGCTACCAGAAGCTGATCGACAGCGTCGCGTCCGACAACCTGACCCTCTCCACGATCGCGATCGGCGACGACGCCGACAAGGAGTTGCTCCAGTTCCTCGCCGAGCAGGGCAACGGCCGGTACCACGAGACGAACAAGGCCGAGGAGGTCCCCAGCATCACCCTCGAGGAGGCCCGCAGCGCGGGCAGTCAGTCGGTGCTGCGCGGCGCGTTCCAGCCGATCCAGGTCCAGCCCAGCCCGATCATGCGGGACATCGACCCGGAAACGCTGCCGCCCCTGGACGGCTACGACTACGCCGAGGCGAAGCCCGACGCCCAGGTGGTCCTGACCAGCACCCGCGACGACCCCCTGCTCGCCAAGTGGCAGTACGGCCTGGGCCGGGTCGTCGCCTGGACCGGCGACGACGGCGTGGACTTCGCCCGCGGCTGGCCGACCTGGACGGGCTACGATGGGTTCTGGGCGAACGTCGTCCGCTGGGCCCTGCCCGACCCCGAAGCGCGGCCGCTCCAGGTCGGCGTCGCCCGCGACGGCCCGGAGGCGGTGCTGACGGTGGATGCCATCGGGGATGGGACAGGTTATGTCGATCTGGCGGAGACGACCGCCACGGTGAGCGCCCCCGACGGCAGCGTCACGGACCTCACGCTCTACCAGAGCGGACCGGGCCGCTACGAGGCGCGCGTGGAGGCCCCGCTGCCGGGAGCCTACCGGGTCGACCTGCGGCAGGAGCGGGCGGACGGCGAGGCCATCGAGGAACTGGCCGGGTTCGCCGTGCCCCCCTCCCCCGAGCTCCAGCCCTCCGAGGGCGGCGAGGCACTTCTGCGGGCCCTCGCGGCGCGAACCGGAGGCCGGGTGCTCGGTCTCGAGGACGCCGGCGCGGCCTTCGCCGACACGGGGCTCACCGGCACCGCGCTCCAGCGCTATCGCGCGGTCTGGTTTGTCCCCCTGACGCTTGGGCTGCTCGCCCTGCTGGCCGAGATCGCGGTCCGGACGGCCTTCTTCGGGCCGAGACGCCGGTAGGGCCACGACGGCCGGCCGGCCCGCGGGGGCGGCCGTCGTGGCCCTCTCTGGATGGGGAGGCGCGCGGAGGACGCCGGCTGCCGACCGCATCGAGCCGGGGCGGGGCGATCGCCTCCGTGCGCTGGGTCGGGCCGCTACCGTCCGAGCAGCCGGTCGATCTCGGCCATCTGCTCTGGCCGGAGCGGCCCGTGCCGCAGGGCACCGGCGTTCTCCTCGACCTGGGCGACGGTCTTGAAGCCGGGGATCGGGATCGTCACCGGGCTGCGGGCCCAGATCCAGCCGAGGGCTCCCTGGGCCAGCGTCCGCCCGCCGTCGGTCAGAACGCCTCGCACCGCCTCGAGCCTGGCCGTCCAGCCCGGCATCGTGTCGTCGTCGAAGTAGTCCCAGTGCGGGGTGTCCCGGCGCACGTCACCCGGGGGCGGCACCCGAACCCCGGGGGCGTACTTCCCGGTCAGGAGGCCCATCGCCAGCGGCGACCGGTTGATGCTCGCCAGGCCGTGCTCCTCGCAGACCGCGAGCGTCTCCGCGCTCCCGTCGAAGACATTGAGCTGCTGCTGGACCGCGACACAGTGGGGTGCTTCGGCGAACGCGCTGGCGATCGCGGGATCGTCGACCGACGGGCCGTAGAACCGGACCTTGCCTTCCGCGACGAGGTCCTCGAGGGTCGCGATCACGTCCGCGGCCCCCTCCGGCTCCTCTACCCCGCCGTGGAGCTGGTAGAGATCGATGCGATCGGTGCCCAGGCGACGGAGGGACGCCTCGCAGGCGCGACGGATGTGGGCGGGGCTCGCGTCGGCGCCACCCCCCTCGCGGGTGGCCTCGTCGAAGCGCAGGCCGAACTTGGTCGCGACGAGGACCCGATCGCGACGACCGGCCAGGGCACGGCCGAGGACGCGCTCGCTGTGGCCGCAGCCGTAGACGTCGGCGGTGTCGAAGAGGGTGACGCCGAGGTCGAGCGCGGCGTGGATGGCACGCACCGACTCGGCGTCGTCGACCGCGCCGTAGCCGGCCGGGCGGCCGTTGAAGGTGAACGGTCCCCCGATCGCCCAGCACCCGACGCCCATCGCGCTCACGTCGAGCCCGGAGCGGCCGAGCCGCCGGGTCAAAGTCGCCGCCACGCCGGTCGTCGCCTCGATCACGTCGGTCACCGTCTTTCTCCTCTGCTTCTCGCGGCCGACCCGGCTCCGACGGCTGTTCGCGCGCCGTCCGGGGGGGCCGCCTCCTCGCCGCGGTAGTAGGCGATCTTGCTGTCCAGCACCGCGAGGTAGCGCGCGAGTTCCTCCTGCCGGGCGAGCACCTCCTGCCGGTGGTCCTCAAGGAGCGCCCGACGCTCGGCCGCGGTGGCGCTGCCGCCGCGACGGAGGGCGGCGAAGTCGCGCATCGCGCGGATCGGCATCCCGCTCGACCGGAGGCAGGTCAGCAGGCCGATCCAGCCGACGTCGTCCTCGGTGTAGCGCCGATGCCCGCTCGAGGCGCGGTCGACCCCGTCGAGCAGGCCCACGCGCTCGTAGTAGCGCAGCGTATGGACGCTGAGAGCGGTCCGCTCCGCCACGTCGCCGATGGAGAGTTCGTGGGTCATGAGGCCAGCCTAGCGCTTCGAGCGCGCTCAAGGTCAAGACCCGGGACGACCAACCCCTCGATCGGCGCGGACCGCCCGAGGAGCAACAGACCACAAACTTTATGTCGTGTAGCAAGCCGCACTGGCCGGGGTATGATGGCGCCTGCTTTCTGGCTGGTCGCGGACAGGTGCGATGTCGAGCCGCAAGATGCCGGGCAGCGGCGCGGTGGGCCGACGGAGGGGTCGATGCTCACGGTCAACATCCACGCGTCGGCCAACGGCAAGCTGACCGACCTCGCGCCGGAGCGGATCTCCGACACACTGGCGCAGGGCTGCGAGCTGCTCTGGGTCGACGTCGATCGCCCGACGCCCAACGACCTGCGGCTGCTCGGCGAGGAGTTTAGCTTCCACCCGCTGGCGATCGAAGACGCCAGCAAGCGGCACCAGCGGCCGAAGGTCGACCCCTACGACGACTTCCTCTTCGTCGTCTTCTACGCCATGGAGAACGATGTCGACGTCACCGGGCCGACCGCGGGCGGCCGCCTGCGCACGGTCGAGCTCGGGCTGTTCATCGGACCGAACTACCTGGTCACCGTCCACGACGGCGAGGTCACACCGCTGACGGAGGTGGCCAAGCGCTGGCGGGAGAACATCGGACTGCTCGGGCAACGCGGCGTCGGCGTCCTGGTCTACTCCCTGCTCGACGCGGTCGTCGACGCCTACTTCCCGGTCGTGGACGCGGTCACGGGCCAGGTTGACGAGCTCGAGGTATCGATCTTCGAGGACGACAGCCGCGACGCGCTGCGCGATATCCTCACCATGCGTCGCGACCTGCTCGCCCTCCGCCGCGTGCTGGGACCGGAGCGCGACGTGATGAACGTCCTGATCCGGCGCGACATCCCCTACTTCGACAGCGCCACGGTGGTCTACCTGCAGGACGTCTACGACCACATCCTCCGCGTCACCGACGCCGTCGACGCCTCGCGCGAACTGCTCGCCGGCGCGCTCGACGCCCAGCTCTCGGTCACCTCCAACCGGCTCAACCAGACGATGCGAACGCTGACCGCGTCGTCGATCATCCTGATGAGCATGACGCTGGTCGCCGGGGTCTACGGGATGAACTTCGTCCGGATGCCGGAACTGGAGTGGCGCTTCGGGTACCCCTTCGCCCTCATCCTGATGGTCACCGTCGGGCTCGTGATCTTCGGCCTCTTCCGCCGGTTCCGCTGGTTCTGAGCGGCCTGGCACCGCCCTTCGGCGCGACGCACGCGCGAACGCTAGCGGAGCGTCCAGACCAGCAGGACGAGGGCCGCCACGATCCGGTACCAGGCGAACGGCCGCAGGGTCGTCACGGTCAGCAGCCGCAGGAAGAACCGGATCGCCAGCCAGGCCG
Source organism: uncultured Thermomicrobiales bacterium (assembly GCA_902806335.1). GTDB lineage: Bacteria > Chloroflexota > Chloroflexia > Thermomicrobiales > UBA6265 > CADCWG01. The sequence goes on along the minus strand of CADCWG010000036.1, from coordinate 34,423 downwards.
CCAGGAACGCCGTCGCGCCGCCGAGCAGGAACATCGGGGCATCGCTCGCGGCGAGGACGTTGCGGCTGGCGTAGAGGTCGAAGACCGCGGCCGCCCCGAGCACCGGCATCGCGGCGAAGAAGGAGTACTCCGCCGCGGCCCTGCGGCCGACGCCGAGCAGCATCGCCCCCCCGATCGTCGCCGCCGCCCGGGAGACGCCGGGCCAGAGCGCGAGGCACTGGCAGAACCCGATCAGCAGCGCGATTCGCCACCCGATGTCGTCGAGGTCGCGAACCGTCTCGCCGCGCCGGTAGCGCTCGACGAGGAGGAGCGCGACGCCGCCGATCCCCCAGCCGAGCGCGACCGTCGTCGGCGTGAAGAGGTAGTCCTTGATCGGAACCCGCAGCAGCACGCCGAGCACCAGCGCCGGGAGTGACGTCAACGCCAGCAGGCCCCAGCCCCGGGGGCCTGCGAAGCCGTCGCGCCGACTCGGCGTGAGCAGCGCCCGGAGGCGCCCCCACCCCACCACGGCCACGGCGAGGATCGCGCCGAGCTGGATCACCACCTGGAAGGTGGCGGCCCGATCCCCCTCGAAGCCGAGGGCCGAGCCGGCGACGATGAGGTGCCCTGTGGAAGAGATGGGGACAAACTCGGTGAGGCCCTCGACGATCCCGAGGATCACGGCGATCAAGAGGTCGTTCACGCCGCGTCCGACCCGCGCTGATACGTGGTGCCCAAGGATGCCAACTCCTGATATGGCGCCACCGTGGTGCCGCCTGAGCCCAAGCCTTCGCCCTACGCCATCCCGGGTCGCTTGGCCTCGCGTTTGAATCGCCTCGGGGCCGGTGGCAAAGACCTGAGAGGCGGCCTCGCGGCCCCGAGGCCGCTACCTCGCCGCCTGTCGTCGGGATCGGTCGTGCCGGGAAACCCACCGAGCCGAGAGAGCCGGATGGGCGCCACCTAGCCCACGGGCGTGATGCCACCGCGGCGTGGCGTCGCCCCGTGCCCGTTCCTGGTGAGCTTCCGCGCCCTAACCGCGGACGCAACTGTCCTGCCGACGATGGCAGGCGGGCGATGGCGAGCGACACGCCGATCGGGTTCAGACGGCGACCCGGGGCCGGCGCCCACCGCTGCCCGGGGATCCCGGCCGACCGCGCACCCGGCGCGCGGCGACACGCCGCCTCCGAGGCCGAGCCGGCAACGAACTGGCGACCACGCCGGGGTCGGATCGATCGGCCGTCGCGCCGGCACTGTCCGGGCGCGGACCCACCCTAGGGGCGGTGGGAGCGGTCGGGCTCTCCGGAGGGCCGACCGAACCGATGGGTGGGGCGGGGACCGTTGTCCCCCTCCCCCGACCGGGGCGTGACCACCGCGACGGACGGAGTCGTCGGTCCGTCGGGGTCGAACTCGCCAACCGGCTCGATCGGGGCCGACGCGGGGCCGAGCGCCTGCTCCCTCCCACTGCCGGACGTCCCTTCGAGACCGGCGCCCGTCAGCGACGACGAATCCGGGTCTGTCTGCGCGCTCCGACCCGCACGGCCCTCCGTCACGACGCGATCCCGCTCCGCTCGAGTCTCGGTACGGGCGGCGTCCGCCGCCCGCGGCTCCGGCGCTGTCGCCGCCTCCGCCGGTTCGGATTGTCGCCCGCGCACCGGCGCGGCCGGGGGATCCCCGTCGACCTCGGAGACGATCAGCGCCGCCCGGGCGGACGGGAGGACGACCGCGTCGCGGCCGCCCGGGCCGGCAAACTCGTCGTCCCACCCCGGTGGCAGCAACGGGCGGCGGTCGATCACGGCCGCCGCGGGGTCCTCGGGCGCCGCCGCGTCCGCGTCGCTGTCGTCCTCGGGCATCGGGCCGTGGGCGTCCTGGGACGCGTCGGGCGGCCGCTCCACCGCGTCGGGCGGCCGCTCCACCGCGCCTGGCGACCGCTCCACCGCGCCTGGGGCCGGCAAGAACTCCCGCTGGCCGGCCGCTTCGCTCACCGGATCATCCCGGCGCGACGCTACGGCATCGTCAGCGTGCGGGGGATCGTCCACCTGGGTGGACGGCACCGTCGACTCCTCGATGCCGAACAGGGAGGCGACCCAGCGGGCAGCGTCTTCGGTCCAGGTCGGGTACGCGTCGAAGAGAGCGTGACCAGCATCGCCGTACCAGACCAGGGTGGCGGCGTCGCCCACCGCCGCGGCGAGCGCAACTGCCTCGTTCGGGGGGACGACCAGGTCACGTCCCGCCCCGAGCACCAGGAGGGGGCAGCGGAGGCGGCCGACGACGTGCGGCAGCGCGAACTCCTCGGCGAGGCGGTCGACCTCGTCGTCGCCACCGGCAAGCGTCGCCAGGGGGGCGTAGACGACATCGCTGACCGCGTCGATCCACCGCCCGGCATCGAACGGCGGGGTGACCGCGGCGCAGGCCGCGAGGCGGCGGTCCACGGCGGCGGCGCGGACCGCCATCGCCCCGCCGATGCTGATCCCGATCAGGGCCACGCGCTCCGCGTCGAGCGCCCTGTCGTGCGCCACCAGGTCGAACACGCCGTCCGTGAAGTCGTCGTGGTCGGCGCTGGCGGGACCGAGACCGGCCGCCTCGCCCGTGCCCGGCCAGTCGAGGGCCAGGACGGCGAGGCCGCGCTCGAGGAACGCCGCGCGCCAGAGGATGAGCTCTTCCTTGGCGGTCGTCGCGCCGTTGAGCAGCACGACCAGCGGAACCGGACCGGATGGATCCGGGGGCAGGCTCAGGTAGCCGGGCAGGCTGGTGGCCCGCCACGGGACGAGGACCCGCCGGGTATCGGGCAGCAGCGCGGCGACCGACTGGGCGAAGAGGGAGACGGCCGACGCGCGCGACGCGCGGGCGAGCCGGTGGTCGTCGCGGGCGAAGAACGGGGCGACGTGGTAGCAGAGCGCCGCCTGCTGCCGGGCCCGCGCCAGCTCGACCGGGTCGCCGCCGGCGCGCGCCTGGCGGGCGGCGCTCATGAACCGCTGGGCGGCGCCGGTCCAGGCGTCGGCCCAGTCGTCCACGGAGCGAACCGAGGCGAGGGTCTCGTCGACGATCGCCGGCGGCAGTCCCATGGCGAGGAAGCGGGCCCGGGCGGTCCGGGGCAGGAAGCGCGGCCCGCCGAGCCGGAGCAGCCGGTCGAACCGGGGGAGCGTGAGCACCCGGGCGAAGCGCCACGCGTAGCCGGCGAGATGCCAGGTCGGCGGGCCGGCGATCGCCGTCTCGGCCGCGGGCGGGGCGTACCCCTCCCGATCGGCGGCGGGCGGGTCGGCCGGCGACGGGGCCGGGTGCTCCGCGCCGGTGGGCGTGTGGTCCGTCACTCCGGTGGTCCCCAGGCGTGGTCGTGGGCGAAGGAGATCGCATCGCCGAAGGCCCGCACGTCGTCGGAGGCGCGGGAGACGAAGACGATCCGATCGAGGCGGGGGGCAGACCGGCGGAGATGGGCGACCACCTCGAGGACGATCGCCTCGGCGACCAGCGCGGGCGCGAGCTGGCCGGGACCGGTGCCGCTCCCGACCGGCGGGAGCGCGATCGTCCGGTGGCGGTGCTCGCCGGCGACGCGGAGCGTCGCGCGGACCGCGCGCTGGACGACCGGGATGGTCGTGGGTGCGCCGAGGGTCGACGAGACGACGGCGTGGACGACGCCCTGGACCCCGCGCGACGCCAGGTCACCCGGAGCGGTCCAGATCGCGTCGCCGAGCGCGAGCGGCGCCTGGGCCATCGCCTCGCGCTCGATCTCGGGACCGCCCGCGATCCGGATCGCGCCGGCCATGCCCGCTCCCATGATGCCCCGGATGTTGGCCGGCAGGACGAGCGCCTCGACCGCCTGCTCGACGAGGTCTCCCTCGACAGCCAGGAGCACGGTGCGGCCGAAGCGGACACCCTCGCTCACGGCGAACTCAGCCATCTGCCACCCTGGCCATCCCGCCGCGATCACCGGCGCAGTCTAGCACCGGTCCGACCGAACCCGTCGACCGCGCCACGTCGAGGTCGACATAATCTAACACAGGGTCGAATGTCATCGGTGGCCGAAACGCTCTGCGGGAGGCGGCGGCCGGACTGCCACGGAGATCCCTGGTCGCCATCGTCGCCGCGCGGTCGATGGGTAGGTCGGCGTGGTCGTTCGCGTCGGCCACCGTCACCCGCCGTCGCTCACAGGGGTGGACCGATCGCCGCTGCCCGCCTCCGATCGGCCATCGCGCGCGAGGGACGAGCACGGCCATTCGGTTGGGCCGAGCCGCTGTCCGCCCGCCCCAGGGGCCGGCAGACGAGGCACCGGCCCGCGGACCGAGGCACCGGCCCGCGGACCGCGGCGCCAGCAGCGACCGCGGCGGCCGGCCGCCGCGGCCGTCCCTGATGGAGGGGGCCCGCGCCGCGGTCCGGCGACGGATGGCGGGCATTCGGTGTCGACGCGAACGCCTGCTACCCGGCGAGCCGGTCTTCGGGAACGCGGCAGAGCGACTGGTCGCTGCCGCGAACGAAGACGACCCCGGCACGGTCCCAGGCCGGCCCCGCGACTGCCCCCCCCGCCGGGTCGGCGAGGCGCGTCAACTCGGTCCCACCGGCGTCGTAGACGGCCAGGGTCGGGCCGTCGGCGACGGCGAGGCGGCCTCCGTCCGGCGACCAACTGATGCCCGTCCCGGACCCGCCCCCGAAGGGCACCGTCCACGCGGCGTCGGGGCTGCTGAGCGGGGCCACGGCGAGCGTGCCCGCCACGGCGTAGGCGAAGGCGTCACCCGTCGGGGAAACGGCGACCTGGGTGATGGGACCACCGAGGGCGCTCGGGCCGAGCACCGTCTCCCCGCCGTCGGCGGCGACGAGCACCCACCCTTCCGTCGTGGCGAGCAAGAAATCACCATAGGCCGGCCACGGGTGCTGGGTGAGGGCCCCAACGCCCGCACCCGATGCCCAGACGACGGCATCCTGGCCCTCGCGATCCGCGCGGCGCAACTCGATGCCGCGGGCGGGGTCGGCGGGATAGGTGCGTTGGTAGAAGGCGACGCCGCCCGCCCAGCCGGCCGGCACGTCCCGGACGTCGGCGTCCGGGTCGGGTTCCGAGAGGCGGGTCACCACGCCCGCCCGGTCGACCGCGCCGACGTACGCCGAGTCGCCGCCGTCGGGGTAGTACGTGACGAGCACGGCGTCGCCGGAGTCCGACCAGAGCGGGTAGTAGTAGCCGTCGCCGAGGACGATCGCGGTGCCGTCGAATGACACCAGGCCCAGGGTCGTGCCGCCGTCGCTGACGACGAAGGCGTCGCCGCCGGGCGAGAGCGGGAGCGGCCCCGCCGGGGCGCTGCCGAGCGGCAACCCGGCGACCAGCACCTCGGCCTCCCCGAGGTCGTAGCCGCCGTCGGCGGCGGCTACGGTCGACCTCTCGGCCTGTCCTCCGGCGACCACGGCGGCATCGGCCGCCGCCCCGGTGTCGCTGGCCGTCTCGACGTCGCCGGGCATCTCAGCGCCCGGCGACGCCTCGGGACCCGGCTCGACCGCCTCCCCACCCTGCCCGACGCCTTCCTCGGTGTCGCCGCCCTGGTCGGCTGGCTGCGGCGCGATCGTCGGCGCCTCCTCCGGGAGCGGCTCGACGACCGCGGCGGTCGGGACGACCTCCGCCTCCTGGGCCACCGTCGGCTCCGCGACCGGGGCGGCGGTCGGCTCGGCAACTGGGGCGACGGTCGGCTCGTCGCGCACCGTGGCGGGGGTGGGGCGGAGCGGCACCGTTGGGGGCGTCTCTGCCTCCTGGTCGACGTTGCTCGGCGCGATCGTCGGCTGCCCAGTGGGTCCGGCGTCGGCGCCGGCCGGCGCGCCGGTGGCGAGCGGCTCGACGGCGGCCGCGGTCGGGGTGGGCGTGTCACGCCCAGCCGCCCCCGCCGGTGGGTTCCCGACCGCGTCCGCCACGGTCGGCACCGGTTCCCGAGGCCGGATCGGGGGCGACGGGGACGGGGACGGGGTCGGGGAGGGCCGCGCCGTCGACCCACGGGGAGACGTGGCCACCGGCCCGGCGACCGCGATCGTCGGCAGTGCCGTCGCGGTCGACGTGGCGGTCGGCGAGGGGGCCGTGGTGGCCGTCGCCGTCGCGGTGGCTGTGACCGTCGCCGTCGGGGTCCGACCGGCGGTCGCCGTCGCCGACGGCGTGGCCGACGGCGTCAGTTCAAGTGCCGCCGTCGCGGTGGGCGATGCCGTCGGCGGCGGCGACGGCGACGGGGGGACCACCGTCGGGGTGGCCGACGCGGTTGCCGTTGCCGCCGGTGCGACGGTCGCGGTCACAGTCGCGGTCGGCGTCAACGTCGGCGCGACCGTGGCGGCCGTCGTCGCGGTCTCGACCGGCGGGGCCGTCGCCGGGGGCATCGCCGTCGGCGCGTCAGTGGCCGTGGCCGTCGTCGTCGGGGTGGCGGTCGCGGTCGCGGCAACCGCCGTCGGCGACAGCGTCGGCGCGGGCGCGTCGGTCGCTCGGCTCGCGGCCGTTCCCTCCCCAAGGGCCAACCCCGCGGTCGCGGCCGGGATGGCGCTCGCGGTGGCGGAGACGGCGGCCGGCGCGGACGGCGTTTCGGTCGCCCGCGCGGTGGCCGACGCCGAGGCGGTCGGGGAGGGCGGGGGCGCCAGGGTGACGGTATTTCCAGGCGTGGGAAGGGCCGATGGGGTGGACGTCGGCGCCAGGGCGATCCTCGGCGTCTCCGACGGGTCGTCGAAGATGAGCGCGCCGAGCTGACGCACGGGGCTCTCACCGCCCGGGCGGATCAGCGCCAGGCCGACCACGACCACCAGCAGCAGCGCGGCCGTCGCGGCCAGCGGTCGTGCCGCCGGCCGCCACCCGGCGACGAAGCGGGCCCACGGGGAGCGATCGGCGCTGATGTGGTCGAGCACGGCGCGACGGACGGTCATGCTCGGTGGCAGCAGTGGCAGGCTGCGGAGGTCGCGGGCGAGCGCGTTGGTCTGCTCGGCGAATCCCCGGCAGCGAGCGCAGCCGCTGAGGTGGGCGATCAGCGCCCGGTTCGCCTGCGGGTCGAGGGGACCGTCGAGGCGGGCGGAGATCAGCGCTTCGGCGTCGCCGTGGGAGAGCGGGGCGGGGCCTCGGCCGTAGGGGGTCATCGGTCGACCTCCGCCCCGAAGGCCACCGGTGCCGCGTCGGCATCCGCGTCGCGGTAGACCTCGGCGAAGGCCTTCCGTGCCCGGAAGAGGCGCAGCTTCGCCGCGTTCTCGGTGATGTCCAGCGCGGCCGCGGTCTCGGCCAACGACAGTCCCTGGTAGTGGCGCAGCAGCAGCACCGCGGCGTAGTGCTTCGGGAGCTTCGCCAGCGCCTGCTCCACGTCATGCTGTCGGGTAACGGTCCCCTCGACCGAACCGGGGGACGCGTGCAGGTCCTGGTCCCCACCGAGGAACGGGATCCACTGCACGATCTTGCGCCGCCGCAGGTGGCTGATCGCGGTGTTGGTGGCGATCCGGTAGAGCCAGGCCTTGAACGCCAGGTCGTCGCGCGTCGACGGCAGGGCGTTGTACGCCTTGATGAAGCTGTCCTGGGCGAGGTCTTCGGCGAGGGCGCGGTCACCGACCATCCGGTGGAGGTAGTTGAGGATCGGCGCGTGGTACTGCTCGAACAGGGTGGCGAACGCGACCTGATCGCCCGCGCGGGCACGCCCGACGAGCTCTCGGTCGTCAGCCGCCAACATCCCTCTCCCGAGCGGTGCCGTGGCCCCAGATTGGGCGTGCCCGGGCACGCTGGTCGCAAAGGCGAGACGCATGGTGGCGGCGGTGTGCTCCTTTCCGCCCTTCCAACGCACGGCGCCCGCGAAGCGTTTCACGGGGTCGCGCGAAGGCGAGGGGAGACAGGAGGTCCAGCGCCGCCGGCGGGCGAGGATAGCAGAATCGGGGGCCGACTCCCCTGGCCGTCGGCACATCCGGGCGGGGCCGGCGACCCCGGGCAGCGCCCCGTCCCCGTGGGCAGCCGCCTCCCCCAGGGTCGAGGGACGCTCGACGGTTCCAGCGGCACCCGGAGCGTCCCCGATCGCCCGCGCCCGGCCGGTGCGGACAACGTTCCACGTGGAACGTCATAACGACCGTCGACGACCCGCCACGCCGGGAGCGGTCGCTCTCGACGGGGGCCGATCGAACTCTCTCGCCCTCCCGGCGGCGCGCCGGGCACCTGCGTCGCTCACCCGGATGCTGGGTGCGGGAGCCCCACGGGGGGCCGGTCACCACGGCGGGGAGGCCGGCTCCGATCGGCTAACGCGGCGCGTCCTCGGCGTCGACGACCGCGCCGTGGCGGGCGAAGACCTCCGCGAGTCGCTGGTCGTCCGCCTCGTCTTCGATCTGGGCCCAGTCGAGCCCGTAGAGCTGGAGCTCGGTCTTCGCGACCCGACCCTGCTCGATCGCCGACCGGAGGTCGCCAACCGTGCGCCCGAACCGGCCCAGTTCTCCCCGCCTCGTCTCGCCGCCCGTGTCCATCGGATCCCCCCCACCGCAGTCGAACGTCCGCCCGGACCGCACTAGCCCCGGCGCGACGCGCCGAACACCGCCGCCGATGCCGCCGCCGCGGCCGAGACACCAAGCGCGGTGACGGCGCTGCGGAACCGCCGGCCCTGGTCGTCCGCCCCCTCCCGGGCGAGCGCTTCCCGGGCCCGCCTCTCCGCCGACGGCAGGTCCTTCAAGACCTCGCTCCAGGTGGGCTGTACGGCGGTGACGCCGGCGGGTCGGCCGGTCGGGCCGGCGGAGGATTCGGCCGCCGCGGGCGCCGGAGCGCCGAGCGCTCCGCGCAGGGCGACGTTCCCTTCGTCGATCTTCTCGGGGTGCTCGGCGAGGTCCGACCGCGTCTTGGGGTCCTTCACCTGGGCGACGACCGCGTTCAACTCGCCGCCGACGAGGATCGCAAGGGCGGTCAGGAAGAGCCAGAAGACGAAGGCGAGCAGGCCGCCGAGGGGCCCGTAGCCGGTGTACCCGCCGGCGAAGCGGAAGTAGATGTTGAGACCAAAGGTGACCAGGCCCCAGAGGATGACCGCCACGACCGACCCCGGGGTGATCCAGGTGAAGCTGGCGCGGACGTTCGGTCCGGCCCAGTAGAGGACGGCGAAGGCCGTGACCAGGAGCACCACGATCAGCGGCCAGCGCAGCACCAGCCAGGCGAAGGCGAAGGCGTCCCCGAGGCCGAGCGGCCCGGCGATCGCGTTGCCGATCTGCTCGCCCAGAAGGAAGAACGCCGAGCTGCCGACGATCGCGAGCCCGAGGGAGAGGGTCAGGCCGATGGCGATGGCCTGCTGCTTCCACCAGGGTCGCGTCTCCACCACGTCGAACGCGACGTTGAGCGCCTTCATCAGGGCCCCCATCGCGTTGCGGCCGCCGATCAGGGCGAGCAGGGCGCCAAGCGACACCGCGCTGCCGGTCTGCGTCTGGAGCGCCGACTCGATCGACGGGCGGAGCGTCTCGGCGGTCTGCGGCGGCAGGCGCCCGCTGAGCCAGTCGATGATGTTGGTGGTCACGTCGCCGACGTCTTCGTAGGCGCGGCCGATGGTCGTCGCGATGGCGGCCGTGAGGATGAGCAGTGGCACGAGCGAGAAGAGGAAGTGATAGGCCACCTGCGCGGCGAGCCCGGGGATGTCGTCCTCCTTGACATCCTTGAGGGTCGCCTTCGCCGCCTCCAGGACGGAGACCCGTCCCTCCGAGACGCGCGCTATCTGGCTCTGGTCCGACACCCGTGCCCTCCCGCCGCTGGCTGTGCTGGGTCGCTACCGCTGCTGTGCAAGCGTCGTACCAACCGCGTCCGGGCCCAACGGGCCGCTGGGACGGGTGCTATGGTGGGCCGGTACGGGCAGGACGGCGGCGTCAGGGTAGGGGAGCGAGGGCGGTGATGCGGGCGGAGGGGGACGCGGCGGCGACGGTGGGACGGTACGAGCTCGGCGCCTGGGACGGGGACGGGGTGGCGATCCTCACGGCGAGCGGACCGTCGGTCGACGAGGCCCTGGTAGCCGGCCTGGACGGCGTGCTCGGCGCGGCGCGCGGCGCGGCGAGCACCGCCGCCGTGGACGTCCCGCCCGACGGCGAGTCCTCGGTCGCCGCCCCGATCCGGGGCCAGGGCGCCGACTACGGCGCGCTCTTCGCCGAGCTCGCCGGCGATCTCCTCAACCAACTCGACGCCAACGGGACCGGTCTCGATCGGGTTCGCCTCGATGGGGTGCTGGAAACCGGCGACGGCTTCACCGCCTGGGGCTACGCGCTCGGCGAACGGGGCGGCGGCGACCCACCGGTCGGTATCAACCTGGTCGATACGCCGACGTTCGAGCAGCAGGACGCGACCACCACGCTCCGATGCCGCCTCCGTCGCTCCTGACCGACGCCCACGCGGCGCGATGTGGCCCCGACGGTGTCGGGAGAAGGCCACCACGATGACCGTGCCCCTCCGCCTCGACGCCACCGGCGCAACGCTGCGGTTCGTGCTGCGCGAGGGGGACGGCGGCGCGACGGCCGAGCGCTCCCGTGCGGCGACGGTCGACATCGGTCGCGAGGGTCGCCTGGTCGGCGTCGAGGTCGACCTTGGCACCGAGGAGCCGCTCTACCTCGAGGTGGAGCCCGACGCGTCGGCCTACGCGCGCAGCGTCCCGACCTCGGCGACCGTGACGGTCCTCCCGGGGGGCGAGGTCGTGATGGTCGAGGTGTCCCGCCGCGGCGCCGGCTACGAGGTGACCTACCCGGTCGGTAACCGCTGATGGGTCGCCGCCCGGTCGGTCCGATCGGCAGCGTGCCTCGTGGTGGACCGAGACATCACCCAGGGCGGGACGGCATGACCTAGCCGGCGCCGTTGGGCGCGTCGGCCGGCGGCTCCGCCATCTCGGCCAGGACCCTGCGCGCCCGTTCGACATCGGACCGCAGGACGAAGAGTTCGTGCGCGAAGGTGGCGACCGACCCCCAGGCGCCGAACCCCGGGCCGGACGGCCGCAGCAGGACCCGGATCCCCTCGTCGCGCAGCACCTGGGCGGCGAGCTGGGCCAGCGGCTCGTTGGGCTCGGTCGCCAGGTAGACCACCGGCTCGTCGCGACCCGAGAGCGCCGTCTCCTCGTTACCCGTGGGAAGGTCGTCGACCAGACGCCGGCCGCACTCGGGGCAGCGCTCGACCCAACCCTCGAACGGGCCGTCGCCCACCGGACAGTAGCGGACCATCGGTCCCTCCATGCCGCCGCCGCGGCCACCCGGGCAGTCTAGCAGTGCCCCGTCGGCCGCCGACGGGGGGCGGCGGCGGCGGCGGCGCTGCTCCACCCGGGTGGACGCCCCTCGCTGTCGCGGTCGTGTGGGCGGGGGGTCCTGGTTGGCACGGCGGCTGCACTAGCGCGGTCGCGCCCCGCCCCGCGCCACCGACCCACCTCCGCCGGATCCGAGTACCGCTCGACCACGCCCATGGGGACCCCACGCATGCAGACAGCCGCTCCGACCACCCTGAGCCCGCCCAAGGCGTCCCCCCGACCGGCCGCGGACCATCGCCCCGTGGGGGCGGTGCCTGCCGACGAGCCCGCCCGCGAGGCAGCGACCCCGGAGACGTCCTCGCCGGCCTTAGGAGGGGAGGACGGGGCGCAGGTCGTCACCCCCGTTCTCGACCCGGTGGCGTCGGCGGAGTCGGCCGGGCTCAGCTACGTCACGGACCTCGGCCCCGGGATCAGGCGCCGCCGCGCCGGCAAGGGCGTCAGCTACCTCGGGCTGGACGGCCGGCCGATCCGGGACAAGGCGACGCGGGAGCGGATCAAGGCGCTGGCGATTCCGCCCGCCTGGACCGACGTCTGGATCTGCGCCGACCAGAACGGGCACATCCAGGCCACCGGGCGGGACGCCAAGGGTCGCAAGCAGTACCGCTACCATCCCCGCTGGCGGGAGGTGCGCGACGAGAACAAGTTCGAACGGATGCTGGCGTTCGGGGAAGCGCTACCCAGGATCCGGCAGCGCGCCACCGAGGACATGGGGCGCCCCGGCACGTCCCGCGAGAAGGTGCTGGCCACGGTCGTCCGCCTGCTGGAGACGACCCTGATCCGCGTCGGCAACGAGGAGTACGCGCGCACCAACGAGTCGTTCGGGCTCACGACGATGCGCGACGAGCACGTCGAGGTCGACGGCAGCCGGATCCGCTTCCACTTCCGGGGCAAGAGCGGCGTCGAGCACGAGATCGCCGTCCGCGACCGGCGCCTCGCGGCGATGGTCAAGCGCTGCCAGGACCTGCCCGGACAGGAGCTGTTCCAGTACACCGACGGCAACGGCGAGCGCCGCACTGTGACGTCCGCCGACGTCAACGGCTACCTGCACGAGGTGGCCGGCGAGGCGTTCACGGCGAAGGACTTCCGAACCTGGGCGGGGACGGTGCTGGCGGCACAAGCCCTCCAGGAGTTCGGCGCGTTCGACAGCGAGGCCGAGGCGAAGCGGAACATCCTGCGGGCGGTCGAGGCGGTCGCCCAGCGGCTCGGCAACACGCGCACCATCTGCCGCAAGTCCTACGTCCACCCCGCCGTGCTCGAGTCCTATGCCGACGGGACGATGCTGCGGACGCTCCAGGCTCAGGCGGAGCACGAGCTGGCCGCGACCCTCCCCGACCTGCCACCGGAGGAGGCCGCGGTGCTGGTACTCCTGCGATCCCGCCTGGCCCACGCCGCCGACCGGGCCGAAGCGGCGTAGCGACCTATCCCTGGCTCGGCAGTGCCCTCGCGTGTGGCCGTTCGGCTACGGCTCCCAAACGTGCCCCAGAGGCGAGAGCGAAGTCGCAGCCAGGCTCACGTGCGGAGCCGTTGCTTGGGGCAGAAGGATGCTCGGCGACTGCTCATGATGGGACGGCGGTCGATGTCATAAGAACCGCTGACAGCGGCACGAATCGGCAACGATTCCTACCGAATCCGAGTGATCGTAGGACCGACGCTCGGCAGGTTCACTGCCAGCTTCACTCAGTTGAGACCGGTAGGGGCATGAGCCGTTAGGACCGCTCTGACACGAGGTTATGGACTGTGGCTGGGTGCCGGTCCTTGTACGCCGGATTTCGCCAGCCCCGCTGAGTTCCCCGCGTCCGCGCCTAGGGGCTTAGTGATCGCGCCATCGATCTGAGAGTTTACGAGATCCTCGTATCTGATGGCGCCAGTTGAGTCGTTACTTTCATCCGCATATGATGCGTGGCTGCCCGCTCCGGTTCAAACCGGCGTGATCGAGATCGGCGGCTACGGCTGCCCCGTAACGGCGGAAAAATCAAAATCCTGCCTGGCCGTCGACGACGATGGCGGGGTAGACATAATTACCATTCAGAGCTAGCGAACAAGTGCCCCTTGCTACGTGCACCGCCTCTCCCGGTGCCGTCGTGCGAGAACCGGATCGGTCCCCGCGGACGCTGGCCAGCGTTCCCCACGGGCCGTCCCGCACCCGAGGCGGCGGCTCGCGCGACCACGGCACGGCGGCGCGCTAGGCCTCCCGTCGCCGGAGCTGCCAGGCGAGGAGCGCGTAGGCGACAACCCCCCAGACGGCGATCACCAGGTAGCTGAGCCAGGCGTCGGCAAAGATCGCCTCCCCGGTGAGGCCGTTGATCGCCAGTCGGGTCCCCTGGCTCGTCGGCAGCACGTCGAGAAGGCGAACGAGCCAGCCGGGCTCAGAGAGACCGACGAGGAAGACCGGCGTCAGCACCGGGAGGATGAAGACGCCTGACCAGGTGTTGAGCTGGTTGGCATTGCGGAAGACGCTCCCAAGGAGGAGCCCGAATCCGATCAGGGCGACGCTCAGCAGCACGAGCGCCGCGCCGAAGGCCAACAGGTCGTCCGGGCGTATGCGGGTGACGCCGAGCAGCAAGGACACCGCGACGACCACGTAGGTCAGGCCAACCAGGGCCTTGCCCACGACGACGTCAGTGTGCGACGCGATCATCACCAGCGCGTCGAGGGTCTTCTTCTCGGCCTCCTCGGCCAGGATGATCGGCACCACCAGCATCGCGGTCATCCCGATCAGGAGCATGACCGTCCCCAGCACCAGGTAGTGGTTGAGCCCGACGCGTCCAAGGATGTCGAGGTCGGCCGGGTCGACGACCGCGGTATCGACCTCGATGGTCGCCGGGAGCCGCTGGTCGGCGAGCACGCGGAGGGCAGGGTCGAGGGCCGCCAGGAGGTAGTAGGTCCCCGGCGTCGGGTCGTCGGGCTCGCGGACGGTGATGCTTGGTGGGGCGCCGCCCCCCGTCGCCGCGCGCACGGCCGCGTCGAAGCCGGGCGGCAGCACGAGGCCCAGGTCGTCGTCGCCGGCGGCCACCCGGCGTTCGACCTCGGCCTGATCGGCGACCTGGTCGACGGTCAGCACGATGCCCTGGCCCGCCACCTCGAGCAGCGCCTGGGGGAAGTCCGTCTGACCGTCAGTAGCGACCACTGCGCGGTAGCGAGGCACGGTCGGATCCTCGTCGGGAGCGGTCGCATCGTAGAAGAGGCCGAGCGCAATCGGGAAGAGGATCGCGAAGAGCACGCGCGCGTCGCGGATCGCGTCGCGAAGGTCCTTGTCGAAGATCGTGCGGATCATCCGCGGGTGCATAGCGTCTCCCTGGGCTGTGGATCGAATGACGCTCACCGTCGATCGGTCCGGACGCCCGTCCAGCAGCAGTACCGAGCATCAGAGGAGCGACCGGCTGCCGCTGGCATCTCTGTCCGAGCGGCGAAACGCCGTCCGAGCCGGGACGGCGCCCCGGCTGTGGCACGGGTTCCCTCGAGCCGGCCCGACGATCCCGGTTACAGCGGCCGTCCGGCGAGGGCGACGAACACGTCCTCCAGCGTGCCCTCGTGGGAGTGGAGCGTCAGGATCTGGTCGTCCGCCATCCACGACGCCAGCCGGGCGGCGTCGTCGCGGTCGTCGAGGCGAATCCGGTGCTCCCGTCGGTCACGGGTCAGAACCGTTGCCGTGCGCTGGCCGTAGCGCAGCTTCAGCTCACGCGGGGTGTCGAGGGCCACCAACTGGCCCTGGCTGAGGAAGGCGACCCGGTGGCAGAGCTCGTCGGCCTCCTCCATGTAGTGGGTCGTCAGGAAGACCGTGGTCCCGCCGGCGCTGAGTCGGGTGATGAGGGCCCGGAGGTCGCGCGCCGAGGTCGGGTCGAGACCGCGGGTCGGCTCGTCGAGGAAGAGCACCTTCGGCCGGTTGATGAGCGCCCGGGCGACCAGCAGCCGCTGCTTCATCCCGGTCGAGTAGGTCTTCACCTTCCGCTTGCCGGCCTCGACCAGGTTCACCTCTTCCAGCAGCTCGTCGGCCCGAGATCGGGGCGTGCCGTAGAGGTCGGTGAAGATGCGGAGGTTCTCCCTCCCACTGAAGCGCTCGTAGAGGTTCTGGTCTTCGAAGACGAGGTTGATCAGCGGCTTGACCGCGTCCCGCGCGACGGCAACGTCGTGGCCGGCGATGATTGCCTTGCCCCCGGTCGGCCGGGTGCGGCCGGTCAGCATCCGGATCGTGGTCGTCTTGCCGGCGCCGTTGTGGCCGAGCAGGCCGAAGACCTCGCCCGGGGCGACGGCGAAGCTGATACCGGCGACGGCCCGGACCTGGCCGTACTCCTTGCGAAGGTCGTGGACCTCGACCATCGGCGGTTCGACGGCGGCCGCGGTGGGCGGCCTCTCGGCGGGTCTGGGTGCGGCCGTCGGGCGGGCAATGGCCGCCGCGGCGTCGGTCGCGGTTGCCAAAGCACCTGCTCCTGGAATCCTGGGCGCAGCCCAAGGCAGCGCCTACCTATCGCCCATGTCGGCTCACGTCAGAGAATACGCCCCGCCGGATCGCCGTCGCCAGGGGGCCGGGCCGGCACCCGGCGACAGGGCGGGCGGCGCCCGGTCGAGTGTCCGCGCGAGCATCGCCCGCGGTCGCCCGCGCGACAACCGTGGGCGGCGCCGGTTGCCGCCCCGAGCGCCTGGCACCGGCTTTGCACCCGTCACCACCGTTTGGACCCGGTCGACGAGCGGACGGGCCGTCGAGCCTTGACGGGGTCGCCGCGGCGCGACCGGTGCGACGGAGGGGAGCAGGGGATGGCAACCGGAGATCAGGTCGCCCGCGCGTTCATCGACGCGCTCTGGGAGCTCGAGGGCAATCGCAACGCCGACCCGATCGTCGGCACCTACGCGGACGACGCCGACATCGGAAACGTCGTCTCGCCGCGGACCTTCACCGGCCAGGATGGTGCCCGCGATTTCTGGTCCCGCTACCGCGCCAACTTCGGGGAGATGCGCTCGGAGTTCCGCAACGTCTTCGCGACGGAGGACCGCGCGGCGCTGGAGTGGACGACGAAGGGCACGAGCCCCGAAGGCCATCCGGTCGAGTACGAGGGCGTGAGCCTGCTCGAGATCGACCCCGCGAGCGGCGCGATCACCCGCTTCCGCGCCTTCTTCGACCCGTCGAAGCTCGGCCGCCAACTGCAGCAGGACTGACCACGGTGGCACGGCGGCCGCCACACGCCTGCCGCCACACGCCGGCCGCCGCACGCCAGACGACTCCGACGCCGCCGGCCCTCCGCCTGGCCCGTCGGCGCCCGGGGCGGCTTGGCCCGACACCGCCCGGCGCCTGCTGGGCGGGCGTACGTATGGGCTCCGGTGACGACCCGGCGCGCCGTTATGCTACGCTGGGCCCATCGAGGCATGGTCTGAGTGGGTCGGGGCCGACCCTGGGTGGGCGCCGTCGTGGTCGCCCGCGGGTCAGGAGCGACAGGGATCGATGCGGGGTCTTCCCCGGCGCGGGTCGCCGGACTACCTGCCGATGCTGGGCGCGATCGCCGTGCTCGGCCTGGCGCTCCTCTTCACCGCGGGGCTCGTGGTCTCCGGCGCTCGCGGACTCCTGGGCGACAATGGGGACGGTGACCTGGCGCTGAGCGCGCCGACCCCGCTCCCGACGGCCCCGGCGACGATCCCCGCTCCCGCGCCCACGGCGACCGTCGCCGCCCCCGCCCCCGGCCCAGCGCCCTGGACGGTTTGCCTGGACGTCGGCCACGGCGGGATCGACCTCGGCAAGGTCGCCGTCGACGGGAATGGGGAGGAGGTCTACGAGAAGGACCTCGTCCTCAAGCAGGCGCTGGACATCCGCGACCGGCTCCAGTCGCGCGGCATCCGGGTCGTGCTCAACCGTGAGCGCGACACCGAGGTCAACCCCTGGCCCGAGAACGCCGACGTCAACCGCGACGGGGAGACGGCCACCGACGTCAACGGCAACGGGGTCTTCGAGCCGGGCGACGGCGACGCCCCCAGCAACATCGACGAGTTCCAGGCCCGGGTCAACGCCTGCAACGCGGCGGGCGCCGACGTGCTGGTCTCGGTCCACATCAACGGCTCGGAGAACCCGGAGAAGCGCGGCTACGAGGCGTGGTGGGCGGACGGACGGCCCGACAGCGAGCGCAGCGCCTGGCTCGCCGATCGGCTGACCACGGCCCTCGGGACGCAGTTCGCCGCGGCCGGGTTCGAGACTCCGTTCATGGGCGCCTTCGACGACTCGCGGCTCGACCAGGGTGTGACCCCGCCGCCGGGAGCCCTGCGGAACCTCGCGATCCTCAGCCCGGACGTGCCGGAGCGCCCCTTCGTGGGCTCCACGATGCCCGGCGTCGTGGCGGAGTCGCTCTACCTCTCGAACCCCGACGACGCCGCGTTCCTGACCAGCCCCGAGGGGCACGAGGCGATCGTCGCCGCCTACGTCGAGGCGATCGTCGCCTACGCCGAGGAGTTCCCCGAGCCGGTCGCCAACGACCCCGCCGCGACGCCCGGGACCATCGCCAGCGGTGACGTCACCCTGGCCGCGGGGGGCGCGCCGGCCCCGCCGCCTCCCAATCCGAACGCCACACCACGGCCGGCGCCCCCACCTGACCCGGGGATCGGCTCCAGCCTGATCGTGGATCGCGGCGAGAGCGGGCGACGGGAGATCGCGCTTACCTTCGATGCCGGTGCTGACCGCGGCTACGCGTCCGAGATCCTTGACCTCCTGAAGGAGCGAGGGGTCGCCGCAAGCTTCGGCCTCACCGGAACCTGGGCGGAGATGAACTCGGACCTAGTCCGGCGGATGGTGGCCGAGGGCCACCAGCTCTTCAACCACACCTACTCGCACCGCTCGGCGACCGGCGCCTCGACGGGAGGCGAACCGGAGACCAGCTGGGAGACGGTCAACGAGCTGACGAGGACGGACCAGATCGTGACCGAGGTCACGGGTGGGTACGACATGAAGCCGTACTTTCGCCCGCCCTATGGCGACTACGACAATTTCTCGCTTCGAGACTATTACGCCGCGGGCTACTACCTCACCATCTGGTGGACCGTTGACTCCTTCGGCTGGAAGGCCTGGACACCGGCGGAGATCGCCCAGCACTGCATCACCGGGGCCGAGCCGGGAGGCATCTTGCTCTTCCACGTCGGCTCGGGCGGGGGCGACTACGAGGCGCTCCCCGAGATCATCGATGCTCTCGCTAAGGACGGCTATTCCTTCGTGACCCTCGAGCAGTTGTTCCAACCGTAGCCGCCGGCTGGGCCCTGCCAAGGACGCGACAAGGGCAAAGGGTCCGCCCACGTTCAGACCACGGCTGTTCGGTGGTGGTGTGGGGGCGTGCCGACCGATGACCCGCCGGGCGGCGGCCCGGCGATCGACCGGATCCCGTGCCAGGGCCAGGACGTCACCACCCGGATGGGGACCCAAGCGGCCAGCGCTCCGCACCTTCAGGGGGAGTGCTCCCCAGGGCCGATCTGCGGCCCTCCGAGCACACGCGATGACCGGGGCAGGGGCGCGGGGGCGACGCGTTGCCCCCGCGCCCCGTGACCCGCCCCGGTCTCGCCGGAGCCGATTCTGTGGTCGGTGACGGGCGGGCCGGAGACCGCGCCGTCCTAGCCGTTGACGACGGTGCCGCCATTGAGGTGCAGCGTCTGCCCCGTCATGTACGAGCTGTCGTCGGAGGCGAGGAAGACGTAGCTGGGGCCGAGTTCCTCCGGCTGCCCGGGTCGCCCCATCGGCACCTGGCCCCCGAAGCTCACCACCTTGTCCTCGGGGAAGGTCGCCGGGATCAGCGGCGTCCAGATCGGCCCCGGCGCGACGGCGTTGACCCGGATGCCCTGCTTGACCAGGCTCTGCGAGAGCGAGCGGGTGAAGGCGACGATCGCGCCCTTGGTCGACGAGTAGTCGAGGAGTTGCGGGCTCCCCTGGTAGGCCGTGACCGAGGTGGTGTTGACGATCGCGCTGCCCTCCTTCAGGTGCGGCAACGCCGCCTTGGTGAGGAAGAACATCGCGAAGATGTTGGTCCGGAAGGTCCGCTCGAGTTGCTCGGCGGTGATGTCGGTGATGCTGTCCTGTGGGTGCTGCTCCGCGGCGTTGTTGACCAGGATGTCGAGCTTGCCCAGCTCCGACACGGTCTGCTGGACCGCCTGCTGGCAGAAGCTCTCGTCGCCGATGTCGCCGGCGATGGCGATCGCCTTCCGACCCTCCGCCTCGACCCGGCGTCGGGTCTCCTCGGCGTCGCCGTGCTCGTTGAGGTACAGGATCGCGACGTCGGCGCCTTCCTTGGCGTAGCAGATCGCCGCCGCGCGTCCGATCCCGCTGTCGCCCCCGGTGATCAGCGCGACCTTGCCTTCGAGCTTCCCGCTGCCGCGGTACTGCCGGTCCTCGGCCGCCGGCCGCGGGGTCATCTCGGACTCGACGCCGGGCTGTTGGTCCTGGTGCTGCGGTGGCTGCAGCTGCTCCTGCTCGGACACGATCGGGTCCCTCCTGCCGGACGTCCCGGCGGACGCTCCGGGTCAGGCCGCGACCGCCGCGCGGTCGACGGCCAGACCCTGTCTCGGGGGACGGAGGATGCACCCGCCGTGCCAGGCCGCCGCTCGGGGCCGCGGTGATCGGAGCGCGAGGCGGGTGCCCCCTGTCATCCCTCACCCAGATCGCTGCCGCCAGCCCGGCCGGGCTGCACGACCGTCGACCGCTCCCCTCGACGCCCGGCCCCCGATCCGATAGCCTGAGCGGCAGACGAGCGGGGACCGTCCGGGGTATCGCCCCGCGACGCGGCGGCCTGACGGGAGGGCACGGCGACGATGGGCGAAGAGCTGAGCCACTGGCGGATCTACCTGATCGGGCTCGGGGCGCCGATCGCGGTGGTGGGTCTCGTCGTCTACGGCATGGGCCAGGCCTTCGCCGTCAGCCGCGAGTTCGAGACCAATATCGGGCTCGGCCTGATGATCGGCGGCCTGATCGCCACGATCATCGGCGTGGTCGCCTCGCTGCGGCGGCCGGACGGGGCGGACGGGGCGGACGATCCCCAGATCGAGTCGCCGGTGGCACGCCGCCACTGACCGTCGTGCCATACCCGGACGCACCACCGACGGGGCGACGCCATCTGGCGCCGCCCCGTCCTGTCTCACCATAGGCCGCGATACGCGCCGCGGTGGCGGGGCCGTGTCGGCCCGCGGATCGTCGGCCAGCCGACACGGCCGCCGGGCCGCTCGCTCGTCGGGACGCCGGGTCGGCAGGGATCACACCGGCTCGGAGCATCGGGGCGGCGGGGGAATCCCCCCGGGAGGGCGAGCCACGACCGCCGACGCAGCGGTCGCGGCCGATCGCGTGTCTCCGATCCGGTTCGAACCGTGCTGGCTCACACGGAACTCGGCTGTACGGTGGTGGTACCGAGCGGAGGGCGGTGCTCGAGCCAGCCCGGGGCAAGCCCCCATACCACCGAACAGCCGGATCCCCCATGCGTGGCCGCGGCGCCGGCGCCGCGACGCGCCGACCTGCCTGCGTCGGACGGGCGCGCCGGCGCCACCCCCAACCCCGGGTCCGCCCGGGGCACAATCGGTCCGATCCAATCGGCCCGGCGGTGCTCCACCGACGGCCGCGATCAACCGCCGGGGACGCCGCCCAGGGGGAGCGTCAAGGTGAAGGTCGTGCCGCGGCCCGGCCCTTCGGAGGCGGCCCAGAGCCGACCGCCGTGGCTGGCCACGACCTGGCGGCAGATCGCGAGCCCGATCCCCAGCCCGGCGCGGGACCAGACGTCGCCCCGGTAGAAGCGCTCGAAGATCCGGTCGAGGTCCTCCTCGGCAACGCCCGCGCCGGAGTCGGTGATGGCCAGCCAGGCCTCGTCGCCGTGGCGGCGGATGGCGACCTCGATCGGCGCCCCGGGCGGTGAGAAGCGCTGGGCGTTGTTGAGCAGGTTGGTGAGCACCTGCTGGATTCGCCACGGGTCCCACCAGCCGACCAGGCCGCCCGCGCCGCCCGCGCCGACCGCGACGACGATCGACTGGTGCGGGTCGTGGGTGTTGGCCTCGGCGGCCGCCTCCCGCGCCAGCGAGACCAGGTCGGCGGCCTCCCGCCGGAGGGGGAGCGTCACCGCGTCCATCCGCGAGACATCGAGCAGGTCGTTGACCATCCGACCGAGCCGATCGATCTGCCGCAGGACCACGCGAAACGCATCCCGGTCCGGTTCGGCGAGGACTCCCGACGCCCCGAGGCGTCGCTGCAGCAGCTGGGTCCGGCCGCGGAGCGTGGTCAGCGGCGTCCGCAGCTCGTGGGCGGCCGTGGCGAGGAACTCTTCCCGCAGCGCCAGGGCCTTCTGGGCCTGGTCGAACAGCCGCGCGTTCTCCAGCACGATCGCGGCCTGGCCCGCCAGACTCTCCGCCAGCCGGATCTCCGTCGGTTGGAACCGGTGCGGGCTCCGGTACGCGGCCACCAGGGCCCCGAAGACCCGTTCACCGACGACCAGCGGCACCCCCAGGCCAGCCCGCATCCCGTCCACCGCGTCGATCCGCAGCGCTTCCCGTGGGAGCCCGCGGGCGTCGGGGAGCCCCTCGATCGCCACCGGGCGACGATCGGCGATCGTGCGCCGGACCAGGTCGGCCGCCGCGGCCGGTTGAACCTCCCCGGACGCCGTTGCGGACGACCCCGCGGCGGCGACGGCGGGCGACCCCGCGTCGCGGGCGACGACCGCGTAGTCGGCGCCGAGCAGCAGCCGGGTGAAGGTGGAGACCAACGCGAGGACCTGGTCCTGGTCGATGCTGCTCGCGAGTTCCTGACCGATCCGGCGGAGGGCTTCGCTCTCGTCGAGCGCCCGCCGGGTCGCGGCATGGAGGCGGGCGTTGACGACCGCGCCGGCGACGTGCCCCGCCAGCTCCCGCGCCAGGGTCAGGTCGTCCGGGCCGAAGCGCCGGTCGACCCCCGTCGGCCCCGCCGTCAGGTGGGCGCTGGCGAGGACGCCGATCACCTCCCCGCCGGCGATCAGCGGCACGACGAGCGCCGTCGCGACCCCGAGCCGATCGATCGCCTCGCGCAGCCTCGGTCCGATGGCGTCCGCGACGAGGTCGGGAGCCAGAAGCGGCTGCCCGGCGAGCGCGGCCCCCAGGGCGGCTTCCCATTCCCCTGGCGGCGCGGCGGCGAAGGCCGTCCGGGCCCGATCGCGGACGGCTGGGTCCGGATGACCCAGCTCGCGCAGGGTCAGCTCACCGGACTCCTCATCCCGCAGCAGGATGGCGTTGAGGTCGCCGAGCACCGTCGCCGCGCCGTCGATCGCCGCCTGGAGGGTCTCGGTGGTCCCGAGGGAGGTGTCAAACCGGCTGGCGAGTCCGGCCAGGAACTGGGCCCGGGCGGCGCGGCGCTCGGCGTCCTGGCGCAGGTTGTTGGCGGCGATGGCCAGGCCGAGTTGGTCCGCGACCATCCCGAGCACCGCGAGGTCCCGGTCGCTGTAGGCGTCGGGCCGCAGGCTGCCGACCGCCAGCACGCCGACCGGAGCCCCGTCGGTCAGGAGCGGCACGTAGATCGCCGTCCGCAGTCCGGCCGCCCGCCGGCGGTCGTCGTCGAGGAAGCGGTCCTCGGGACCGACGTGATAGACCAGCGGGCGCGCCTGGGTAATCACCCAGCCGCCGGCGGTCCCGACCAGCGGGCGGTCGCCACCGCCGACGGTCGGCGGGATCCGGCCGCGGTGACTGATCACGCGGAAGGACTCGCCCGAGGGGTTGAGGAGGGCGACCGAGCAGAGATCGAAGGGGATCAGATGGGCCAGTTCGTCCGCGGCGGCGTCGAAGACCGTGACCATCTCGCCGCCGGCGCCGATCACGCGGGTGATGCGGACGATGGCGGCGAGGACATCGGCGGCGTCTCCGTCCGGGACGGCCGAGGGCGCCGCGGCTGGGGAGCCGCTTCCCTGGCCACCCTCGGCATCCTCCCCCGGCTCCATCGCGACCGGCCTCCCCGCTCTTGCGCTCACCGATCCTGTCGTCGCGCGGGGGGCGGCTCGCCCACCCCGCGCGACCCGCCACCCTGGCCGGGTTCTACCGGCCACGGCGTCCGCTGGCGAACCACGCTCTCGTCGCGGTACCAGCGCCCCCGCACGTTTCCGACCAGGTAGAGGGACCCGGTGACCAGCACCGTCGCGCCCAGGCCGTCCCCGGCGAGTTGGATCGCCCGGTCGATCGCCACCCGGGGGTCGGGCTCGACCGCCAGCGGGCCGTCCCAGCCCGCGCCGCGCACGGCGGCCGCGAGGTCCTCCGGGGCCACCCCCGGCTTGGCCAGGACCCGCGGCGCGGTGACCACCAGCGCGTCGGCGTGGGGCAGGAGCGGCGGGACCATCGCCCCGTGCTGCTTGGCCTCGAGCGCGCCGAGCACGACCACCAGGCGGCCGGCCGCCGGCCCCTGGCCCGGTCGCCCCCGCCGCAGGGCGGCCAGGTCGGTCGCCAGGGCGGCGATCTTCTCCGGGTTGTGGGCACCGTCGAGCACCACCCGGACGACTCCCCCGTCGGGGCGGTCCGCGCGCTGGACCGTCTCGAACCGCCCGGGGATGCCGGCGGCGACGAGCCCGGCGGCGACGGCCCGCTCCGAGACGGCGAAGCCACGCCCCAGGGCCACCAGCGCCCGCACCGCCGCGACCGCCGTGGCCGCGTTCGCGGCCTGGAAGCGCCCGGGCTGGGCGGGCAGTGCCGGCCCGGGCGTCCCGTCGGGTCCGATCTCCCGCCAGGTGGTGCCGTCGGGGTCGGCGGCCAGGACCTCGAACGTCGCGCCGGGGACGACCCGACCGAGGGACACGCCGGAGTGGTCGGCCTCGGCCGCGATCGGCGCGAGCGCCGCCGGGTCGGTCACCGCGGTGACCGCCGGCGCGCCGGGCTTGATGATCCCCGCCTTGTGCCAGGCGATCTCGGGGATGGTGCCGCCGAGGGTGACGGTGTGGTCGAGCCCGATCGACGTGATCACGCTGACCGCCGGGTCGACGACGTTGGTCAGGTCGAACCGACCGCCGGCCCCGACCTCGACGACGGCGACATCGACGGCCTCGCGGGCGAAGTAGGTTGCGAGCAGCGCGACCCAGACCTCGCCGTAGGTGAGCTGGTCCTCCCCAGTGGCGCGCCACTCGTCGTGGGCGGCGAGCACCCCGTCGACCAGGTCGGCGAAGGCGTCGGGGCCGACGAGGCGGCCGTCGATCTGGAGCTTCTCCGTGGGCGCCTGGAGGTAGGGGGAGGTGTGGAGTCCGACCCGGTAGCCGGCCGCGGCGAGGATCGCCGCGATGGCGGTGCTGGTCGACCCCTTGCCGGAGGTCCCGGCGACGTGGACGATGGGGTATCGTCGGTGCGGGTCGCCGAGCTGGGCGAGGAACCGGCGGACGCGGCCGAGGCGCAGCTCGGCGCGGGCTCGGATCTCGGCGGGACTCTTGCCCTCGGGGGTATTGTTCCGCTCGATGAGCGCGTCGGTCCGCGCGACCGCGGCTCGGTAGCGCTCGAGGTCCGGGCCCCACGCCGGGTCCGGGGCCGCGCGCGCGGACCCACCCGGACCGGTCGGGTCGGCCAGGCGGCTGGCGGCGCCGGGCGAGACGGTGGGGCTGGGCACGGCGGTGCCTCGGGGTGGGCTCGGCCGGGGGCCGCACGGTGCGGGCCGGCGGGGACGTGGGCATTGTACCCAGCGGTGCCTCGCCGTCGGGCGTCCGTGCCCAGCGGGAGCGCCGAGCAGGCGGCAGCCACGGCAGCCGGACTGGCCGCCGGGCCGGCACCGGGCCGAACCGATCATCGCGGGGGGACAGGGCGTGGGGGGAGACCCGGTGCAAGAGCGGGGAACCGATGCGGTCCGCCCGGAGGACCGGGAGCTCCGACCCAGCTCCGACCGGCCGCGGGAGGTCGCGGCCGGTCGCCACGAGGTGACCCTGATCCCGGGGGACGGCGTCGGGCCCGAGGTCGTGGCCGCCGCCCGGCGGGTGGTCGAGGCGACCGGCGCGCCGATCGCCTGGGACCTCCAGGAGGCGGGCGAGACGGCTTTCGGGCGCGGCATCGCGACGGGGGTTCCACCCGAGACCATCGCCTCGATCGCCAGGACGCGCGTCGTCCTCAAGGGTCCCCTCGGGACGCCGACCGACGGCGGCGAGAAGAGCGCGAACGTCACCCTCCGCACGTACTTCGAGACCTACGGCAACATCCGACCCGTCCGCGACCTGCCGGGGGTACCGACGCCGTTCGCCGGGCGGGGAATCGACCTGGTGGTCGTCCGCGAGAACGTCGAGGACCTCTACGCCGGGATCGAGCACCTTCAGACGCCGGGCGTGGCCCAGGCGCTCAAGCTCACCTCCCGCAAGGGCTGCGAGAAGATCGTCCGCCTCGCCTTCGAACTCGCCCACGCCGAGGGCCGCGCCACAGTCCACTGCGCGACCAAGGCGAGCGTGCTGAAGCTCACCGAGGGGATGCTCCGGCGGACCTTCGAAGCGATCGCGCCGGAGTACCCGGGGATCCGCGCCGAGCACATCGCCGTCGACACCTGCGCCCACCAGCTCGCCCGGCGCCCGGAGCGGTTCGACGTCATCGTCACCGCCAACATGAGCGGCGACATCCTGAGCGACCTGGCCTCCGGGCTGACCGGCGGGCTGGGCTTCGCGCCGTCGATGAACCTCGGCGACGAGGTCGCGATCTTCGAGGCGGTCCACGGCGTCGCGTCCCGCCACGCCGGGCGGGGGGTGATCAACCCGACGGCCATGATCCTCTCGGCCGCGCTGCTGCTGCGCCACCTCGACCTGTTCGCCGAGGCCGACGCGATCGAGCGGAGCGTGCTGGTGACCCTGGAGGACGGGGCGGTTCGGACCTACGACGTGGCCGGCGACGAGGGAGCGGCGACGACCGAGGCCTACACCGAGGCGGTGGTCGCCAACCTCGGCCGGTCGCCGGGGCACGCTCCGATCCGTCAGCGTTCGCCGCTGCGGATGGCAAACCAGCGCCGCGCGATCGACTTCGTCAGGCCGACCCGGCGCCGGGTCGTGGGCGTCGACGTCTTCGTGGAGACGGCGCTCGGCCCCGAGGCGCTCGGCCGCAGCGCGGAAGGCCTCGCCGAGGGGACGCCACTGGCGCTCAAGATGGTCAGCAACCGGGGCGCCAAGGTCTACCCGCTCGACGGCGGCGAGCCCGTCGTCGACACCGTCGACCTGTACCGCTGCCGGTACCTGCTGCGGGACGCCGAGGAGAACCCCGAGGCCGAGCTGGACGACGGGGCAATCCTCGACCTGGTCGCCGAGATCGCCCGCTACTACCGCTGGGTGCACCTCGAGAAGCTGCAGGAGTTCGACGGGGAGGCCGCCTACACCCTCGCCCACGGGGAAGACTGAGACGGAGTCCGGCTGCAGGGTGGCGGTATCGGGGGCGGGCGGTGGCCTGGTCCGCCCGGGGCAAGTCCCCGGGAGTCAGACGCTCGGGCAGGGAGCCGGATCAAGCCGGCCGCCCGCAAGCCAATCGACGCCCCGGTGGCCACCCGGATTCGGTAGGACCCCATCAGCCGCGGCGATCTCGGGGGGCAGGTCGGGAGCGGGCGGGGAATGTCCGGCCGGTGTCCAAGGAAGCGGCGGCCGGACCGGAGTAGGATCGGTCGCGCGGCGACCCGGGGTGCGCCGGGCGGGGCCTGGACGCGGCGATGGCACCGCGACTTACTCCCGGCCGGCGAGTTCCGGCAACCGGCCGGCGCTCACCGCCACCGGTGCTGGGCCCGCCCCCGTCGCTGGAAGCGGCGCCGCGGCATCGACGGGGCTCCGGCGATAGACGCTCTAGGTCGCCGGGCCGTCCGAGTCACCGACCGCCGCCTCACGCCAGGCTCCCCACGTCCACGGCCAGGGTGCGCTCCGTACCCGGGAGCAGGACGGCCGTCTCCGGCAGCGCGGGGTCGAGGAACTCGGCGCAGACGTCGTTCGCCAGCAGCAGACCGCGGGAGGTGAGCCGGACTCCGCCGCCTGGCGTCCGCTCGACCAGGCCCTTGGCGGCCAGCTCGGCGATGGTGGCCCCATAGAGCGCGTCGAGGGCGATGCCGTGGCGAGCCAGAAAAGCGTCGGCGGCGACGCCCTGCCGCAGCAGGCGCAGCCCGAGCAACATCGTCTCGCCGATCGCCGTGGCGGGCGGGATCGCCTCGGTGTTCGAGGTCGGGTCGTCGCCGCGCTCGACCGCCGCGACCCAGGTCGCCGGGAGCAGGTGCTGCATGCGCCTGGCCCCGGGCAGCGCCGGGCTCGTGCCGGCCAGGTGGCCGTGGGCCCCGGCGCCCAGCCCGAGGTAGTCGCCGTTGCGCCAGTAGCCGAGGTTGTGCCGGCTGGCGAGCCCCGGCTCGCGGGCCCAGTTCGCCACCTCGTAGTGGACATAACCGGCATCCGCCATCCTGGCGATCGCCGCCTCATAGAGGTCGGCCGTGGCGTCGTCGTCGGGCACGGCGAGGATGCCACGGGCGACCGCGTCGGCCATCGGCGTGCCCGGCTCGACGATCAGGCTGTAGAGCGAGAGGTGCTCCGGTCCGTCCGGCCCACCGGCGCTCCCCGGCCAGCCGAGGACCGTATCCAGGTCGGCCACCCAGCCGTCGGGGGTCTGGCCGGGCCAGCCAAAGATCAGGTCGAGGCTGAGGTTGGCGAACCCCGCGTCGCGGGCCGCGCGGAACGCGGCCGCGGCGTCGGTCGCCTCGTGCTGACGGCCGAGCACGCGCAGGCCACGCCGCTGCTGGGTCTGCACGCCAAGGCTGACCCGGTTCACGCCCGCCTCGAGCAACCCCGCGAAGTACGCGGGATCGACGCCGTTCGGGTTGGCCTCGAGCGTCACCTCGGCGTCCGCGGCGACGGCGAACGCCCCCCGGCAGGCGCGGACCAGGCGGCCGATGTCGGATGGCGACAGCAGCGAGGGCGTCCCACCGCCGAAGAAGATCGTCGCGGCGTCCCGACCGCCGAGGGCACCCCCCTGGCGGGCGATCTCCCGCTCGAGCGCGTCGACGTAGCGGGGGATCAGGCCGCCCTGGCCGGCGTAGGTGTTGAAGTCGCAGTAGGGGCAGACATGGGCGCAGAAGGGGACGTGCAGGTAGATCCCGAGCGGGGCGTCGAGCGAGGCCGGCGCCGGGACGGCAGGGGACGCGGAAGGCAACGCGATGGTTGGCATGATCGACATAAGCCAATACTAGTCGCCGCCGCCAGGGGAGTCGAGATCGGGAAGGGGCGCGTTCCGTGGGCAGTACCCTCCCTCTTCTCGTCGTCGGGTCCAATGAGCGCAGGCGCTCGGGCAATCGAGCCTCGTGCGCAGTATGTCGAACACGACCGGCAGATCTCGATCTATCCGCCTAACTTCACCGGTCTCATCCGGGTCACGCAGTCGCGCTGAGCGCTATTGCCCTCTACGAGTGGGCCGGTAGCTCTGACAGAGCCCGCTGGAGGACCCGGGTTGCGTAACGGGATCCTTCCTACAGCAGCGTCTTCAGCCTGGCGAGGTCGACGTTCCCGCCGCTGAGGGTGGCCACCGTCCGGGTGCCGGCCGGGATACCGGCCTTGCCGGCCAGGAGCGCGGCCACGGCCGCGGCCCCCGCGGGCTCGACGAGCAACTTCGCCCGCTCCAGGATCAGGCGCAGCCCGGCCACGATCTCCTCGTCGGTCAGCAGCACCACGTCGTCCACCAGGGCGGCGATGATCGTCTGGGTCAGGGGCGCCCCGAACGGTGCGTTGAGGCCGTCGGCGATCGAGTCGATCCGGTCGAGGGTGATCGGCTTGCCCGCGGCCAGGCTGCGCGAGACGGTCGGCGCCCCGACCGGCTCGACCCCGACGATCCGCACCTCCGGCCGCTGCCCCTTGACCGCGAGCGCCACGCCCGAGAGCAGCCCACCGCCGCCGACGCAGACCACGATCGCCTCCGTCTCCGGCCAGTCCTCGAGGATCTCCAGCCCGACCGTGCCCTGCCCGGCGACGATCGCCGGGTCGCCGAAGGGGTGGACGAAGTGGAGCCCCTGCTCGGCGCGGTGGGTGTCCATGGCGGCGTAGAGCGCCTCCATGGTCGGGGCGAAGCGCGCCTCGGCGCCGTAGCCCTGGATCGCGGCGACCTTGGTCGGCGTGGCGTGCTCCGGCATGAAGACGACGCAGCGGACCCCGACGAGCCCGGCGGCGTAGGCCAGGCCCTGCCCGTGGTTGCCGGCCGAGAGGGTGACGATGCCCCGCTCCCGCTGCTCGGGCGTGAGCTGGAGGACGGCGTTGAGGGCGCCGCGGGCCTTGAAGGAGCCCGTCCGCTGGAGGTTCTCGGCCTTGAGGGCGAGGTCGGTGCCGGTGAGGCGGCCGAGGGTCGCGCTGCGGAAGAGCGGCGTCCGCGGCAGGTAGTCGGCGATCCGCCGCCGCGCCGCCTCCACGTCCGCCAGCGTCACGGGGAGACCCGACGGCACGGCCTCGACCCTACCCGCCCCGCGGTCCAGGGACGCGGTCTGCGATTGGGTCATGGCGCTGCCTCCCGGGGCGGACGGAACGGACACGGCGGCCCACGATCACCGCCGAGCGAGCCGACCCCGACAGGTCGTCGCCCGACGACGGCAGCCGGGGAATCGCGGGAGTATAGTCGTGCGTCGTCACCGCCCGGTGCCGCCCCGCATGGGGAAGCGAGCGGGCCAGCGAAAGCCCGCGGCTGGCACACGCTCGGTGGCGGACGATCGGTCCCGGGCGGTCCCCGGCAGCCACGGGCGATCCCGGGCGGCGCCGCAGGGGCGCACGCGTCGGCACGACGGGCGGGATGGCGGCACCCCGGCCCAGCGAGACCCAGCGAGGATCCCGTGGACGACACCGGTCACCCAAGCGATCCCGACATCGTCCCGGCGACCGGTGTCGACCTTCCCGCGCCCACGGCCGAGGAGAGCGGCGACCCGCGTCCCGGCACGGCGTCCGAGCGGACGCCGGCCGGGGTCGGCACCGGCGGCCGGGTCCGGCGGGTGCCGTTCGACCGCACGGCGGTCGACCTGGTCGGCGACGCGCTGCGGGTCCCGGTTGGGCTGGCGCCGTTCCGCCTGCCCGGCGCGGCGGTCTACCAGATCCTGGTGTCCGGCGACGAGATGAAGGGCCGACCAGCCGCCCTGCTGACGCTCTGGCCGTCGCTCCGCAGGGTCGACGCCGTCGGCGGGCCGGCGACGATCGTGTTCACCGATGTCGCCCACGTCGACCTCGTCGACGGGATCGAGGTGATGTTCCGGCGTACCGGCGGCGACTACCTGATCGTCGCCCGGGGCGGCAAACTGGTCGTCCGCGCCTAGTCCGTGATCGGTGGTCGGGGATCGGTGCCCGCGGGCGCCGGCGACACGCCCCCGGCGCGGGAGGGCTGTCCTGCCCGGTCGCGGCCGCCGGGCGCAGCCGGTCCCGGCGCGGACTGCGCTCGACCGAATGGAGGTTTGACCCCATGCTGGGCTTGAGGACGGTAGGGAACCGCGCGTTCGACGCGGCAACCGGTCCGACCATGGAGAGGTGCGGGGGGTGGGAGGAGACCGGGAGGGGTCCTTGCCGCCGGGCCGGCCGGCGCGCCGCCCCGCGGGTCGGCCGGAGCCAGACGCCGTGATGGACCCGACGGGGGACCGACGGGTCGGCCCCGTGGCCGCCGGCCCCGCGCCGGACTCGACGTTCCTCCGGGACGCGGAGGAGGTCGAAGCCGTCGGCGGCCCGGTGACGGCGGTGTTCACCTGGGAGGTGCTGCCCGGACACGAGGCCGAGATCGAGGAGTGGGCCCACGGGATCACGGCGGCCGGCAGCCGCTACCCGGGGCACCTCGGCGCGACCTGGCTGCGCCCCGGTCCCGGGTCTCGCGAGTACCACACGGTGCTCAAGTTCAGCGACCAGACTCGCTTTCGCGCCTGGATGGACTCGCCCGAGCGGGCCGACTGGATCCACCGCGCCGAACGGTTCTCGCGGGCGCGTCGCACCGAGCTGACCGGACTCGAGACCTGGTTCACTCTTCCCGGCCGGCCCGCGCGGTCGGCTCCGCCCCGGTGGAAGATGTTCCTGGTGACCGCGGCCTCCGCCTATCCCGTCAGCCTGCTGCTGACGGTCCTGCTCTTCCCGCGCCTGGGCTTCCTGCCGATGGTCGTCCGGCCGGCGATCTCGACCGTCCTCCTGGTCGGCGTGCTGACCTGGGTGGTGCTTCCCCGCGTCACCCGGTTCCTGGAAGGGTGGCTCTACCCGGCACCGGGCCCCGCACCAGGGGACGCGGCAGCGCCGTTCCCCTCCGCCACGCAGCCCGCCCTGCCCTCGCTCCCGAGTGACGATGGGCCGAGGGAGCGGCCACCCGAGCGTCGGTGAGCGCGGCCATCGGGCGGCTCGCCCGAGCGCGACGGCCAGAAGTGGGACCGGCCCATACCCGGCCGTCGCCGGCGACGGCCGACATCTCACCCAGGCGTCGCGGCCCGGCACCCCTGGCGGGGCCAGACGGCGCGTCCGGGGACCGCGCTACCGCCGGTCCGGAGCCGGTCCGATTCGCCGCCGTGGTCGTGGCGCCCCGGGGCGGACCCGCCGCGACCGGCGCGGCGCGGCCGAGCGCGGCAGGTCGCCCAGGCGAGAGGAGGGCTCGCCCTCGGCCCCCAGGGCGTCGAACGCGGCGAACGGGTCGTAGGCGATCGCCGCCAGCCGCTGGATGACCTCGGCCGCCCTGGCCTCGTCGGGCATGGCCTCGGCCAACGCCGCCAGCACCACCGGCCCCGCCGGGGTGTAGATGATCCCCGCGTCGTGGACCACCTGGGTCAGATTGCCGGTCTTGTGGGCGACCTCCGCGCCGGCGGGCAGGAGGACCGGGAACCGATCGTCGACGGCCTGCTGCTTGAGCACCGCGACCATCTCGGCGCTGGCTCGCTCGCTCACCACCCGCCCCTGGAGGAGGAGCGAAAAGAACGTCGCCACGTCGCGGGGGGTGGTCACGTCGACCAGGCCCCCGGACCCGGCCGTCAGCACGAAGTCGTCCGCTCGCGCGGTGGTGACGGCGGTGCTGTCGGCGGCCGGGAGGCGCTGCCATCCCGGCACCGCCAGCGGATCGACCGCGATCCAAGTCTGGTCCAGGTCGAGGGTCTGCGCGAGCCCGTTGACCGAGAGGGTGCCGCCGACACGACCAAACAGGGCGAGGGCAGCCGCGTTGTCCGAATAGACGATGCTCGCCCGGACCGCCTCACTGATAGTGAGCGCCCCCGTCCCGGAGACGGCGATCACCTCGTCGAGGGTCAGCGACCCGGCGGCCTCCTGCTCGTAGACGGTCGCCATCACGAACAGCTTGTAGAGGCTGGCCGCGACGAACGGCACGTCGGCGTTCCGGGTGTAGAGCGACTCGCCGCCGGGCGTCACGACGGCCACACCGTAGACACCAGGCTCGCCACGGAGGAGCGTGCCCATCGCCCGGCCCATCGCGCCGGCCGTGGTGGGGCCGGGCGTCCGCCGCGCTGACCGGATGGCCGGGGTCCCACCCGGGTCCGTCTCGCTGGCCACGACCGGTGCCCAGCCACCGCCCGGTGCCGCGAGCAGCAGCCCGATGACCGCCGCGATCGCCAGCCTTCGGGCGTGGGCCTGGGCGGGTCGCGTCTCGGCCGCCCGGCGCCGGCCCGACGCCCGGAGCCAGGTGAGACCGGATCCCCGCGCCGGAGTCAACCCGGTGCCCCCCGGCCGGCCGGTCAGGTCCGACCGGTCGGCCCCCGGCGCGGCGCGGCGCCCGGCGACATCGTTTCCTCGCACCATCGATCTCCGTCCACCACCGCCCCGTGACCCCCGCGGGGGGATCACCTGGCGGCGCGGCCATCACCGGCCCCCGGCGACGGGGACCGATCGTGGCCACGACCTCGGCGGGGACGAGCCGTGGCGGCACACGTTGGGCAGGGCCACGGGGTGGCCCGCGTTGCGGGGCGATTGGCGTTCCGGTTGCCGTGGGGGCCCCGGAAGAGCCTACCTGGAAGCCAGGCGATCGGTGGATCGCCAGAACCGGTCCATGACCGCCGCCTGCTCCGTCGCGGTCATCAGGCGGGGCTGGACGAAGTCGACGATCTCGACGCCACGGGTCCGGATGCCGACCACCGCCGCGCCGTCGAGGGTGATCTCCAGGATCAGCCCCTGGCGGGTGTCGACGCTGAACATCTGGTCGAAGACGAAGTTGCCGACCGAGTAGACGATCGGCTTGCCCGCGTAGACCTCCATCCCCTGGATCACGTGGGGATGGTTGGTGACGACCATCGTCGCGCCCGCGTCAATCGCGGCGTGGGTCGCCTCGACCACCCATTCCGGCACGACCCACCGGTACTCGGCCCCCATGTGGAAGTAGGGGATGACCACGTCAAACTCGTCGACCGCGGCGGCGATGTCGTCGAGGACCTGGGCCGAGGCGTAGGGGTTGGTGCCCGGCGAGTCCGGCCCGGCCGCCCAGTCGGCGCCGACCACGCCCATGTCCTCGTCCTGGTCGGGGTAGTCCTGGTTGGCCGTCACCCCGTCGATCCCGAGGAAGGCGATCGACGTCTCCCCAACGGTGGTGGTCCACGGCCGGCGGGCCTCCTCGAGGTCGCGGCCGGCGCCGAAGTGGGGCACTCCGGCGGCCGCGAGCGCGTCGATGGTGTCGGTCAGGCCCTGGGTACCCCACCCCTCGTCGTTCCAGGTCGTGTGATTGTTCGCCAGGCTGACGGCGTCGATCCCCGCCGCCGCGATCCCCTCGGCGACGGCCGGGTCGGAGACGAAGCTGAACGAACTGGGGTTGGCCGGCTGGGGCAGCGCGGCCGACAGGTTGCCTTCGAGGTTGGCGATGGTGACGTCGAAGGCCGCCAGGGTCGGCCCGATCTCGCGGAACGGGAGCGCGAAGTCTCCCGCCTGGGCCATCTTCGCGTGGACGTTGCGGCCGGGGATGATGTCCCCGACGACGCCGATCCGCAGCGGTCCCCCATCGCCCGGTTCACGGTCGCGCAGGGGATCCACGCCGTCGACGGCGAGGACGTTGACCCGGAAGTCGACCTGGTCGAGCGGGACGAGGGCGACGCCACCGCTCGGCGCGTCGGGGTCGGTGATCCGTCCGTCGAGCGCCGCCACCAGGGCGTCGTAGTCCTCCAGGGTCTCCGCGGGCGCGCCCTCGGGGGTCGCCACGCCCTCGAGCGCCAGCGGCTCGACCGCCAACCCGATCGGCGCCCCCACCTCCCGCCAGTCGGCGACCTGCCCGGCGAGCAGGGCCGTGGCGTCGGCACCGCCGACGCCGAAGAGCGGCAGCCGGAGCGAGGTGACCAGTGCCGTGCCGTCGGGCAGCCCGCCGGGCGCGGCCTGGGGTGCCGGCCCGCCGGCGGCCAGGCGCGG